>JBGAOI010000430.1:0-245 GCA_044221885.1 Polyangium sp. (in: bacteria)
CTTCGGCAACCTCCACTCCGTTCGCGGGACGTAATGCGATTTTCTTGGACATCATCCGCGCCAGCAAATTATCGAATTCTTTGGGCAGATCTTCACGAAGCTTACGCGCCCGCGGCGCTTCCTCCAAGAGAACCTTGGCCAGGACCGCCATCACATGAGCACCAACGAATGCCGGCTGTCCGGTCACGCATTCATACAAGACACACCCCAATGAAAACACGTCGGCGCGCGCATCAACACCATCT
>JBGAOI010000430.1:255-6480 GCA_044221885.1 Polyangium sp. (in: bacteria)
TACCCCGGCGTGCCGATGACACTTCCCGTTTGCGTGAGAATGGTTTTTCCACGAATACGCGCCAAACCAAAATCCAATATTTTGGCCTTTTCTACTGATGAACCAACAAGATAGATGTTGTTGGGTTTGATATCTCGATGCACGACGCCTTGCGCGTGCGCCACGCCCAACGCTCGCGCCACGCGCAAACCAAGCTCCACCGATTCGACGATCCCAAGGCGCTGGCGACGCATTCTAGCTTCGAGCTCTTCCCCATCGAGCCACTCCATCGCCAAATACGGTTCACCTGTTGCGGCGATTCCATGAGCAATGTACCGCACGATATGCGCATGTTCCAATCGCGCAAGAACCTGAGCTTCTGTGGTGAACCGAGCCGTGGTCCCTTCCGAATCTTCGTGCAACACCTTGACCGCGACGAGATCGTTCGTGGACCGATCGCGGGCGCGATACACGGTTCCCATGCCGCCACTGCCCGTGCACGCCAACAGCTCGAACCGATCGTCAATGATGTCTCCGGTGAGCATCGCCGCCGCGAGTCTACAAAGGGCATCGCTACGCAAACAAGAGGGAAAGTGTGCGATCCGTCAAAATATCGTCGTATGCTTGAATTTGGCGCTTTGTCCTCGTCGATCCCAAGCCCCCCACCATCACTGACGTCACGCAACGAATATATTGCTACGCAACGTACCTCGGTACGGAAACCAGCAATGGTGGATTTCGTCCAAAGGTGGTAACGTACGAACCATGAACCGACCGCTCCTTTCGTTTGTCTCGACCACCCTTCTTTTTTCTCTCTTCGCCGGCTGTGGGGGCGATCCCGCACCTGCCGCCGATCATCGCACCCGAGCCCTGGTGGATTTCGAAAGCGATTTAACTACGGAGAATCGCTTCTACGACTTTCCCTTTCCGTCGGACCTGCGCCTGACAGCCGCAGGAAATCCAGACTTGACGGGGGTGCCTCACCCGACGGCTGTGGCTTTTTGGGACGATTGGGTCCACCTCGCGATGGATCGCCGCGCATTTCCCACCGTACCCGTGGCCTATTTTCGATTCACCGCGCCGCTCCAAGCACGCGATCCTGGGGATGTCATTGTTGGCGTAAATTCGTCACCGATTCTCTTGATCGATATCGATCCCAAGTCGTCGGATCGCGGCCAATTGATTCCCACCGTTGCTTCGACCCCCGAAGTCGATGAATATACCCCCGAAAATACACTCGAAGTCGCCCCACGTCCGGGATTCGTCTTGCACGAAAATCGTCAATATGCGTTCGTGGTCATGACAAACCTATTTGATGCCACCGGAATGAAGCTTGCCCCAAGCGCGGAACTCATGAAATTAAGGGCCGGACAAACCGTTGCTGGCCCGCGCGGCGCCAAGGCCAAGGAAATGTATGCGCCGCTGTGGGAAACGATGTCGATGGTGGGCATCGATCCGAATGAAGTTGCGTCGGCCACGGTCTTTACAACAGGCGACGTCGTTGCCGATACGAACGCGGTATCGGAGAAAGTTCGAGCGACACATACCATTACGATCGAAAATCTGCAAATCGATCCCGACGACGGTCTCATGCACGATCGTTATTGCGAACTCGTGGCGACGGTCAAATATCCCCAATTTCAACAAGGCACGCCGCCCTTCGACACGGAAGGACTTTTTGCCTTCGACGCGAAGGGGGATCCCATTCAGCAACGGGAAGAATCATCTCCCATTACGCTTGTCATTCCGAAGCAAAAAATGCCAGCTGGTGGGTATCCGCTCATGATGTATTTTCATGGCTCAGGAGGCGTCAGTGGCGCTGTTGTCGATCGCGGTACGTGGAAAGCCGATATCATGGACAATACCAAAGGCGAAGGGCCTGGGTTTGCCGTTAATCCAGAACGTTTGCCTGGAGCGTCGGAACAAGAATACCTCAATCTGAAAAATGTCGTCGCCATGCGGGACACGTTTCGTCAAGGAGTCATTGAACAGCGTCTTTTGCTCGACGCTTTGTCGAAACTCAAGATTGATCCAGCCATACTTTCCGGATGCATGGGGCCTGAACTTCCTGCGGGTGAAACGGCATTTCATTTCAATGCCGATAAAGTGGTGGCGCAGGGACAATCCATGGGGGGCATGTATACGAACATGATCGGCGCCGTGGAACCTCGTATTCGTGCCGCAGTGCCCACGGGCGCTGGCGGGTTTTGGACGTATTACGTGCTGCAAACGACGGTCATCGACAATGCGCAAGGACTTCTGGGCGTCATTCTCAATACAAGATCGAAATTGAACTTCATGCATCCCGCGCTCAGCGTGCTCGAAGCGGGCCTCGAACCTTCCGATCCTTTCGTCTACATGCCGCGCCTTGGTCGGCGACCATTACCAGGAGCGCCCATTCGCCCCGTGTATGAACCCGTCGGTAAAGGTGATTCGTATTTCTCGACAGACCTTTACAACGCCGTCGCGCTTTCGTACGGGCATCGTCAAGCTGGCGATATCGTTTGGCCGGAAATGCAAGATGCTTTGAAACTCGCTAGTTTGGATGGGATTTTGCCTTATCCCGTCAAGAGCAATGTGCTGTCCGCAGACGGATCGATGTTCACCGGAGTCGTCGTGCAATACGAAGGCGACGGGATTTATGACCCACACGCGATTTATTCGCAGCTCGATGCGGTCAAATACCAATATGGTTGCTTCTTCTCCACGTTCTTGACGTCCGGAACGGCTACGGTTCCCGCCCCCGCTCCGCTCGGAACGCCCTGTCCGAATTGACACGTTGATGTCATTCGCACTTGACAACGCCCGGTACTTGGGCCTTTTCTAACGCGTCGCGATTGACACGACACGAAGGAGAACGCCCATGCCGACACTCGCCCCCAATGCCAAAACCGGAGGGCTCTTGCTCCAGGCATATCGAAACGGCCAAACCGAAGAAATTCGCTGGGTCGACGTCAAGCTTGGAGATCTCATCATCACCGTTGCGTCGGATGCGCTGAAAGCTCCGCTCAACGATCGCGGTTTCGTTCGACTTCCCGTCTCGTATAAAGAAACCATCGAGATCTGTCGAGACCTCGAATGTATCGCGCCAACACAAGCCATGTGCGATGCCATGTTCGCCCAGGCCAAATCGCAGCTCAACTTCGTGCCGCTCGTCATGACGGCCGCGGATTCGGCCAAAATGCCCACGGTCGATTTCGTATTGAAGTTTCACGATCGCGTTGAAAAGCAATTGGTGACGCTCAATCAACAAGATATGGGCCTCGTTTGCGGCGCCTGGAAGTATTGGCTTTTGCACCCACGTCTGAATGTCCTTGGCGCCGTGAATTACGGTTTTTGGGACAAGAGCAAACGACCACCCACCGTGATTCAAACCCCTGGAGCGCGGCATGATGCCGCCCATTACGATTATTCGCAATTGCTTCAACCCATCCAGCGTAAAGCGCGGCGTGCCGATACGGGCGCAGAAGTCGATCTTCTGGAATACATTGCACAGAAGGAAAAAATCCCGCCCAAGTATTTGGACCCCTACGAACCGTCGCTCGTTGCAGCGTTTGGCGAATCGCCGGATGTACCGCGAAGTGCAGTGGATGTCTTGGCCTTGCTCGAACTCGAAGGTCTCGATGTCGTGGCCGAAAAAGGCTGGGAGAACCGGGGACGAGCTGGTTTTACGCCGCACGGAATCATGGTTCACCATACCGCAGGCCCCAAAACGGGCGACGCGCCGTGTTTGTCCACGTGCATCAACGGCCGCCCAGATCTTTCCGGGCCCCTGTGCCATATCGTCCTTGCTCGCAGCGGCAAAGTGCATTTGATCGCCGCGAATATTGCAAACCACGCCGGCAAAGGCGCCCAACAAGTGCTCGATATGGTGCGCAAAGACGAACCCGTGGAGAAAAACGCAAAGGATTATGGATTCGCAGATACCGTCGGAGGAAACCAATTCTTCTACGGCATTGAAGTGGAAAATGCGGGAGTTTCCTCGGATCCTTATCCAGCGGCGCAAATCGAAGCCTTGGCTCGTATATGCGCCATCCTTTGCAACGCCCATAGTTGGAGCGCCAATCGAGTGATACATCATCGTCAATGGACGAGTCGAAAGATCGATATGAGTTGGCGCGGTGATCTGCCAAGTGCCGTGGCACAATACATGGACGCGCTCACAATTCATTTCGGCGCCAACGAAGATAGAACCGAACCGATGTGGGAAACTGACCACGACGGGTCGGCAATGCATGATTGCGGCGACGCCGACGAACCGAACCAGTCTGCAAGCTGACGCATTCCACCGCGCCAATTCCCCGCGCGCACCCTTCTTCTGACTCGACACACCCGCCCGATCCGACATCGTCAAATTCGTGACGACAACTCATTGCTGGAACCAATTCATGCTTTCGTATTGACAACGATTGTGGCATGGTTCGCCATGCTTCGCGTGCGGACGGACTTGGCTATTTTTTCGTTGGTGTCAATCCTGGGAATGGGATGTACCTACACGCCTCCAGTCCCTACGGAAGCGGGGGGCGAAGGAGGGATGGCAAATTCGTCGTCTTCCTCATCTTCTTCGAGCTCTTCGAGCGCAAGTTCATCGGGTGCGGGGATTTCGTGTGGCAATCAGACCTGCACGAGCTTCCAAGTATGTTGTTTGGATTTGGTCATTGCGGGCAATTCGATGTGCACCGAAGGGGGCGGTTGCCCAGGTGTGTTGGCGGCGTGTGACGGGCCCGAGGATTGCCCAGAAATGCAACATTGTTGCGGAGTTGCGGATCAAGCGTTATCGCCCATCAAAGAAATCAAGTGCCAGGATATGTGTGCATCTCCAAACCGAACCATTTGCAACGAATCGACTGGAGCCGGATGTGAGCCCTCCGAAATGTGCCGAGACGCACCAGGGATCGATGACAAGGGATATCACATTTGCGATGCCTTTTGAGGATGGATGGTATCGCGATAGACCAGGAAAAACATCGTGTGACGTCAAAAATATGGCACAACTGTGATAAGAAACGCGAGAGTTCAATCTGAACGTAATCGCTTGTGAGCTGGATTCGCATTAAAATGACATAGGGAGGACAAACTTTTGCGGTTGAATTTTGTTGTCAAGGCAGAGATTCGTTGGGTAATGTTGGGTAATGCCTACGAAAAAGAAGTCCTCGGTTCCTCCGGCTCCTGGGCAACCTCGCAACTATGATCCCAATCTGGGAAAAACTGCGCTGACGCATTTTGCGGATCGAATGCAAGCAATCGAACCACAAGAGGTTTTGTCAACGCGTGTGGATGTAGAGGCTGCGGCGTTTGCAGCGCTGGCTACGTATGTACGGGCGACGGCACCTGCATTACGAAGTCGTTTTCAGAGACAGCATGACATCCAAGAATTTGACATCTTGCACCTCGACGATTTGGAGAATCTGGCCTTTGCGGTTTTATATGCGCACTCGGAGGTAGGAACGCAGCGGGCGACGGAATCGGGAGCACGACTTCCTGTCGCACTTGTCGAACGAGCGATTGAAATTGAAGCGCGCATGCAAGCCTTGTGTGAATACCATTTTCGAGACGATCCGGAGATTGCGGGGGAATTGGATCGTCTGCGGCCCGGTGTTGGGCATCGCGACTTGGCAGCAGATTTGAATGGGTATGCGCGACTCTACGAAATGCGACGCGATGTCGTTGGTCACGACAAAAAGCATTATCGAGAAACGGACATCGAAGATGCTCGCGCAGTGGCTGGGGTCATTTTTAATCTTTTGAGCACGGGCACCCCCAGCAAGGCGCGATCGGCCCAAGAAACCTTGGCCCGAATATGGACGCTCTTGGTCCGCAGTTATGACGAAGTGCGTGCCGTTGGATTGCATCTATTGCGGCAAAACACCGACCGGCATCGTTTTTTTCCTTCGCTTTACGCGGCCTCCCAAAACTTTCCGGGGTCGCGCAGACGGCACAAAGCGTCCATCCAAGAGATTGCCGAGGTTGAAAAAGAAGCGTCGTGATCCCATTTTGAGAACCCGGCAGCTTCACCTCGACGACCAAGACATTCACATGACCCTTTGCTGGGTCCCATTTCGGTGTCGACACCCCACGACCACCGTCCAATCCGTTCCATCCGATCGTTGACCCACGCGTCGGACCGTTTTTGTGGTCCGAATCGCTGTCACCACCCGTTCAGATGCGTTTTTGTGGTGGGGACTGCGCAATTGGTAGCGATAATTCTTATGGTTCCCCACCAAAGCATTTATGCGCGATTGTCCT
>JBGAOI010000431.1:0-6474 GCA_044221885.1 Polyangium sp. (in: bacteria)
GAATTGCCGTTGCCAGTGCCTCCTGTAACCTGTTTGGTTTGGCCACGTAGTGGACAAACCAATGCCACGGTCAAGGGGCCTCTGCCCCTTGCGCGGGTCGAGGGCGAGGAGCCCTCGCGGGTTTGGGGCGCAGCCCCAACGAGAACTAGGGTATGGGGCAAAGCCCCACTCCGCCTATGTCGGATTGGCTGCCGTCATAACACCGTCATGGTGTCGCCAATCGTCGTGGATAGTTTTCGCAATCGAGTGCAAGCCTGGTGAACGGCATCGGGTGACATACCCGTTAATGCTGGAAGCTCGTTGATTTCATAACCACCGAGCAAACCCTCGAGGACTTCGCGTGTTCGCGGTCCGGCTTGTAGCCAAACGACACGCGCATATTGCGAGTCGTCAATGAATGCGTTGTGTTCGACTGGGTCGAGATATGCTTCCAAGGTTTGAGCGTCAACCGGTTCGAGAAAACAAGGGTTTTTCCGGGCACTGCGCAAGATGGAACAAATCACGCGATCGACAATGAGACAAACCCAGGCCGACAGAGACATTCGCCGCGGATCGTGCATCGTCAACGCTCGACGATCATGAGCCAAGAGCGCAACAAACACGTCTTGGATGAGGTCTTCTACATCTTCATTTCGGATGCGGGCCTTGAACGAATGATGCTGGAGACGCAGACGGACTCGCCGTTCGATCACGGGCCTGAGCCTTTGAACGAGTTTGTCAGTCGAACCATCGTGAATCGGCCCTATGGGCGCCGATGTTTTCATGGAATCATTCCTGTTCGTTTCGAAAAACGAAGGCCTTGTCTTCTTGCAAGAAGACACTCTCTCGAGGAAATGACGACCAATACGCAACACCGGCCAAACCGTGCGCGTCGGTCCTCGAAGTTGCTACGTTTGGCGATCAGCAGAAAGTATGCCAAGTGGTGTGTCCGCGAAAAACCGTCGGAAAACTGCTGGTAGCAACAATGACCTGTTCCAATGGGTGACGAGAATTGTCACTTTGCAAAGTTAACCATGACAAATTTGAGGACTTGACTCCACCTCCGCTAAAAACACAAAAATCGAGTCCATCGAAAAAAGACGCGAACTGGTTTTTGTGTGTCAGGTTTTTCATATTGGCGGCGTAGAGGCAGGGAAAAGATTCGTTGTCTCCATCATCGCGTCGGATCTCCTATGACAGGCGGATAACGAGCGAGTGATTCTCAGGGCGGATCTTTTTGTGTCAGGTTTTCTTCCCAAACAGCATAAAGGGATTGCAAACCAAAAACACGACGGGCGGTTGCTCTGGCCGGAATGACGTGATTGTCGTCCCGCGGTCATTGGTGCGCCCATCGATTCGCACGCTCATTCGAGCAGAAAGGACGACGCACATGTTTCGTCAACGGAAGGCATTGTATTCGTTTGGCCTTGTCATGGCTTGTGGAATTTGGGGTTGTCAATCGACAACGTTTGTCGCCGACGGCGCTCCCGTCGAGGCCCAAACGGACGTGCACACGGACGAACCCGGGCACGAACCCGTTGGCCACGACAATATCGCTTGGCCCGATGACAGTCCCATGGCGCTTTTGCCATTTTATTCGACACATCGTGATGTTGAAGAGAACGACGACATGCATTGGCTTCTCCAATCCGACAAAGGGACAAACCTTTGGGGTGGCATTGCCAACGGTACGATCGATTGGATTCGACAACCCGGAAGCACCTCGAACGATTCCGTCTATAGCGTCGCCGCCGGATCGGACGGATTTGTTTATGTCGTGGGTCAAACGCAAGGGACGACCCCGGATATGGTCGATTCCGGTGGCGACATGTCGGGAGTTCCGTATGGTGTTTCATCATCGACCGATGTATTCGTCAAGCAATACACCACCGCCGGAGCGCTCGTATGGACACGAAGACTTGGTTCTGAGGCCGGTATCAACGATTATGCAACGTCGATTACCTACAGCGCGAAAGATGGCGGCGCCATTTACGTGACGGGTTACACGAACGGCCTCATACCTGCGGGCGTACAAGGTCGAACGGGTGCAAGAAATGCGCAAAAAGACGTTTTTCTTGCCAAGTTCAAGACCAATGGCGTTCTGCAATGGACCAGCATGTTTGGCAGCTCGTTGGACGATGTTGCGTGGGGTGTTGCGACAGAACAAATCAGCGGCCACAACAAATCGGATGGCGACGTTTATGTTGTCGGATCGGCGAAAAGCGCATTGCCAACGGCGGCGATGATGGGCGGAGACGACGCGTTTGTCGCGCGCTTCGATTCGAATGGGAATCGATTCTGGATCAAACAATTCGGCACCGGAAGTGCCGACATTGCGCGTGGCGTTGCGATTGATTCCGATGCCAATGTCTACGTTGCCGGAGATACCGCTGGGACGCTTTCTGGTCGCACAGGGGGCACGCCAGGAGGCAATTCTGATATTTTCTTGGCGAAATACACCGATACCGGAAGCGTTATCAATTTGGAACAACGCGGGAGTTCGTCCGTCGATTACGCGACCGGAGTTGCCGTTTCGCGAAAACTAGGAACTGCAACCGAAGTGTACGTTGCGGGGTATACGCTTGGGAGCTGGTTTGGGACAAACGGTGAACCATTTAAGTACGATGGCTTCATCTTCCATTACCAAAACAACCAAGCCGTGAATCCTAACGGATTTGCCACGACGCCAGACTTGGGTGCATTGACGTGGGGCAATCAATCCTCGCTTCCCGGTCACGATATGACTGGCGGCATTACCGCAGATGGTCTTGGCAATGCCTACGTTGCAGCAACGTTTGGCACGGGTATGGCGTCTTATAGCTCCGTGTTGAAATTCAGCCCGGCGGGCGTTGACACATTTCGCGTGAATCTCGATTCACCGACAATGGACAATGCGCGCGCTGTTGCCGTCGATTACGACAACGGCGTGTATCTCGTGGGCGATACGACTGGAGCATATAACCTCGGATCGCCGGACACCACAACGACGAACAAAGGTATGAGCGACGGTGTCGTACTCAGATCAGGCATCGGCTGTACGATCGATGCGCCCAACGACGGTAATTGTTCTGTGGGATGGGGCTGGGGCGACCCGCATTTGCGCACGTTCGACGGGCGCAGCTACGACTTTCAAGCGGGTGGCGAGTTCGTCTTGGTGGAATCCACGGGTGGTTCTCCATTGACCATTCAGGTACGGCAGCAAGCGATTGAATGGAACCAGCGAGTCGCCATTTACAAAGCATTTGCGACGATGCTCGGCAATGACCGTGTCGCATTGTATGTCGATGGATCGGCCGCATTGCGGATCAATGGACAACCGACGACCCTTCAGCCGGGAATGGTTCGACCGACGGCGGGTGGCGGATCCATTCTGCGCCGAATGGATGGTTCGTATGTTCTCGGATGGCCTTCTGGCGAACGCGCTGTGATTTGGTTGTGGCCCGGTGGGTCACTCAGCATTGGCGC
This sequence comes from Polyangium sp. (in: bacteria), assembly GCA_044221885.1. Lineage (GTDB taxonomy): Bacteria > Myxococcota_A > Polyangia > Polyangiales > Polyangiaceae > Polyangium. Next base: position 3,445 of record JBGAOI010000431.1, read on the forward strand.
GCTTTTGGCCCCACTTTCGCGGCAGAATCAGGTTCGAGGTCTCTTTGGCAATTTCGATGGCAATCAAGACAACGAGTTTGCCTTGCGAAATGGCACCATGTTGGGTTCGCCGTTGTCGTACGCTCAAATGTACACCGATCCGAACAACTACGCGAATAGCTGGCGTATTTCGAGCGGCGAATCGCTTTTCGATTACGAGCCGGGGCAAACGACGAGCACATGGAATTCCGTTCCGACAGGTAACGTCAACCTGGCAGACATTCCAATTGCCGATCGTATCGCGGCTGAAGAAATATGCATTGCTGCGGGCGTGACCGATCCGACGCTGCTTCACCATTGTATGATCGATGTGGCCCTCACGAACGATGCAGCTTCGGCCACGGCTGCGGTCCAGACACAAAACGTCATGAATGCGCAGGGCTTGCCGCCACAACCATTGTCGGAGGTTTCCGTATATTCGAACGATATGCAATCGGCCGTAGGTGCGGAATGGTCCTCGGCTTCGATGTGCATTTCGCCGCTCGGAGATCGGCAAATGCTGGGCGAATTCGGCAATGAATTGGTGACCTTGAGCCTGCCGGCTGTTCCGCCGCATCAGATGGTTACCGTGACATTCGACCTGATTGTGATGAATGGTTGGGACGGAGAAGGGCCCATGGGTCCGAGCACGTTTGGTTTCTTCGATGAAGCCGAAGGTTCGTTGCTCCTGACCACGTTCTCCAATACGACCAGCTCGCAATCGTATCCGGGGCCGTATCCCAGCAACAATGCGCCGATGTCTGGATCTGCCGAAAACAACACGATGTATTATCCGTTCGGCGATTCCGTGTACCACCTCGGGTTCAGTTATCCGCATAGCGACAGCGACCTGATGCTGCATTTTTATGCGCAAGGTTTGTCGGGTCTCATGGGTGAAGCTTGGGCGATCGATAACGTAAATGTTGTCGTCGGACCGGCAAACCCCTGAAATCGATTACGCTTGTTTCTGTGCACCTCGGAGGATCCCATGCGCTCGATCATGCCCAAAACAATGTGGTTTCTGGTTTCCCTCACCCTGCCGCTCATTGTGGGTTGTGGCGATGAAGCCGCGAACGAAAGTGGTTCGTCCAGTAAACCTGGGGCAAGTTCGTCCGGGGATCCTCCGACAGGTGGCACCGCCGGCATGGGAGGGTTTGGCGGGGCTAGTGAATCCGGTGGTCAAGGGGGTGACATTTCGAGTAGCCATGGCGGAAGTTCGTCGGGAGGAACTGGCGGCACGGGAGGTGCGGGCGGAGCTGGCGGAGCACAGACCGCGTGCGTTTCCGACGCTGACTGTCCCATCAGTCTAAATGAGTGTTCAAAAATCGTATGTGTCGCGGGTTCTTGTTCGGTCGAGTTCGTCCCGGCAAAAACATTGCTTGTGGTACAAGCCGTGGGCGATTGCAGTGTTCGTCAATGCGATGGCACCGGTCGCGTTGAATTGGCGGATGATGCGAACGACGTATTGGTGGACAAAAACGCGTGCACCACGGACATTTGTGATGGCGTTTTACCAAGGCACATCATTCTCGATGGCCAACCATGCGCCGGCGGATCGTGCAATGCCCGGGGCGAATGCGTGACGTGTTTGACCGATCAGCAATGCATGGGCGGCGCAACATGTGAACAGGGACGATGTATTGCGGCTGCATGCAAAGATGGTTTGCAAAACGGTGACGAATCGGCCGTCGATTGCGGTGGTTCGCAATGTTTACCGTGTAACGACGCCTTATCGTGCAGCAAAAGCGCCGACTGTTTGTCGAACCATTGTGACCAAGGTGTATGTCTGGCTTCGTCATGTACGGACGGCCTTCGTAATGGACAGGAAGCAGACATTGATTGCGGGGGCGATTGTCCAACCGGATGTGCAACGAATCAGCATTGCGAGTTTGATGCGGACTGTGTCGGTGGACTCTGTTCGGGTTCGATGTGTTTACCATCGTGCACGAATGGCCTACGCGACCATCACGAATCCGACATTGATTGCGGCGGCTTTTTCTGCTTGGGCTGTGAAGGTGGAAAAACGTGCTCCCAAGCAAGCGATTGCGCGAGTCTGAAATGCACTGTCGGCATTTGCGAAGCCGCGCGTTGCGACGACGGTCTTCAGAATGGCGCAGAAGCAGGCATCGATTGCGGCGGCTCATGCAATGGCTGTCCCGATGGCAACTTTTGCAGCAATGATAGCGATTGCTCGAGCAGCGTTTGTCTCTTGGGATTTTGTCAGGCTCCAGTTTGTGGCGACGGCGTCAAAAACGGCGCAGAAACGGATGTCGATTGTGGCGCGACCTGCGCTCCATGTGGCGCCGGAAAAATGTGCACGATAAACGCCGATTGTCTTGGCGGAACATGCCTTGCGGGCGTCTGTGCGGCGTCATGTATTGATGGCGAGAAAAACGGGTCGGAAAGCGATATCGATTGTGGCGGACTATGCGCTTCTTGCGATGACGGCCTCGCGTGCACAACCGGTTCCGATTGTGTGAGCGGCGTTTGTGGTCAGGGCATTTGTCGCATCATGAATTGCGGCAATGGTCTTCAAGATGGAGCGGAAAGCGATATCGATTGCGGCGGGCCGATGTGCGCCTCTTGCGAGCTTGGCGATACCTGTATCAGCGATGAAGATTGTCACCATGCCGCTTGCGTCTGGAGCACATGCGCGCTGCCGACATGTACGGATGGCGCCCAAAATGGCGCGGAAACCGATATCGATTGCGGCGGAATTGCCTGTGGACCTTGTGCTTTGGAAGACGCCTGTTTGGTCGCGAGCGATTGTCAAACGAACGTTTGTGCGTGGGGCGTGTGTCATGCTGCATCGTGTGGCGATGGAATGCTCGGACAAACGGAAACGGATATCGATTGCGGTGGTGGTTTTTGTCCGGAATGCGTTTCGGGCCAAGCTTGCACGGTGGGTAGTGATTGTGCCAGCGGCGCTTGCGATGCGGGAATGTGTCGGGACCGGCTCCTGATTGCGGAATTCCAATCGCGGGGTAACAACGGCGGTTCGGACGAATTCAT
>JBGAOI010000432.1:0-6471 GCA_044221885.1 Polyangium sp. (in: bacteria)
GTTTCATGCTTCAGTCCCCTTTGTGCCTAAGAATCCGTCCCAGTTCGCCCAACGACCGCGCGTGGCACTCATCATGAACCATGCCAACCCGGGAATTGTTAGGAAGTGCGGCGACCACACCTTGACAATTGCCCTTGACGTTCCGTGAAACGAGCAAGAAATCGCCAAGCACCGAAGCTAGCCGACAAAGAAATTTCGCCAACCGTTCGCCACTTGACGGTGTCCCCCAAAGACACTCTGTGTCCCCGTAAGACGCAACGGGACGAATCAACAACGAGGAATGCAAATCAGGCTGCAATCCTACACCAAGATCGAAATGTTCCGGCACGGCCGAATACGCTAGCTCATGGGCGTGAATTGTTGTTCAATGATTGATTTTTACGTTCTCTTGGAGCCCGTCAGGGTCTTGGCACGGCGCGTGTTGCCATCTTGTGCTTTGCTCGTATCTACCGAAAGCAGCTATGTCCAACGATCGTTCCTTGCACGACCTGACCGCACTTGTGACACGCCTTCGCGATGCCGCACATTTCGAAGACGCAGCCAGAGCGCTCCTCACAACGCTCCTCGAATGCTCGTCGAGTGCCCTCAGTGCGAACACGGCCCTCAAGAATCCACGTATTCTGCGCGCCGTTGTACATCTACGACCACCCGAGGGATACCAGCGTATTTTTGGCATCGAAGGTTCCACAGGCGTCGAAATCGAGGGAACCGGGTATTTGTCCTCCACCACCCTCTGGCAATGGATCGTCGAGCATCGAGCTCCCGTTTCCGTGGATGTCATCATCGGCCTTACGTATGTGCACAAAGCCATTGAAGCAGGCGCAAACCCGTCGATGATGGCCGATGGCGCGTGGGGCGCTGGTTCGCAAACTCGAGACCGATTTCTCGAGCGTGACGCTTCCCATGTGCAGGTTGTGCCTCTTCGAGCGCCCGGTGGTTATGTCTTCGGCGCCGTGACCCTCGAAGCCCGTTGCCGAGGTGCAACAGGTGTACCGGCAATTTGGGAAAATTGTCGTGAATCCTTGGAAATGTTCACGAACGTCGCAGCGCCCTACATTGGCACATTACCGCCGCGAGCCATCATACATCCACCAACAGATCCATTGTTGCCTGTCGTGGGACGCTTGACCGCAGGAATTGTCGAGATGATGCGCGTATTCGCGGCCCAAGAAGAAACAGTGCTTATCAGTGGGCCTACTGGCGCGGGTAAGTCCAGGCTCGCCCGGTGGTGTCACGAACAATCGCCCCGCAAAGGGCGACGTTTTGAAACGCTTGATTTGTCCACGGTGCCGGAAAGTTTGCAATTGGCCGAGCTTTTCGGCTGGAAACGAGGGGCATTTACGGGGGCGGTCAAAGATTCTCCCGGGGCGATGGGCCGTGCTGCCGATGGAACTTTGTTCATCGATGAAATCCAAAACTTGTCCCCCAAAGCTCAAGTGGGGCTTTTACGGGTTCTCGAAGAACGGCTTTATCGCCCGATTGGCGATGAAACGGGTGAACGGCATACGGATGTGCGTTTCATCATTGGCACGAATGTGGATTTGAAGGCCGCAGTGGTTTCGGGAAAATTACGCGAAGACCTGTATTATCGCATCAATGTGCTTCCCGTGCGTTTGCCGCCGCTTTCCGAGCGCGGAGATGAAATTCCTTTATGGGCCGAATTCATGCTTTCCAGGCGTCATGCGGAATCGAATACCACGACCACCGCGCGTCTCGAACCGGAAGCTTCCGCGTTATTGGCAAAACTCCCTTGGCCCGGCAATTTACGACAACTCGACAACATCATTCGCCGGGCGTACGTCATGGCTCTTGCCGAACCGCGAGGTGCAAACAACGTGCTCACGTTGGATCGTCGGCATTTCGAGCGTGCATTGGCGTATGATCTCAGCCCGGAGCGATTGCCGTTTTTAAGTGAACTTTGGCACGTGGCAAAACGATTCGTCGATGAAGTGGAGCACCGCGACGAGACGCACGCGTCGAAACTCACGCTCGATATGATTGAATCCATTCGCGGAATGGCTCTTGCCGCGGCTGTCGCGCGTCGCGGAGGTCGTGATGAGGCATTTCGGCTACTCGGACAAGAGCAACTCATGAAAAATCGCAATCATCATCGTGCGTATCGACGCGAAATCGAGCGGGTACGTGAGTTGGTGAAAGTGCTGGGAAGTGTGGTGGACACAGATCTTGCCGCGTTGCTCGATGCTCCCGAGGATTCCGGGTAATTGGTGCGTTTTGACAACCGGATCGAACGCAAACGTTTACGTGGGTATCGCGAGCAATTGTTCGCGAAGTTTTTCCAGCAATGCGATTTCTTGCGGGTATCGGGCCTCGGGCATGTCTTCATCCGTGCCCGCTTCGATATGTTGTTTCAATTCTTTGATGAAGGGTTCGACCACAGCAAGCCCGGCGGCGGATTGTTTGTGGCTCGAGCAGCATTCGACATAGTGGCGGATCATGAGGCATTTGTATTCGAGGTGCCCGCCGAAGTCCCAGGGGCGCAAGGCTTGCCATAGGTCTTCGGATGGCAATGTGTCGACAAAGTCCATTTCGAGACGACGATACCGCCGTTCGATTTCGGCAAACTTTGCTCCTGCCGTCTCGTCCGCAATTTTTTTCATGGCCCAGAGCAATTTCGTGCTCAGTTCGTCTTGACGTTTTTCTCGCGGCGTGGGACCTCGAGCTTCGGCCCGTTCGAGCCACGCGGTGACTTCGGGTTCGCCGGTGCGAAACGCAACGAGTCCGTCGCGCAGGCATTTCAGATTTTCGAGTTCGTTTTCGAGATGTTTGCGCTTCTTGGGCTTGAGGACTGCCGATTGCAACCAAGGTTCGAATTGAGCAATGACGGGTTCGAGCACATCGAGGCCGGCGTCGTAATGGCCGTTGGACAAACAATAATCGGCGTAAAGCCAGCTCATTTGGCGTTTGGTGTCATCGTTACCAAAGCCGAGCGCGTTGAGTGCATTCCAGGTTTCGTTGACGGGTCCGAACTGCCCATCGTCTCGGGCGGCGCAACGGAGAATCCATTCGGCGATATGTCGTTTGATTTCCAGAACGCGGAATTCGTCTGTGCCGGCTTGCGCGATGAGTTCGGCTTCGATGTTTCGATATTCTTGGACCGCTGCCGCAAAACCTGGCCAAGGCTGCCGTGCAAACACCTGCGCCATGCGTAGGGCGATATCGTCGTTTGCCGAGGGCCATTCGCGTTGTGCAATCATGTGAGTGTCCAATCTTTTCTGCGGGAGATGATGTCCCAAAGACGCGGTTTTATGTCCACGATGGGCTTTCCTTGATCGCCGTTCCGCCACGTGGATACCGGGTGTCGTGTTCAAAGCAATGCGGTCATACGTTCAGGCGTGAGTGTACGAGCGTCGTTGACGCGGCACAAATTTTTGGCGTCACTTGGCGCTCACGCGTGTGGGCAACCTGCGTGCAAGCGTCTTCGTCACGCTGGCCCATCTTCTTGCGAAGTCGTGGGCCAGTTGAACCCGAGCCAAAAACGCACCCCCGCGCAGGGCGATGTCCTATCAGCCCGTTGATTTATCTGCTCGCACCCGAAATCGTCGGTCGACATCGCTCAAAATACCTGCGTATTCCTCGCTCCAGTCGCCCTAGCTTTCGGGCGCTCGCGACGATAATTCAACGGGCTGCTGAAGAGTGTCGCCGGCGTCGACGCCACGCGATGACCGCAGCACCGACCATGATCGCGGGAAATGTTGATGGCGCGGATGGCGTACCGGGCATCCGACAAGCGCACGCGGATTCAATGGGTGCGGGCGCGGGACGCGATATGCAGCGCCCGTTCACATTGCAAATATAGCCGCTATCGCAGTCGTCGATGCTGATGCAAGGTTTGACGAGAATACATTTTCCGGATTGGCATTCATACCCCTCGACGCAATCCGGGACGCCCGCATCTCCTTGCGTTTCGACGCATTGCGTTTTACAGGCCGAATTGCCATCACAGACATACGGAAAGCAGCTTTCGAGGCGACTCGGATCCGGCACACAGACTCCGACACCATTGCAGATTTGGCTGACGTACGTCAGCCCGCCCGTGCAGATTGCCTTGCCGCACTCGTCGCCGTAATCGTGAATCGCACATACGCCCAATTTGCATTCGCCCGTATATCCGCACGTGGAGACAGGACAGGCTGTTGCACAACACGTGCCTCCCACGCAAGCGCCGGAAATACATTGCCCGTCTCCATCGGGACATGGTTCGCCAGTAAGTACCTTGAACTCGCAATGGCCAGAAAGAACCGAGCCTCCGCCCGCACCTGCCGCGCCTGCCGCACCTGCCGCGCCTCCCGTTCCGCTGCTTCCCATGGCTGCACCTACGCAATACGCATTGGGTGCACAATCTGCGTCGATGTTGCATGCCGATTGGCAGGCTTCGATCGTGCATTTGTTTTCGCCGCAATTTTCGTCTTTGATGACGCACGCTCCGAGTCCCGTACAAATCTGTATACGTCGGATATTGCCAATACATACTGGGGCCGCGCAGGGAGTGCCAAAGGAGTGAAGCCTGCAAACTCCACCGGGTCCGCAAGCTCCCTCCGTTGCGCACGTCGAAGCGGGCGCGTCATCACAACGATTGCCAGGATCCGTTCCGGTGGCGGCATTACCACAATACCCGTCGACGCCGGTACCGCCTTGTAATGCGGACGTGCATACCTGGCACGGCGCTTTACACGGGGCATTGCAACAGACGCCATCCACACAAAAGCCAGATTGGCACTGTTCGGCCCGTATACACTCTTTGCCGAGTCCAAGATCCGAAACGCATTGATTTTTCGATACATCGCAGTAGGCGTGCGGAGCGCAGGAGCCATCGTCGGTGCATGTCGTGTTGCATTCATTCGTCGCACATTGGTAGTTTCCGCAGCTCATCACATTCTTGGTACACACCCCGGATCCAGTACACTGCGGGGCCTCGGCGGCGTTACCATTGCATATCTGCGCGCCACAAGGTGTGCCCGCAACATGGTACCTGCACGAACCGGAACCATTGCATTGGCCATCGAGCCCACATGATGCCGCATTCGTCGGTGCGCAGGTTTCGTGAGGATCCGTGCCGTTCTTGACCGGCCCACAATATCCATTTTGACCGAAACTCTTTAACGCCTCACTGCATGCTTGACACTCGCCATTACAAGGCACGTTGCAACAAACGCCGTCTTGGCAAATGTCGGACTTACATTGCGATTTCTTCGGCGGAAGCACGACTTCGCACGCCGAGCCAAGGTCCTTTTGGAAGTGGCATTCGTTGCCGTCGCAATAGGCGTTGTTCACACACCCGGCGTCGTTGGTGCAAGACGTTGCGCATTGCATCGCCGCATTCGGACACACATAAGGTGCACAAGGGGTTCCGCTGGTCATGACACAACTGCCGTTGCCATTGCAGCTTTCACCATTGAGCAAATTATTATTGCTATCGCAATTGCCATTGTTGCCGCACGGCGCTCCAAGCGGGGCTTTGCGGCAACCGCCATTTCCGTCGCATTTGCCATCGCGCATGCAAGGAGCCATGGGATCAGGTGCGCAATCCGTGCCGACATTACGTGGACTTCCTCCCGCCGAGCGAAAACCACACACTCCGTCGAGGCCATTTCCTTTCAGCGCGAGAGAACATGCCTGACATGCGCCTCCGCAAGCGCTATTGCAACACACTCCATCGACGCAATGGCCGGAAAGACACTTCTCGTTCAGCGTACAACTGGCACCAATGTCAAGCAGGGGTATGCATGCGCCAGCAACGCAGTCATTGCCGCTCGAACAATCTGCACTTGTCGAGCAAGGCATTGTTTTGCATTGGCCATCCAAGCCGCAAGCAAAGGGGGCGCAATCTTTGGTGGTGGTCGGAAGCGTACACGTGCCGTCGCCTTTGCACGAATAATTCTGTTGCGTGGCTGCGGCACAAGTGGTTGCCGTGCACGTCGTGCCCGGAAGAGCATTTCGGCAGTTCCCATTCCCGTCGCATACGCCATTGAATCCACATTCGGTGGAACCCTGGCAACTTTGCGCGCCGCCTCGTGGGGTTTGTCCACTCGCTACGAATCCACAAATCCCGTTCGGTCCGCCACCTTTGCGCGTCGTCGAACACGCTTCGCAATTGCCGGCGCATTCGGAATTGCAGCAAAACCCATCGCGACAAGAACCGCTGAGACAATCCGTGTTCGCCGAACAAGGAAGGCCGTTCGCTCCAACGAGAAAAACATAGGCCGAGCCTTGATTCGCATTGGCTCCGATATCGTCATACGGAGCACCCAGGAGGGCCGTCGTGCCCGACAAGGCCACCGACGTACCCAATTGATCGCCATAGGCCCCATCATTCGCCGTAAGTTTTGCTTGCTGGTCCCAGGTCGTACCATTGTAGGTAAACACGTAGGCCGAGCCTTGAAACTGATTAACTCCGAACCTTTCTCCCGCAGCGCCAATGAGAGCCGTAGTCCCCGACAAGGCAACCGAAGT
>JBGAOI010000433.1:0-6468 GCA_044221885.1 Polyangium sp. (in: bacteria)
GGTGACTTCCGCAGTGCCCGTGACTTCGACCCGGCCATTGGAGAGTTTCGTCCAGGTGTGATTGACGACGACGTCCGCCATATCGTTTTTGGCGACGGTGATTTCATGTTTTCCGCTGTAGGTATTGCCCTTGTAGGTGCAGGTTCCGGCTTTGGCGCCGTATTCGACAGAAAGTGACGCACCCGTCACCGTCACGAGCGCACACGGGAGCTGAGATTCAATGAAGGTGCGAATCTCGAGGGCGGCATTTTCCGCGGCTTGACCAATGGTAAAGTCCGTGGTGATTTCAATGCTTCCCGAGGTGACATTTTCCGCATCGCCAGAAACGCTTGCTTCCTGAACGGCCTGCAAAGCTTCGGCCGTGGTCATGTCTTCTGCGGGTTGTTTGCAGGCTTCTGTGCCCAAGATGGACGTTGCAGCCAAGGCGAGAGCGAATACGCGACGTTTCATGCAAAGACCTCCTCATGAATGATGCAGGACGTTCGACACGCGAATTCGCTCGACCGTAAAAATGAATCCGTAACGAGCGCTTATTTTGTTGAACCATACCGCCAAACCTCGCTACGCTGACGCCATGGCACAAAAACGAATTCTTTTCTTGACCCCGTTCATTACGTTGTGCACCGCCGCACTGCTCGCAACCGCTTGTAGCGACGCTCCGAAACAGTCGTCCAGCGGCGCGTCGAGTTCGTCGAGCTCAACGTCAGCATCGTCCAGCGGCGCGGGAATGGGCGGTGAAGGGGGAACTGGAGGCTCTGCGGGCGCGGCAGGCGCGGGCGGGGCGATGACGGGCGGCGCGGGTGGTACGGGCGGAGCAGGAGGGGGCAGTTCGGCCATTCCGTTGCCGGGATTTGGCATGATTTCCGGCGCTTGTGGCGTCATCGATGCAATGCAAGTCGAATCGCCGGATCCGATCGTCTATCGCGATACGATCGATTTTGGCATGGACGTGTATGACCGTTCCAAACTCTCGCCGGGAGGTCAATACATTTTCGACCAAGGCAACCTTGGCGGCAGTTCGCTCGAAAGCGAAATCATGTCCTACGAAGTTCTGTATCGCTGCGAATTGGCAAAACTGCTGAAAACCGAAGCTGAAGTCATTTATACAGATCCAGGGGGCAAGAAGACGGATCTGCTCGTGGACATCGATATGTTCAAGCTGGGCGTGAGCGTAACGCGTGCGTATGTATTTCCGCCAGGAACGCCTTATACCGAACAAATGGCGTATGATCTGTTGAACAAGAAACTTGCGGATATTCTGCTGAGCACGGCCAATGTTACGCCCGCGGATGCTTGGCCAAAGCAGATCCTACACGTGCTCGCATATACACCGGCGCATGCGGACACGATGGAAGCTGCTTACGCGACGATTGATCCGGCCGTTCGAGCCAATACAATCTTGTGGCTGACGGTCACGGAAGGCAGCGACGAATTCATCTATTGAGCACCGTGCTCAATCCGCCGCTTCGCCCTTGTTGCGCAAGACCTCACGCGCAACCATTTCTGTAAGTGTGTACAAGGCAAACGCGTCGCTGTCGTCAATGGGCGCTTCGCCTTCACGGGCGTGAATTTTCTTGCGCCGTTCATTGATTGCGGAAAACAAACTGTCTTCGAACTTGCCAATACGTTTGTGCTGCCGGGCAACTTGGACGAGTTCCCCCAAGGTGGCTTTGGCAATTTCTTTGCCGCCGGCGTGCGTGATTTTGGGTTCGATTTTCGCAATCAATCGCTTGAGCATCGATTCGCAAAGTCGGGCGCAAGCAACGACGACTTTTTGTGGTTCGCGGGCTTCGAGAGACAAACGCGCTGCGGCCAGTTCGGCCAAGGTCTCTTTGTCTTCGGTGTTCCATACGAAAAGCGAAATGGGCAACGCCAATGTGTCGGTGGCTTGGGTCGTCAAAACGACCTGCGAACCATGAAGTTCACTGACGATCTCGACGTATCCAAGCGCCGTGAGTTTGGCCAGACGTAACATCAGGTCGCGATGTCCGACGCCGATGTCGTTGATCATGACATTGGCCACGTCGCTCCCGCTACGCGCCAGAAGCTGCAAGACGCGATAATCGAGCGTATCGATAGGTGTCGGCGCTCCTCCAATGGGCGCCGATTGCAAGGCGGCACGGGCATCGAGGAGTTTTTTGGGTTCGAATCCGTAAAACCACGTTTTGTGGTGCAGAATGAAGGGCAGGGCCGCGGCCGAAAAAATCGACAAGCCCAGATCCATGACGAAAATGGGCAAGGCAAACTTTTCCGGCCATGCGACCAACAAAAACCCATCAATCGCAACGACGCATTGCCAAATCGTCGTGAGCGCTGGATACACCGCAAGAAGCATGCGATGTTCGCCACTCCGAACTTCAGCAATGCCCAGCCGTACCAGAACCAATACGGCTGGGAAACATCCAAGGAGCACAAACGATACACAGAAGCGCGCAAACATGCGCACTTTCGCCAAGTCGGTCGCGTGAATCCACGTAGGTTCGAGCACCCGGGCGAGAATCGGCAACGACATGGCGAACAAGACCATCGGCAACATGGCCAGAAACCTCCGATCGCCAAGCGCCTCGAAATCAATGCGTGATTTGGGCCCTTGAAAAAGAGACCGGTTGCTGGCGGGTTCTGCTTCGATGTTGGTGGTCATAACAAACGGACCGGGAGGAGTTTAGGTTGTGGCGAGAACTCACTTCGGAATGATTTGATCGACGACGAAGTTGTCCCACACCGGCGTATGGTTGCTTTCGGTGGCGTTTTGTGGGCCGAAGTAGACGGCCGGATAATCGCCCACGACGACCTCCGTGCCATTCTCGAATTTCGTCGTAATGGCGGCCATGTAGAGTTGCGCTTTGTAGCCTGACGCAGCCCGACGTTTCGACGAAAACACGAGCCAGTAATAACGCAAGCCGCCAAAGGTGGGAGCTTGTGGCGCCCAGCGCGACCAGGAATTGGTCATCCCGGGGCTCTTGAGGCCCGTGCAAACCGGGGGATCATTGGCTTTCAGGCGTGTGGGTTCGCCGCCGGCACGCGGAATGAGGAAAACTTCGGCGGTTGCTTGATCGTATGACGTGGGTGCCGTGTCGCTGCGATTGAAGGCGAGGAAGACGTCATCGGGCGAGTATATCGGGTAAAACTCGCGTTTGACAGGATCGCTTGCGCCGGGCAGGGGTTTGGATACGCCACCTTGCCGGTCGTTGTAGGGAACGACGTAAATATCCATGGTGGCATCGCCTGGAACGGTTTCAGCAATGACGCCTTCGTGGCCACCTTTGGACGAAACGTACGCAATGTCTTTTCCGTCGTGGCTCCACGTTGCCGACGTGGGATTACGACCGTCATTGATACGCGGGATTTTGCCCCAGCCATTGCTATCGACGGCGTGCAAGTCGGTCCAGATGAGGTCTTGGAAGGGGCTGGGATCGACGGCGTACACGCTAATGACGATGGCGTCATTGGCCGACCAATGCGCGGGCGAAACAATGGGAGCCAATTGGCGATGTCGTCCGAGCAACGCAAATGCGGCATCGGAAATCATGTCGCTCGTGGGTTTCGTTTGATCTTTCACGAGTCGAGCGTCGACGCTGCGATACGTGGCCGGCGGGTCGTCGCTGCTGTAAAACATGATTTTGCCATCGGGTGACGAGGTATGGCACGAAATGCAATTGGTGACTTTTCCACCGGCGTTTGTCCCGGCCAAAGCTGGTGTCAGGACTTCTTTGGGCGTTTCGTCACCAATCGTAAAGCCACGGAAGAACGTCCCCTTTGTCACCGGTTCATACGCCCAATACACAATGGATCCTGGAGCATCAATCGGAGCGATATGGAGAATTGTCGTTTCCGAAAGGAACGGTCCAGCGGTAATGGCACCATTTTCGATTTTCGCGCCGCGAATGGTGATCTTGAGGTCATGGCCTGCGCTATTGTTCGTCAGGCTCTTCCACATTCCGGAAGGAATGGTATACGACGGCTTGTTCGTATAAACGACCAGCGGATTGATCTGATTGTCGACTTCGACTCGCACTTGAAAAACGTTTTGATCAATGGGGGCGACCCATTCTATCAGCAGCGGGCTCCAATTGCGCGGAACCATGGCATCCGAAGCAGGCTCGGAAATGCACGGGCCGGCGGGCATATCCGTCGCCGCATCGAATGCGGTGCCAACTTCCGCGGTCAAACCATCTTGAAAGATGGGCTTCTCGGGAAAGTCCGTACAGGGACAACCCATCACGATAGAGCCACCTGCTCCGCCTGAGCCGCTCGTGGATCCGCTGGTGCTGCCCATGCCACCCGTACCGCCCGCACCGGCAGCACCGGACGAACTCGACGAAGCGTTGGAAGGCGGCGCGGGATCCGAGCACGAGGCGCCAGAAATCGCGGCAGCTAAAGAAAGCGTACCGAGAAGTCCAAGCGTATACGTTCCGGAGCGCAGAGTTCGGTTTGTCATGAAGTATCTCCTGGAGCTGGTCAATTCAAGCGTTGAGCGTGCAAGACGCCGATCATGGGAGTAGAGCCCAAATCAGAATTGATTTCAAGGCCCGGATTAAACATTTGGGGCTTCGGATCGCCTCCGGCGTCCTTCGCCCCAAACCCCACGTTGCACATCGAAAAAAACAAACCGCGACCTCGAGAACCAACGAAATGAGCTCGTTGGGCAACGGGTCGCGGCGTGGCGCCAATTCAATGGCGGCTTGGGTCGTTGAATCAGGCGAGACCCCAATCGCTGATCGTGACTTTGACGGACGTCTTGCCGTCGCGCGATCCGCATGCTTCGACCTTTTTGACAACATCCATGCCGGACAACACTTGGCCAAACACCACGTGCTTGCCATCGAGCCAGGACGTGACGACCGTGGTGATGAAGAACTGCGATCCGTTGGTGTTGGGACCCGCATTGGCCATGGAAAGGAGGCCCGGGCGGTCATGCTTCAATTGGAAGTTTTCATCGGGAAACTTGCCACCATAGATGGACTTTCCACCTGTGCCGTTGTGGTTGGTGAAGTCACCACCTTGGAGCATGAAGTTCGTGAGGACGAGAAGAAACGACGAGCCTTTGAAGCCGAAGCATTTTTCGCCGGTACACAAAGCGCGGAAATTCTCCGCCGTCTTGGGCACCGTGTCTGCGAAGAGTTCGAAGGTGATCCGACCAGCGGGCTGGCCGTTGATGTCGATGTCGAAGAACACTGTCGGGTTAGCCATGGGGCGAGCCATTAGCACAGCTTTGGCGCATCGGGGAACGATCATCGTGCATCGATCGAAAAAAGATGCGCTGGGCAGAAATTCTGCGGGACATGCGTGTCCTGAACGAAGCGTGTCGAGCAAGATTTGTGGAGTTGCAAACTACGAAAGGTGTGGGAAAGTCGACATCACTTGGACGCGCGAAAATAACGCAGCGTCGATAGGTTGAAAAAAACCTAACAAAAAGGGGCAAGTTCATGAAGCAATGGGGGGCAGTTCTTTGTCTTGCGGGAGCGTGTGTCGTCGGAGGAACGGCGATTGCAGGCCCAGTACCGAGATGCACGATTTGTCATTTCCCGTCGCATGACGCAACGCAAGAAGGCGATATCGTCATCGTTGGCGAAAGTGCCTGGAAACAATCGCATCGACCTCATGGCGATTGTTTGATGTATGTGGATGAAATCAACATCGAGGGCATTCTGGTTCGAGGCCATTCGTCCGATGGCGCAACGTGCAAATGCGTGCCCATCGATTCGGATCCGGCACCAGATCCGGACGATCAAGCTGTTTCGACGACGCGATAATCAACACCTGCCTCGTGGGTGACGGATTCACCGTTTTCTTGCAATCGCGTCCTTCAAGCTACGTACCGTCGTGACCGCAGAAAAATCGATATTTGCAGAAACGAGCGTACTGACGACATCCGGTCTCAATCCGGAAATGACGACGTTCGCGCCAATCAACGCCACGGCTTTGCACAAAGACGCAATGCGTTCGGCGGTGGATTCATCCAAAGCATCGAGACCTGTCAAATCGAGAGCCACACGGTCAGCGCTGCGTGAAATGACGGCCGTGAGCAAATCGTGCATCAAATCATGGGCGCGCTCTTCGCTGAGTTTTCCCACAATGGGAACCGCAAGCAAACCTGTACTCACTTCGAGAATGGGTGACGACAAAGCCCGAATCGCCGCCGATTGTTCCCGGACCAACGTATCTCGTTCGGCGAGCGCCGATTCAAGCTCGCTGATCGCCGCAGCATGCAAAACTTCGAGTTTTTCAATGCGGGAACGATCGGTATTCGTGCCGTTCTGAAAATCCCTGAGTTCTTGTTTGAGCCGATTGATCTCGGCACGTTGTTTACGTGATTCTTTTCCCGCATCACGAAGCAGCGTCGCAGTGCGCGCGTGATCTCCATCACGCGTAATTTCGCAATCGTCGCACCGAGCGATTTTTGCAAAAACTTGGTCGAGCGGTTCTTTTGAATTCGCAGCGAAAGGACAGGATTCGCAACGCATGGTC
>JBGAOI010000434.1:0-6463 GCA_044221885.1 Polyangium sp. (in: bacteria)
CAATCGGTTGCCGTCGATTCATTCAATTGGTCTGTCGAACCAAACCAGGAACAGGACGCATGTACAATGCGCCCTGCTCCCGCGGCTCGATGGCTCAGTTCGCCGGAGCTTTCGGCTTCTTTTCCTTGATGACGAACTGCACGCGTCGGTTCTCTTGTCGACCCTTGTCGGTCTTGTTGTCACCAATCGGCACGTTCGGACCATACCCCTTGGCCGTCATTCGGCTCGCGTCGATGCCGCGTTTGATCATGGCTTGCATGACGGCATTGGCACGATCTTCGGACAACTTCTCGTTCATGGCTTTGTCGCCACGATCGTCGGTATGACCTTGGACTTCCAGCTTCGTGATTTCGGGATGTTCTTTGAGAACGCCCGCGACTTCGTCGAGCAGTTTGTCGCTGACCTTCTTGATCGTCGACTTGGAAGTATCGAATTGCACCTGCTGCAAGATGATGACTTCGGTTTCGGTCACGCGAACGGCCTTGGGACAACCATTCTTCTTCGGATCCGGATCGGTCGCACCCTTTTCGTTCGGACAAGCGTCCTTGTCGTCCCGAATCTTGTCGCCATCCGTATCGCCTGGACAACCGTTTGTCTTGGCGTCATCCGTCTTGATACCCGGAATCGAGATACAAGCGTCTTCCTTATCGGGAATGCCGTCGCCGTCCTTATCGGGCTGGCAACCATTCTTCTTGGGATCCGGATCTTTCGGACCTGGCACCTTCGGACAAGCGTCATCCTTGTCGATAATGCCGTCGCCATCCGTATCCGGCGGACAACCATTCTTGGCGGCGTCGGCATTCGCTTCACCAGGAACGTCAACGCATGCATCCTGCGCGTCGATGATGCCATCGCCATCCTTATCCGGCGGACAACCATTCTTGGCGGCATCGGCATTGGCTACACCAGGCACGTCAATGCACGCGTCCTGCGCGTCGAGAATGCCGTCGCCATCCTTATCCGGCGGACAACCATTCTTCTTTGCATCATCGCTCGGCACTCCCGGCACGTCGATGCACGCGTCCTTCACGTCAATGATGCCGTCGCCGTCTTTATCCGGCGGACAACCATGTTTCGCCGGATCGGAGCTCGGAACACCAGGCACCGTCGGACACTTGTCCTGCGGATCGAAAATGCCATCGCCATCGCTATCGATCCCCTTCGGCACCGGCGGCGAATACGACAACAAACCTACGACGCGGAAATCGGGCGTGCCTACTCCACCCGTCAAACCCGGGCCGGCACCAATGCCCGCTTCGAGCACCTTGAGGAATCGGAAGCGCCCGGACGCGAGGAGCTCAGCATTCGTATTGTATTGCGTTGGGCCACCATTACTCACCACGGTCGAGAATGTTCCTTCAACCCCGATCTGAACGTTTTCTTCTTGGCCCAGAAAAACTGCATACCCAAGGCCGCCGGAAATCATCATGCCCTGATCAACAGCACCATAAAGGCTTTGCGTTGGTCGCAATTCGGGGCCTGCCGCCAAGGTATACATGTGCGGCCCCACGCGACCGCCCACGATCAATTGCGGCAAACCGCGAATCTTGCCATCCGTGACGAAGTTTCCACTGCCGCTCGGAATCCAGGCATAACCACCTACGCCCAATTGAAAGGCGTCATAATAGTTACCCAGAAGTCGCAATCTCCCACCCACGCGAACATCGCCCAAGGAAAAACCCGTTGGCGAAGTAAACGTTCGGCCATCCGCTTGAGGACTGTCGCCGCTTTGCACAAGCGCCAATGGCAAATTCACGTTGATCTGCAACCGGTTCCACAAAGCAAACGATGCATTGACGTGCAAAAACATCTGATTGCTGACAATGGATCCGATCGCATCCTTGTCCGCCGTTCGCACCACCAAAGGATTGTGCGCATAGTCCCCCATGAGCACCGCATGCGCCGTCAAGTGACCCGCTACGAATGGCGACTGTACACCAAACAACCGATCACCTGCCTGCGACGGGTGGAATCGGCTCAGAGCCAAGTTCGGAGCCCCCGCCGATTGCTGCGCAGCCCCCGTCGAAGCCAGTGTAAGTAACGCTACTGCGGCCCCCGCCTGTAGCCACCGTGATGTCGAGTTCGTCCGCATGTGTTCTTTGTTCCTCAACGCTTGGATGCCGCTCGCAAATCAGACACGCACGATGCGTGTCACGTGCAAACAACATTCGATCGCCAGTTCTCCACGCTGAATGCGTGGACCCTACACGAATACGCAATGATGCGTCAAGCCTATTTCAAACCAACCCCAAAGCCAAATGAAATGAGAAACGAATCTAGCAAAATTTCGCCGATTCCCCCAAAATTGTGCAATCGTGTGCACGCACATGTGTGCACCATTACTGTACATGGTACACCCGTGTACGCGCAGTTTTTGCGAAGATCCAGCGCCTTCTTGTCATCACCAACACCACGTCAATCACCGCGCCAGACTCGATGCTCAAATACAATTTCAGACCCCCACAAATGCAGTGGTTTGGCTCAACGTACCATTCTCACGCCAATGTCAGCTTCAGTCCGTCCTGGTCACAACATTCCGACCAGAACTTGCGCGATCGCAAAATTAGTAATTTAATTCACGAAATTTTGACGTTGCCGGCGTCGCACTTCGGCCAACGAGTGCTAGGCTCGCGCGCCATGACCCGCTTTCATGAAACGTATATGGGCGTCTATTTCGACGACCTCGATGCTTTTCAAATCCTCCACAACGCCCGCTACTTGCTCCTCTTCGAACGCACCATCGGTTCGTTCTGGAAACACCTCGGTTGGGGCGGCGTCCTCGATGCACAAAAAAATCCCGACCAGTTTCATCTTGTCCGGGCAAACACCGTTCAATATCTGAAGCCCGTCGTCGGTGTCTGCGACGTACGGGTACGGGTTTGGGTGGAAAAACTCGGCCGAACGAGCCTGACCTTCGGCTTCCGCGTCCTTCCTACCGATGAAGACACCGATTATGCCAACGGTACGCGCACCATCGTTCGGGTCGACCCAAGCACCCATCGACCCGTTCCCTGGACCGACGGGTTTCGCGATGCGCTGGCACCTTACCGCGCAGACTTGACAAGCTAAAACAAATCACGGCCATCACGCCCGCAACGCTTGACACTCGCACCCGATTTTGAAATGCCTATCGGCGGAGGAATCTGTCCATGTCGACGTTCACGATCGTTCTCGAAGACGACCAAGGCCAACGGAGTCATTTCGCGTTCCCGACTTCGGTCTCGAGCGTCACCCTTGGACGCGGCCAGGCGTGTCAAGTCGTCGTGGCATCGAGCGGCGCGTCGCGCCGACATGCGGTCATTTCGTATACGAACGGCCAATTCAGCATTGAAGATCAAGGCACCACGAATGGGACGTTCGTCAACAACACACGCGTCGCCAGCCCCCTGGCTCTTGCCCCGAACGACGTCATCGAAATCGGCGGTATGTACTTGTACGTCCAAGCGCCCGGGACAATTTGGACAAACCCGCGAACGACATCCTGGGGCAAACCCGCTGTTCGCGAACGAAAAACCTCCAAACGACGACCCAAGCCGCCCAACGATCAAGGCGTGAATTTGTCCGACGCCGATTCGGATCGTTACCTGGCCGTACGCAATGTTTCCGCGCAAGTCAACGTCGATGGCCCACGAGCATCCATGTCGCTCGTCATTACATTCCACAATGACTTGGAACGCACCCTTGAAGGTGATCTCGTTTTCCCATTGCCACCGATGGCGGCTTTGCGAAGTCTTGTCGCCAAGATTGGTTCGCGAACGATTGTTGGCAAAATTCGCGGCCGTTCACGAGCGCAAGCGGAATACAAAGCAGCCATTGAAGCAGGACAATCCGCCGCTTTGGGCGAATCCGAAGGCGAAGATTTGGCGCGTTTGAAAATTGCGCCCATTGAACCGGGAGAAGACGTCGAAATCTCCCTTTCTGTGGATCAAATTCTCGTGCCTATTTCCGATGGCCATCGACTCATCGTGCCGCTCACGTACATGCCGCGGTATATCGAAGGCACGAGCGACCCGAATGAAACAGAAAAAGCAGCCGTAGATCGCCCGCGTCCGCTGACGCTTGCCGCTCGAGCGACCGTCGATGTGCACATTGACCATCCCCAGGGCAAACCTTCGACGATTCGTTGCGCGTCCCATCAGGTTTCGACGAAATCGATCGACCATAAATCGGTCATCACGCTGCGAAACGCGCCACTCGACCGCGATTTGCAAATCGAAATCGCCGATAGACCTCGTGGGGAAAAACCAGCGCTTTGGGTTCGTCATGATGCAACCAATGGGCCCGATGACAATGGTCCCACCACCGCCGTCGCGATCGTTCCACCCGCATTTGCCGACGAAGGTCCGACGATTGCTCGAAATGTGATTTTCTTGGTCGATCGCTCGGGTTCGATGAATGGCGGTCCGATGGCGTCGGCGATTCGCGCCGTACGTGGAGCATTACGCGCCTTGACGCCCGAAGATCGCTTCAACATCGTGGCTTTCGACCACGAACTCGAAGCTTTGTCGATAGCGCCGGTACCATTTGACGATGCCACGCTGTCGGCAGCCGACACGTTTATTTCGAATATTGCCGCCCGCGGCGGCACTGAAGCATCCAAAGCGTTTCTCGCGGCGATTGCCCCAAAGTTGGATGGTCGCGTGCCGGTGGCCATCAAACAACAACCGCCGCCAGACCAAACCTATCGTCTAAAAGTCATCGTTTTCATGACGGATGGCGATGTGGCGAATGCGGCAACGGTTTTGCGTGGCGTCCGCGAACAACTCGTCGATACACGCGTACACGTGCTCGGTATTGGCGATGCTGTACATCACTCCATGCTCGCCGAAGTAGCAGACGCCGGCGGAGGCACCTATACGCCGGTCGCGACAAACGAAGATCTCGAAAAAGCGCTCGTTCGGTTGAAAAATGCGATTACCGCGCCCCTGTGGACAGGCATTCGAGTGCTCATCGAACGCGATGGGGAACGCAAAGCACCGAAAATGCTCGAACCGCCCGGACCGATGGATTTGTTTGCCGCTGAACCCGTTTTGTTTTCATTCCGCGGCCCGGTTCATACCGGAGACAAACTCGTTCTCTTGGGGCAAAAAATCGAAGGCGAAGATCAACGATTGGCTTTTGAATTGTCGATTCCTGCGGACGCACGTGCGGACGGAGCTGTCACGACGTGGGCACTTTTGCGTAATCGGCGCTTGACGTATCGATTCGATACGAATGACGACGATACGCTCGAAGGACTGGGCCAAGCGTTTGGCGTGGTCAATCGAAAGGTCGCGCTCGTAGGAGTTCATTCGGACGAACGGCATGCCGCGGTTTCGGGCAGCGTGCCGGTGGTTTTACCTCAACCGCTCAACCAATCCGAGGGTGTGGGACAATTGAAGATGCAATCGATGGCGTATTCAGCGCCGGGAGGAGCCGTACGCTCGACAATGGCTGGGGTCGCGCCGCCGATGCCAGCGCGAAAACCTGCGCCCGGAGGAGCACCATCAGCTCCACCTGCATTGCGTGCGCCTCCGCCTCCTTCGCCGGCAGCTTATGCGCCGCCTCCCCCACAAGGGTTTGGCCCGCCTCCACCTCCTCCAGGGTTTGGCGGATCTCGAGGGTTTGGCCCCCCACCGCCTGCACCAGGAGGATTTGGTGGGCCACCTCCTCCTCCAGGGTTTGGCGCACCGCCGCCTGCACCAGGGGGGTTTGGCCCGCCTCCACCTCCTCCAGGTGGCCCGCCGCCCGTTCCGGGTTCGTTTGGACCACCCCCTGGGTTTGGCGCGCCACCTGTACCTGCATCGCCTGCGGCATTTGGTCCTCCGCCTGCACCGGCGGCAATGTACGGAGCGCCTCCGCCAATGGCGGCGGCAGCACCGCGTGCTCCGGAACCCGCACCGCTCGGCATTACGTTCACGGACAACGATGCCGGATTGCGTGCGCTGATGCTCAATCAAAAGGCCGATGGCCTTTTCGCCGGCGAAATTGCGTCGACGCTCGCCGCGGTTGCCGCATTGGTAAGTCGAGGTCACACGGCACGGGAAGGGTTGTTCCGAGCCGAACTGCGCCGAACGATGATGACATTACGTAGCAAAGCCAGCGGTTTGTCAGGGAATGACAAAACGATGGCGCTGCTTGCATGGGCCATGCTCGTCATGCCGCATGGAGATCCAGCCCCGGACGACTTGCCTTCCGACTTGGCCGGAGCGCTCGAAGGCGTATCGCTCACGGATTTGTCGGCAACGCGCGCCAAAATCCGCACCGCATTGGCCCTCCTACCTGCTGGTTGGGACAGCCCGCTGCTTGCGGGTGGAATCAAGCGTTCATTCTTATCGTGATCGCGGTTGGGGCGTCGCCCCAAACCCCACGAGGGCTCCTCGCCCTCGACCCGCGCAAGGGCCCAGGCCCTTGACCCTTGTATTGGTTTGTCCACATCGTGGACAAACCAAACAGGTATCACGAGGCTATTGCCGACACTGAC
>JBGAOI010000435.1:0-6452 GCA_044221885.1 Polyangium sp. (in: bacteria)
AAAACTCATGGGAGATCCGCCTTCGTCCTCTTCGTCGATCACGGGCTGTTTGACGGGGGAATTTCCACCCTTGGGCGCTGTTGAACTCATGTCGAGGTTGCGCCTCCCGAGCTCGAATTCGATGCTCCGGCGCTCATGGGATCAGTCGTGGCGACGGCTCCGTAGGGAGCCGCGTCATCGGGAAGTGCTCCGTACGCGTCGCATCCCAGGAGCGGATATTCACGTTCGCGCGAGACTTTCCCGGGCAATTCTTCGATCTTTACCGCGGGCGCAGCCGCGCCAGGGTTTGACCCCGCAGGTTTGTCTGCCGGAGGTTTGTCCCCGGGAGACGATCCGGTTCCAAGACCCGGTCGCGACTCGATCGGCAGCTTGATTCCAGACGTCACAGCGGGTCGCGAAGGGCGACTGGCAGGAGCGATCGGTGGAACAAGGGCCGCGGTTTTTGCCGTCGTGATGGCTGGATTCGAAGGTGGAACGGCAGGCGCTTGGGCCATGCGTTCGAGGCCATCGAGCACGTTGATGTTTTGAAGCGAGCGAATCTCTTGGATGCTGCGGTCGATGCCTTCTTCTCGCATGAGTTGATCGATGCCGCTTTGGGCACGCAGATCGGAACTCATGCGGCGAATGCGTGAAACCCACTGACCTGCCGTGCGCATCATGCTCGGCAATTGGCGTGGACCGACCACGACGATCGCCACGATGGCGAGCAGGACGATTTCTCCGAAGCTCAGGCCGAACACGCGACGAAACTAGCGCGCTACCGGGTCCGGATCCACCGGCAGCCGTCGACGACGCTCTTTCGTGAGGGGACGGGCGAGTTGACCGCAGGCGGCACCCACGTCGCCACCGCCGGAATATCGAACAATCGCCCCAACGCCGCGCTCCAAAAGCGTTGCCCGAAACATGTCCAATCGTTGCGACGGGGAGAAGGGATCCGTGTCGCCGGTCGACCCAATCGAGTTGTAGGGGATCAAGCTGAGGCGAGGACGAATGCCGTTCACTTCGGCAAACGTGCGACAAACGTTCGCCAACGCGATCGCATCGTCTTCGGTGTCGTTCACGTTCGCCAAGAGCGTGTACGCAAACATCGGCGAATGCCGCGTTGCACGAGCATGCTCCCCCGCTGCTTCCAGCACTTCGGCGAGCGGATGGGCGTCGTCGATCGGCATGATGGAGCGTCGATGGTTGGGTCGAGCCGAACCGATCGATACGCCGAGACGAACTCCAGGGACTTCTCGCATCAACAAACGAATGCCCGTAGGCAAACCCGATGTGCACACCGTGATGTTGCGCATGTCGATCGCCATCGCGCTCGGATCACTCATGACGCGAATCGCGGCGATCACGCGCTCGACATTGGCCAAAGGTTCGCCCATGCCCTGAAAAAGAACGCCATGCGTACGCGGTTTGACCCCTGCCGCCACCAGATGTTGCGGAGGTTCGTCCTGAAGATCCATGCGTACACGACGAACCTGTTCGAGGATCTCCCACGTCTCGAGGTTTCGGCCGAGTCCCATGCGTCCCGTGGCACAAAACGCACACGCCAAGGCGCAACCAACTTGCGACGAAACGCATACGGAAAACCGCCCTGGTTCTTCGAGCGGAATACGCACGGTTTCGATGATCGATCCATCGGCGAGACGAAAGGCGTACTTGACAAACGGATCCTGCAAACTCGCCGATCGTGCTTCGAGGTCGATCGACGGCACATGACCGGCAGCGCGCGCTGCATCGAGGGCAGCGCGGCGAATCGTTGCTGGAGCTCGCGTGGGCAAACCCCCCGTTCGGTGTACCAGAGACACCAGACGTCGGGCGTCGACGAGTTCGATGTTGCAAACCCGTACGAGTTCGTCCGGAAGGGTGGCTTGAAGGGCTATCGGCACAGGATGGCTTTCTCTGTAGCGGAAGCGGTGGCATGAATCGAGTGCCCAGCGATGGTTCGCTCTTCCCCGCGCCGCACAGGGGATCTACCGTCAGGGTTGCATGGTCGTTCGTCGTGGTTGGACTTTGCTCGCAGCGCTGGTTGCGCTCGTGAGCACGCGTGAGGCGCAAGCGTCGCCAGAAGACGTGTTTGGTTTTGGCCCGCGAACGATGGCGATGGGTGGTGCAGGCGCTGCTTTGGGCAGTGGATTCGAAGCCGTGTGGGGCAATCCGGCGCTGCTCAGCACGTCGCGCGAACGTGAACTCAACCTGGGATTTCTTGGAGCGGTGTTCGATCTTCGAGCGCCACAGCGCATCAGTTATCACCCGCTTGCGGGAAGTTTCATCGGCGCGGTTTTGCCTGTGCCATTCGGCGGGGCGCTCAAGGATCGCGTGACGCTGGGCCTCGGATTTTTCACGCCTTTCGATGTCATCGTTCGCGGGCGCATCCTGTACCCAGAAACGAAAGAGTTTCTCCTGGCAAACCGAACGGCATCCGTTGCGGTGCAAGTGGCGATGGGTATCGACATTGGTCACGGAATTCGCATTGGTGGAGGTTTTGCCGCGCTTGCTGCACTCACCGGCTCGGTGCTGGTCGCCACGGATGCGTCGGGACGCATCGGCACGGTCGTCGAAGACACGCTCGTTGCCGCGTACGGGCCGCTCTTGGGTTTGTCTTACGAACGTAAAGGATATCGCGCGGGGCTCACGTTCCGAGGCGAACTCTCGGGGCGTTTCAACGTGGTCATCGAGGTGCGAGATCTCGGGCAGATCGTGGTTCCTCCGCTGAACATCTCCGGGCTCGCCCAATACGATCCGCTCCAATTTGCGCTTGAAGCTGCGCGGATTCGTGGACCCCCCGTGTTGGTGTGGAACGTCGTCTCGATGTGAATTCACGGGTGCAGATGGCTCTGCGGGCGGGGTACTTCTTGGAGATCTCGCCCGCGCCGGATCAAACGAAGGTGAGCAACCTTTACGACAACACGCGCAGTGTGTTTGGCCTGGGATACGGCGTGGAATTCAAACCTCCGATGCCGCGTATTCGATTCGATGTCGCCACGCAGGTGCAGGTGCTGCATCCGCGGACGCATACGAAAGAATCGAGCGTTTTGCCTGACAATCCTGGTGCACCCGACGTGCGATCGAGCGGATTCGTGTACGCGGGCGGAGCAACGATCGGGGTGGGATTCTGATGGCGCGCGTGAAGTTTGTCGCGGCGGCGTTTGTCGCGCTCCTTGTGGCGAGCGCAGGTGAAGCTCAGGCCAGCGCGCCGGGAACGTACGGGTTCTTCTCGCGGTCGTCGTCGTTGGGCGGGGCCGTTGCAGCAGATGCGACCGATCCTTCAGCGTGTTTCTACAATCCAGCGGCGCTCGTGGGGGCTCCGGGACTAGGTTTGTCTGTTGGGTACACGTATGCGGACAATCGTTTACGCATCAACGGCAAGGACAACGACGTTGTCGACGTGCATGGATTGATGGCGGGAATTGTCGCACCTGGACAGATTGGCAGGGTGCCCTTTGCGTTCGGCATCGCGACGTATCTTCCTGACGATGGTTTGTCGCGTATCCGCGCGTTGCGCCAAGAGACGCCACGCTGGGAGCTTTACAACGATCGTCCGACGATCTTGTTTCTCACGGCCCAAATTGCGTTTCGCCCGTTCCCGTGGCTCGAAATCGGAGGTGGTCTGGGATTTCTTGCCGCAACTCGAGGGCGATTCGGGATTCGTGGCGAAGCCAATGTTTTGCGTCCATACGATTCGTTGCTCGAACACGAAGTCGATGCGGACCTGACGTCGATCCGC
Source organism: Polyangium sp. (in: bacteria) (assembly GCA_044221885.1). Taxonomy (GTDB): domain Bacteria; phylum Myxococcota_A; class Polyangia; order Polyangiales; family Polyangiaceae; genus Polyangium. Next base: position 3,722 of record JBGAOI010000435.1, read on the forward strand.
TATCCGATTGCTGGAGCACGATTCAAGCTGGGAAAGCTCGGGTATTTCGGCCTGACGTACCGTGGCGAAACGAAACTCAACTTGGCGCTCGAAGCGAACCTGGCCGGCGTCGTGGATTTTGCGGGCGTGAATGTGCCGCTCACCTACGCGCTCGCGACGCGCACGATCGATGCGTTCCAACCCCAGCAAGTCGTGGCGGGTTTGTCTTTCCAGGCGGTGAAGCGTCTCCATGCCAACCTTGATGTCGGCTGGGTGAACTGGTCGGCCTACGAAAGCCCGACGGCACAAACGACGGCGCACCTCGCGGCTGAGCTTCCGCCGGGCGTGAACATCGAGCTTCCTGCGGATCCCAAGCCGATCGATGTGGTGCCGCCCGCGTTCAAAGATCGTCTCGTGCCGCGTTTGGGGCTCGAATACGTGCTCGGATTTGGTTCGGAACGAAAACTTCGTGGCCAGGACGAACCAGTGCGGGCATTCGAGGTTCCGTTGCGTTTGGGGTACGTCTACGAAGGATCGCCCGTGCCGCCTCAGACGGGCCGGACAAACTTTGTCGATGCCGATCGGCATACGGTGTCGTTTGGTACGGGCATCGTGCTCAACGCTCCGTTTGCAATCTTGCCCGGATCGTTGCGTCTCGATGCGCATGCGGCGCTGTCGATCTTGCCCGAACGCATCACGTACAAGGCGAATGCGGCGGACTTCGTGGGCGATTATCGGGCCGACGGGACCATGATCGCCGGCGGGGCAACCATGACTGCATCGTTCTAAGGAGGCTCGCCCATGGGTTTGTCTCGTAAGCACTGCGCACTGGGAGCACTCGCGCTGCTCGTTTCGGCTTGTGCCACGCTCGCGGATGCCGAATCTGGCGGCGCTCATCTTCCCAACGCCAATGCCGGGCCCTTTCGGGCGCTCAAGTCCGAAGAAGTGGGCAATTTGCGTTCTGCACCGAATGTTCTCGTCGACGACGGGGTGTTTCCGCGAGACGCAACGGTGCTCGATGCCGATGGAGATCCGGCAACACCGGAAGTGTTCGGTTACTTTGCCGTGACGCCGAAAATTCCGATGACCGAGCCGGATCCGAAGGCTCCTTCGCGCGCGATCGTCCGGGTCGAAGCGCTGGATGGTCGGTCGTTCGAGCGGGATTTCGTAACGGTGCTCGAGCCGCAAGCGTCTTGGGAAGGGGCCAGTTTGGGGGCGCCGGCAGCGATTCGCGTGGGTAGCGAGGTGTTTCTTTATTACGCAGCCGACGGGGGCATAGGTTTGGCGCGAAGTACCGATGGCGTTTCATTTATTCGGGAATCGTCGCCGGTCCTTGCACCCGTCACGGGTACGTGGGAGCAATCGGCGGTGCCGGCGAATCCCGGCGTCGTGATGCTCGAAGATGGTTCGTTGCGCATGTTTTACGACGTGGCGGATGCTGCGGGCATTCGTCGGATTGGCGAAGCAGCGTCACCGGATGGTTTGTCGTGGACACGTGTGGGCAATGGCCCGGCGCTGGAAGCTCGCGTCGACACGAACCCCGACGATCCATTCTATGATAGCGTTTCGGTGGGGGCGCCGTACCCCGTGTTGGGTTATTCGTCCGAAGGTCGGAGCATTTTGCGGCTGTATTATGAAGCGCTCGATGCGCTCGACCGGCGCGCGATTGGTTTGGCTGGGCGGTACGATCCTGCCGGAGGTGTTTTCGATCGGGCTATCAGCGCGGTTTTCGGTGGTTCGCTTGGTCCGGGGCAACCGTGTGTGCTGGTTTGTCAAGGATACACATTGTTGTTTGTTACAGAACTCGAAGGTCGGTCGAAGAGCCAACAAATTCCGGCAATCGCCGCCGGTGTTTCTCCAGCGGATGCGGTATTACCACCGCGTACGAAATGACGCACTGCTGAATAGAAATTCATAGTCGAGGTGGGCTTTACACGAGCCGCACGAGTGTGCTGTAGTTCGTGGTTGGTGGATTTGGCGAATTTATGTCGCCATTGATGGCGGCGAGATTTCCGCACTTGGTTGTGGTTGCTTTGGTGGGATGATGGTGGAAGGCGATCGAATTACGCCCAATTTGACCCTGAGCCGATTGCTTGGACGCCGAGGAGCGTCGCGGGTTTGGGTTGCTCGTGACGAAAAACTGGGCAAGGACGTCGCGGTCAAGATCCTCGACAAACCGTTACCTCGTCATTCGCCGCGGTTTCATCGCTTTCAACGCGAAGCTGAAGTCGCCGCGCACTTGAAGAGCGCCCATGTCGCGCACGTGTTGGGGCATGGAACCACGGCGGCCGGGATTCCGTTTCTTGAAATGGAATTGCTCGAAGGCGAAGACTTGGCGAACAGAATCGAGCGGGAAGGGCCGATGTCATTGCCCGATGTCACGCGGTTGGTGAGCCAAGTTGCGCGTGGACTGGGGAAAGCACACATATTGGGCTTGGTCCATCGGAACTTGAAGCCGTCGAATGTGTTTTTGGAATCCGTCGACGGATCCTTTGAGGCCAAAGTGTTGGACCTTGGTTTGTCGGCTGGATTCGAGGCGCCGATGGGGGGAAGAATTCCCACGGGGGCGACGGCAGACATGGCGCCTCCGGAATACGCGAGTCCCGAACAAGTCTTTGGGGTGAAAGAAGTCGATTTTCGAGCAGATTTGTGGGCAACGGCCATTGTCGCGTACAAAGCTCTGACGGGACGGACGCCTTTTCGCGCGGAAAATGTGGCAGCATTTTCCAAGGTTCTCGAAATAGGAGAATTC
>JBGAOI010000436.1:0-6445 GCA_044221885.1 Polyangium sp. (in: bacteria)
CGGTACGCTTGATCTCCTGCGGCCAACGTCGCTTCGAGCACTTGGCGAATCGTGGCTTGTTGGTAAAAGGCCGGGTTATCCATGGCCAATTCGTCTGGATCCGTGATGCCTTCGGAAGGTGCCGCACCGGATTGATCTACGCATTGTCGCAAGGGCAAAACGTTCCAGCTTGGCGCTTTCGATGGATCGTAGATGGCTTGGAACCAGCGCGCTGCGGCGTCGTAGTTGCCTTGTTCCACGTAGCGCGATGCGACGAGCGACGGGATGTGGTAAAACACCTCCCACGCGTACAAGCCGAATGCGCCATCGAATGCCAATTCCGTTTCCGGCTTGCAGCCGTTTGTCGAGGACGTCTTCAACGCGTCATAGAGCTTCGTGCAGAAATCGTTGACGTTGCCCTCGGACAAACTTTGGTTGTCGATTTTGAACAGCTCATCGAGCAGCGTTCGTCCCTCCGATACGGGCAACGAGCGGGCCAGCGTCGCCATGGCTTCCGAATAGAGGAGCGAGACGTAGCTATCTTTCGGGCTACTGTCTGGAGCGTTTGAGAAATACAAATACGCTTCGCTTCCGAGATCGCCCGTCTCGTAGAACGAAAGCGCATGCGGCGGAGTCGTCTCCTGGACAAATGCCAAGGTAGCAGTGCATGACGTACGCGTGCATGTGCACTGTTTTGCATCGCTCTGGCTGTACGAACCACCGGTGGGGAACACCAGTCTCGACGGCGTATGCTCGAAATAGAATTCCACGCGCACACTGAGCGGGACATTCTTGGGATCCGGCCACCATGTCGTTGGCAAGGTAAACCTCGTGGTTTGTTCCGGCAAAGGAATCGCAAACTGGGCTTGGAGGTCCGCGTTGAATTCTTCGGCGACTGGGACGATGAGCGATTCCAAACGAATTGAGTGGGTTTGTTCGTTGGGACCGTGTACCTCGATGACAGGAATGAGCTTGTTTGTGGTATAGAAATACAGCGCTATGCCGTTCATCGACACATTGCTTCCGTTTGCCGTGCAGACTCCCTGCAATGTATTGGCGTCGAGGGTGAACTCCAATTCGCCAATACCGCCGGCAAGATTGTATCTGAACTGGAGCTGCAACGCGTTTTTCAGACTTACGCGCCACGTGGTGTAGTTCGAACAACCACTGAAGAGCGATACATGCTCTGCCTGGAATGTGGTAGCAGCTTTGATCGTCGGCGTGGCAGGACTGAACACGTACGCACTCTCGCCCACGGTGACGGTCCCGTCCAAACTGGCAATGCCTTGAAATCCTTTGACGACTTGGGTGGACACGTCGAAGCTGTTCGATGTCACCTCAACGATTTCAGCCACCTTGCTATTGACCGAAAGTCCGTAAATCTTCTGGTTGTTACCCGTAGCCGGGATCCGATACTCCATTTTGATCGAATCTCCATCGAAGAACGGATGTCTTGTCTCGATGACGGGTGGTGCGTTGAATTGCGTCTGGACCTCGCTCAATTTGCTGCGCGGCGACAATACGTCGCCCGTGAGCCCATTGAGTCTCGTGCGCAGATACTGAGGTCGAAGCGTGTAAAACTTCGCCCCTTCGTTGTCCATGCTCTCTTCGAGCTCCATCCAGAAGAAGAACAATCGATTCCATGCGCGACAAACCGCGATATCCGAAATAACCGGATTCGTTGGTGAAATCTGGATCTGCCGCCAGGGTTCCCACGCCAATGCTTTGCGCCACGCCGCCGGGTCCTTCAGTCGACCGTCGGTCAAATCGATGACCACCGCGCGGTAGTAGTATTGCGCCTTTTCCCAATTGCTGCGCGCGACGAAATGGAACGTCAATCGATTTCCTGGGAGTTCTTCTTTGGAAAACCCGCACACGGTCAGCTCGGCAATACGCTGCAAGCCTTCCATGTATTGGTAGACCGCCGTCTCGATGGTCTCCTCGTTGATTTCGCCCGATCCGAGCGCACCTTCCAAGGATTGGAAAAGCGGCGACTTTTCATAACGCAGTTCGGGTTCGATGTAATTGCCGGGATATCGTTCGAGCTTCTTATTTGCCTCCCATACGCGATAATGACTCGCGATTTCCCATTCGCGTTTCAACGCCTCTCTATTGGCGATATTCGCGCCCGGTTCGAGCCCCGCGATCGCGCGATTGACGAAGACTTGCACGGAGCTACATGCCTCCACCAAGCGGCTCGTGGGCACTGCACTCGACACGTTCACGTCGAGCAAGAGGTATTCGTACAGCGTTTCGGTATCCTTCACGCGTCCGGACAGACTCTCATCCGGCGCGACCACCTTCGCCATGTACAACGCGACCAATGCGTCGCGTTTACGTTCCGCGATGGCATTACGGAACGCAGATACCCGTACACCTCCTTCATATCGATGCAATGCACCTACCGCAGCAACACGAGCTGCATTCGTCACGGCACGAGGATCACTTTGCGGCACGTTCACCGCCAAAACCGCTTGCAGCTCGCTCGCGCTCTGGCACATCGTTTTCGCCAGCGCCACACGCCGCGATAACGTATCCAATGCGTCGACCGTTTTGGCGACACCAGCGCCCAGCCAGCTCTCGATGTCCGTTTGTGGACAATCCAAGAACAACGCCAACATTGCATTGAGTTGTCCGCGCAGAGCGTCGGTAGGCGTTGGCTCCGAATTGGCCAGCACGAGATAACTCGCCCAAGCATCCGCGTTGGCAATGTTGTTTTGTAGCGCCTTGAAACGGTGCACATAAAAGAGTTGTCCGAGCAAACGCGCGGACATCCCGCCAAGGTTTTCCCGCAAAACCTCCGGTGCTTCCGCCACGAGCGCCACCTCGATGGCTCCAAGACCCAGCGTTTGAATGGCCCCGAGATACCGCCGCAAATCGTGACAAAGCTCGAGTTGCGGCAATGCGCCCAAGGTTACGGTCGCGCCCGGATAATCCCACACGAGCAACGTTTGCAAGACGAATTGCGTCGACAGCGGCGCATTTGCGTATTGCGACATCCATAGCAGCATCGGCCCGACCACATCGACAACCGATCCTGCTTGAAGCTGCACGATTTGACCGGCCAGCGCATCTCGTTGTCCTTCGCCAGCTCGAAGCAAACAATCCGTCAATGGAGCGATGGATTCGTTCGGCGTTTGTCCGAGTTCACTTTGCAGAATGTCCTTGATCGCGTCTTCGATATCGGCTCGTGATTTTGGTGCGAGCATGCCATACGCATCGAGCACGCCTTTTTCTTGCAATGCCGACATCCACGTCGCCGGGTCGATGACGTGGCTATTTGCGGGACTTCCCGCCGACCAAGTGCGGAACGCAAACAGGTCGGCTTCTTTCACGCGGGGCGTCACCAAAACCTGTTGCAATCCACGCAGCCACGTGCGCGCTTGCTCCGTCGATTGCAGTTTGTTTTGGATACTCGCAGCCGGCGTGAGAATGGCCGTCAGTGCAGAGACGCTCAGGTTGGCACCTTTCATCCATCGCGAGAGATGAACGAGACGATCCAATGCCGAAAGAACGCGACCGGGTTTGTTGTCGTCCGCGATGTCGGCGATGAGGTCACTCGACAAACCATTTTCGCACAAGTCCACGAGCGCGAGACCTTGCACGATGTCCCATTCGACGAGCCGCATGACCCGCACGAGGCGATACAGCCGCGCCAATGTGCGTTCGTTCAGCATTGTTTTCGCAGCCGGATCGATGCGGGCAACCAGCGCTTGCCATTCCGTACTGGTGACTTGAAGACCTCGCCGGAGCACGTTACCGAGCTCTGACGTATTCAGCGACGAAAATGCTGTCGTGCCGTCGAGCGTGGATTGACGCACCAGCGCAGCGTCGTCGCCGAAAAGCCGCTTCAATTGCGATTGCTCTCCGAAATCGACGCGATAATACGGATTGATGCGCCAGAGAAGCGCAACGAATTCATCGGCATCCATGCCAAAGGTTTGCTGGTAATAAAGACAATGCGCGAGCACGTCGAAGCCCGGCTCCAAGAGCTCGTGAAAGGCCGATTCCTCCGTGCTCGCGCGCCCATCGATCGATGCGGCCCCGGGCACTTGCAAGAGCCAATCGAGCGAGTGGAATGGAAGTGACGTCCGGTGATGCAGCTTAATTGCGAAATGCATCGAGCGCAATACATGGTAGGGAGCATACCCTTGCTCGGGCCCGTACATCATCAGCTCGCCGTCGTCTCTGCGCACGACGAAGAGTTCTTTGTTCCACGTAATGAGACGACCGCCATAAACCGGCGGGGACACGCTCGTGCCCAGATCGTCCTTGACCGCGTATTGGCGATAAAACTGGCAAAACGCGTCGAAAGAAAGATTGCTGCGTACGCAGAAATTGCTGACCAAGCCGAGGGCTTTTCGATTCGTTTGATCATCGCCCTCATCTGCAGTTGGGTAGCCGTACAGATCCCTGGTCGTCAAGACCGAGCCCTGCGTGACGCCCGTCGACAGAAGGCGGTTTTCATTGCCCCAGATGTTTGTCCCGACCTGATTGTCACCCAGCAATCCCAACGCATCGGCGCTATTCGGCACCAACGTGAACGTCGATTCATCGATCGCAAAATCGTTTGGCGTGGTACGTCGTGCCAGCTCGTTGAGGTTCAGATCGCCCATTTGCATGAGCGCTACCCGCATCTCGTCGTGTTCGGCGTGAAATGGCAATGCCGAAGGATAAAACAGCGTCTTCGTCACTTCGAGGTCCACGTTGTGGCTCTCGAGCTGTGCTGAAAGCACTTCGTTGACCAGCTCGAGCGTCGTGATCTCCTTTTTGAGATTATCGTCGCTGAGCACCACGTCTTTCAAATCGGGCCGTCGCGTGTCGAGCTGAAAGGGCTCATCGGGCACGGTAATCTCGGTCTTGGCGAGCTCGTAAATATCCTTCAAATACGCCGCGAACGATTGGTCCGATTGAATCGATTCGGGACGCACGTACCGGAGAGCGCCTGCCGCGCGCATCGATTGCTCCATCGTCGGCGAAACCGACCGACCCGTGTGGCGCAATGCCGTATTGACCGGGTCGTGCAGTGCGTGGATGTTGCGTACGCGGGCGACCAATTGACGCACGGCCCGACGTGCACGATCCACGAAAACGAATGGATTATTCGGCACTTGGCCAACTCGCGCCTTTGCTTGTTCTTCCAATTGCGCGATCGACTTGAAGGCAGCCACGTCCAGGGCCGAATCGAACCCCCATTCGGCAAGTTGTTTTTTGAAGTCTTCTTCGAGCAGAAGCGGCTCCATGCGGCGATAGAGCGGATGGTTTGCGAGTTTCTCGAAATCAAGCCTTTTCGGCGCTTGCCTGGCCAGTTTTTTGACCGCGCTTTTTTGTGCCCTGGCAGCGACGCGTTGAAACTTCGTCAAGGCACCTTTGTTATTCGTTTTCGCGCTGTGATTGTCATGTTTCGTGGCCATGAAGCGTTCTCCTCATTCCGTAAAAGAGACTCGTGACGATTGTTCAGGATATCGGCGGTGGGAACCACAATGCAATGGCAAATGATGGATGGAGCGACCTCGGTATTGCAACGGCCGCACGCGACGGCGTGAATTCCCTCGCGTATCAGGCTTCGCGGCGTCGTCAGAGGTTATAGAATACCTTCCGTTTGTCGCGAAGGATCGTCGTGCCGGTGATCTTGACTTTGCCCTGGAAATACAGCGTGTCGTAGAGCGTCCAGTCGACATCGACCCGGTTGAAGCCCTCCACGGTCATGGTGATGGTGGAGTCAGCTCCGCCCGGATTCCCTTCATCATTTGGGGACCACTGTCGCGGCAATCGACGTACCAGTCGCCTCCGCCAGTGCCGGTGATAAACAACTGGAACTTGACGCCAAGGTTTCTCGCCGTTGTGGGATTTGCGGCCATGGGTGACGGTAGGACGTTGTTGTCGGCACTCCCTGAGCGTGAATGACTCGAGGTCATACGTCTCGTGCAGCGAATGCCTCTATCGGAAAAATTTCGATTGACGCCGGGATACGGTAGTGAATTGCGCGCCCACGAGCTGACAACGACGCGCTGTCACGCGCCAAGGCCCGTGTTGTCGCGACGAGCGATCACGCATTTGACGTGTATTCCAATCGGCCGGGTGGAAATCACCGCGTTTGCCTGATAGACACCCTCTCTCGGATTGAACTAGCGGCGCAGCGTCACAAAGCGCGCGAGCAGGAGTGTTCCCATGGCCTCGTCGGACTACGATCATGAACTGTCCGCATCGAACCACCGCACGACGCGCGTGGACGACCTCGTCATCGTCACGGATCGCCTTGACTATTCGGAATACGATCAGGTGCTCCCGCTCTTCGATGAGCAGCAGTTCTTCCTCGACGAGCTACCCCGCGAATCGCTCGTGGGCATGCACGCCCTGGAAGTCGGCTTGGGCTCGGGTGTTCTCTCGATCGCGATCGCCCGAGCGGGAGCGGACCAGGTGACAGGCCTAGAGATCAACCCTAGGGCGCGACGTTTCGCCGACT
>JBGAOI010000437.1:0-6437 GCA_044221885.1 Polyangium sp. (in: bacteria)
ACTGTTCAATGTCGCCCGTTCGTTCGCGCAAGGGCGGGATATGAATACGCACGACATTCAAACGGTAAAACAAATCGGCTCGGAAAGCATTGCGATTGACCTCCATACGCAGGTCACGATTCGTCGCGGCAATCACGCGCGTATCGATTTTGGTCCGCTGATTACCCCCCACGCGTTTGATGGTTCGCTCTTCCAAAACACGCAGCAGCTTGGGTTGCATATCGAGCGGCAATTCACCAATTTCATCAATGAAAATCGTTCCACCCTGGGCTTGTTCGAATGCTCCAGCGCGGTCCGTCATGGCGCCCGTGAATGAACCCTTGACGTGTCCAAACAGCTCGCTTTCAATGAGGGTCGGCGCAATGGCTGCGCAATCCAGAACGACAAACGGTTTGTTGGATCGCGTGCTCGCTTCGTGAATGGCGGCAGCGAGTACGCCTTTGCCCGTGCCTGTTTCTCCTTCGAGCAAAACGGTGCTTTCGGATTGCGACAATCGAGGAAGCGCGGCAAAAATTCGCCGCATTGCGGAACTCGAACCAATCAAAGACCCGAAACGATCTTCAGGACTCAATTGTTCGCAAATGTCATCATCGCTGATGTCGATTTTCAAAGTGGTGCGTCCTACGCGTACCCGCACCTCATCGTCGACGTAGCCCGATTGGATCCGCAGCGAGCCCACGATGGTCCCGTTCGACGAACCCAGGTCTTTGAGAAAGAGCCCAGCGGACGTCGCGGTCAGGCTGAAATGGTGTCGAGAAACCGTGGGATCGGAGAGCACGAAATCATTAGCAGCGGCCGTGCCAATGGACACTTCGCTCGTTGTGGCTCGAAAAGACGTTCCCGCATCGGGGCCTTCGAGTACCGTAATAACAAACCCTTCGAGGTGTAACTCTTTTGATCTCGGCTGAATATGCAACGTTCCAGGCGTGGACATGGGCGCACGTTACCATGGTCGTGACGTTTGTGGGCAGGGATTTTCGTGCGGATACCGCACGTCGGAAAGTTGTGCGTGCAAAAGTCGCAGTATCGTTCGCTACAACCATTGCGACCAACGCCAGGCCGAATCTGATAAAAGTGTTTCTGGGCCAACTCAATGGTTCTCGACCGCCACATGTGAATTCAAGTCGTCGTGAATGGACACGTTGTGATTACGATTGCAATTGAACACCTGCGGGTTGGTAGGATTGCGCTCGCAGTGGATCCACACGATGCAGCTTGGGTTGGCCTGTCAAGGTGCCGGTTGTTGATTTGTGCCCAAACGATGATGTGATTTGTATCACGCAAATAGTATGCAGCTTCGGGCGATTTTTCTCGCATCTTTCGATGAATCGTTCTAAGGAGGGGGCACGATGACGACGAAGGAAAGCCTCGAGGGCAATCATTTGAAGGCGGACTTGGCGGCGGGGCTCGTCGTGTTCCTCGTGGCGTTGCCGCTGTGTTTGGGCATCGCGTTGGCTTCGGGAGCGCCTCTTTTGGCGGGGCTCGTCGCGGGCATTGTGGGCGGAATTGTCGTTGGATTCTTGTCCGGTTCAGACGTCAGCGTGAGCGGTCCGGCTGCGGGTTTGACCGTGATTGTGGCGACAGCCGCGGCGCATTTGGGTTATCCTGCGTTTCTTTCGGCGGTCGTGATTGCCGGCGTTATGCAGTTGCTTTTTGGCATGATGCGCCTTGGGGCCGTTGCGGACTATGTTCCGACGTCGGTCATCAAGGGAATGTTGGCGGCAATTGGAATTGTTATCTTTTTGAAACAGGTTCCTCATGCCCTCGGTCGCGATTTGGACTTCGAATCCGACATGAGTTTCATGGAGCCCGACGGCAAAGAAAATACGCTTTCTGCAATTGTCAAAGCGTTGCTGAGCGCCAGTGGCGCGGCGGTGATCGTGGCTGGTTTGTCGCTCGCGATTTTGCTCACGTGGGACAAATACGTCGTGAAGCGGGTCAAGGTGTTGAAGTTTGTCCCGGCGCCGCTTGTTGTGGTTATCGTGGGAACGTTGACGAATGAAGTGTTGCGGGTCGTGACGGGAACGATGTTTTTGAAGGGCGAAGACGGGCATTTGGTTTCGCTCCCGATTCTTGCGTCTCCCGGTGACGTTTTTGACCAATTGGTTCGACCTTCTTTTGCCGCGTTCAAGGACAAGCAAGTTTATTTGAGTGCGGCAACGTTGGCGGTGGTTGCGAGTCTCGAGTCGCTCTTGTCGCTGGAAGCGGCGGGGAAACTCGATCCGTACAAACGTTTCGCTTCGCCAAACCGCGAATTGGTTGCGCAAGGGATTGGCAACATCGTTTCGGGCTTTTTGGGCGGGTTGCCCGTCACGTCGGTTGTCGTACGGACCAGTGCCAACGTGTATGCCGGCGGAAAGACGCGGTATTCTGCGATCATTCATGCATGCTTTTTGGCGATTGCGGTGCTCTTCCTGGGCCGATTTTTGAACCACGTGCCGCTTGCCGCTCTCGCGGCGATTTTGCTTCAAATCGGCGTCAAGCTCGCACCTGTGTCGCTCTTCAAAAAAATGTGGAATGAAGGGTATGAGTCATTCGTACCGTTCATTGTCACGATCTTGGCCATTGTCTTCACGGACCTTTTGAAGGGTGTGATCATCGGCTTGTGTTTCGGCATTTTCTTCGTCATTCGAGCGAATTCGCACTCGGCGATGACGGTCGTTTCGCAAGACAATTATTATCTCTTGCGATTCAACAAGGACATCACGTTCGTCCATAAAGCGGAATTGAAAGAAAAGCTTGCGGCCATTCCGGATCAATCGAGCCTGACCGTGGATGCAACGCGAGCCTTTTATGTCGATCGCGATACCTTCGACGTGCTCGACGATTTCCAAGAAACCGCCAAGTTCAAAGGCATAACGGTGGAACTCAAAAATCTACGAGGCAAGCGTCTCTAACAACCAAAGCGGAGTCGTTCCATGGATGGATACAAGAAATTATTGCTGGGAAACAAAGCTTGGGTTGCTGAGAAGCTCGCCATCAGCTCGGATTATTTCGAGCGTACGGCGACGACACAAACCCCTGCGTATTTGTGGATTGGGTGCTCCGATAGCCGCGTCCCGGCGGAAGACGTCACAGGTACCGAACCCGGCGAACTTTTCGTTCACCGCAATATCGCCAACCTCGTCGTCCACACCGATTTCAACATGTTGTCGGTTCTCCAATACGCGGTCGAAGTTTTGGAGGTCAAACACATCATCGTTTGCGGTCATTATGGTTGTGGCGGTGTTCGCAATGCCGTGACGAACCGTTCGCTGGGCCTCATCAACAAATGGTTACGCAGCATCAAGGACGTGTACCGAATGCATCGGCGGGACCTCGAGACCATTGCCGATCCTGAGCTGCGCCTCGATAAACTCGTCGAATATAGCGTGGCGGAGCAGGTGCAAAACCTTGCAGAAACAAGCATTGTGCAGTCGGCATGGAACAAGCACCAACGGCCGTACCTACATGGTTGGGTATACGATATGAAGACCGGTGCGCTCAAGGAACAGGCTTTGATGAAGCCTGGAGCTGAAATCGAAGACATCTATCGATTCGATTTCGACCTGCCCGAAAGCAAGTAAGAGCTAACCCGCGCTCGCGTCATTGAAAGTTGATGGCGTCCCACCCGCCCAAGGAACTGAATCCGCACGCGACTTTCGTGAAGTATTTCGCGCTCATGTTGACGTAATGCCCGCAAACGTCTCCGGTCTGGTTGCCGAAAAAGTCGCAATTCGGACAATTCGGGTTGTACGCATTCGAGCACGCGTCACAGCCTGAACAACCAGCTTGATCCTTCTCGGCCCACATCATGTCGAGGCACCCTTCAATGCCGCCAGGCCCTTGGCCCAAGCATTCATTCTGGCCGGAACCATTGCATGTCGGGTACAACTTCATGCCCCAAGCCCCGTGAGGCTTGTTGTTCATTTCGTCGTACGTTGCCTGTTGATCCACGCAAGGTTCGGCTTCTTTCCAGCGTGCATACGGCGGAAGTCCCTTCGTCGCTCGCAATGCATTGATCTTATCCACACACGCTTGTCGCGCGCCCTCGTAAGGATCCACTCCACCACTGCTGCTGGCCCCACCCGTGCTGGAACTGCTACTCGCACTGCTGCTGGCACTGCTGCTGGCCGAGCTGCTGCTCGAACTGCCGGGCCCCGAACCGCTGCTCGAACTGGATGCTGCTCCGTTGCCCGTTCCACCTTGTCCGCTGCTGCTCGAACCTGTTCCGCCAGGACCAACGCTGCCGCCGTCGCCGGTCGAATTTCCGCCGCCACCTGTTCCATCATCCGTGGAACCGATGGTCCCTGTGCACGCGGCGGCAATCAAAGCGCCAAGACAAACCACCGTGGAAAAAATCGTATTTCGTTGCATCGCCAAAGAACCTCCGTGTCCTTCGAGCATAACGGATTGGCGGGGATGTTTGCCATGACGGAATGCAAATCGTTACTTCGTTCCCGACCAAGATTGTCGTTCGACATGGACGGTGGTGCCTACCTTGCACTCGCGTTTCAAGCGAGATTTCAGATCGTCATCAAAGTTCTGGTCGACCCAACGCGTGATTTCCGAGGTTTTGATTTCGATTTCGCCAGGTCTTGGGGTGGCGAACGTCACCCGTCGGCTCATGATGCAGCTATCCATGCTGCTTTCCAAACGATCGCCCAACCCGGCCCAGAGTGTTTCGAGCGTTGTGGGTTTTACAAAGATCGCGATTTCGCTGCTCGTGAAGTAGTCCTCGCCGGTGCGACAAATGAGGCTGATTCGAATGGCTTCGTTTGACCCCAGCGATTCGGCGACAATCTTCGTTTCTGTCGTCTCGCACGGATGAACAATCTTCCAATCGAGTCGCGTGATGTCTTTCCAACCGAGGCGACGAAGGACGGTTTTGCCGTGTTCACGGCGCTCAATCGACAAGGCGGGCGGCGTATCCAATTCGTTGAGGGCCCATTGAACGACGACAAACGTATCTTGACCGATGGCAAGCTTCGTTTCGCGGTCGGGTAATTCGTCGGTGTTTGCATCTGCGGCGGTCGGGGTATTGGGCGCGGGAGGTGGAGCGGAAGCGGATGATGCCGGCTGCGTGGGCGGCATTGCAGCAGTCGCGGAGGCAACGGGCGCTGTCGTCTGTACGTGCGCTTGCGTCTTTTGCGGCTGTGTCGCCGGTGTACATGCAGGAAGGAGTAACAGGACAAACGCCGCGTATCGAGGAGACATGCGTCGACAATACCATGGGTCGTCGTGACGTGGAGAATTTTCGCTTTGTCGTTTGGTCGGCATTGAAGAAAGACTTGATTGCGTGGCGAACATGTGTATCCTCCGCGAAGATTCATGAACTCCGCCCAGCTGTCGAATCCTTCCCGCCGTGTCGTCCATACATTTTCCGACGATGCCCTTGGTACACTCGATGCCGTCGGCGTGGCAGAAGCCATAACGTCGAAAAAAGTTTCGTTGCAGGAAATCACCGAAGCGGCGATAACTCGGGTGGATCGAGCCAATCGGGATCTGTCGGCGCTTGTGTTGACGACGTATCTCGAGGCGCGACTTTTTGCACAACAACCGCAGCGCGGAGCCTTGTTTGGCGTGCCGGTGCTCATCAAAGACACGGACGATCTTCGTGGGTATCCTACTCAAATGGGGACGGGTGCATTTCGAGCCAAAAAGGCGGAACGTCATAGTGACTATGTGCAGCAGTTTTTCTCGACCGGCGTCAATTCGTTGGGAAAAACAACCATGCCTGAATTCGGGCTCCTCTGTAGTGCCGAAAATGAACGTTGGGTTGTGACGCGAAATCCTTGGAATACCGACTTTATGCCTGGAGGATCTTCGTCCGGATCGGCCGCAATGGTGGCTGCGGGCGCCGTTCCCATGGCGACAGCCAATGACGGGGCGGGCTCCATTCGTATTCCCGCGGCGTGTTGCGGTCTCGTTGGATTAAAGCCGTCCCGTGGGCGGCTCGTATCCATGGCTGGTGCCGACAGCATGCCCATTCCGATTGTGCATCAAGGAGTCCTGACGCGTTCCGTACGTGATACCGCAGCGTTTTATGCCGCAGCCGAAGCGTATCATCGCAATCCGCGTTTGCCCGCCATGGGGCACATTCGTTACCCAAGCAAAACGCGATTACGGGTCGTTTTTTTCGACAATCCACTTCGGGACAAACCAGGCCACATCGACGAAGATACGTATCGCGTGCAAGAAAACACGGCCCACCTCTTGGAATCGCTTGGTCATCGTGTGGAACGTATTACCGTGCCCCTCGACATTGAAGAAATGACCTGGCATTTTCTGAATTATTACGGTATGTTGGCGTATATCGTCAGCGACTGGGGCCGTTGGGTTTTCGGAGCGCCCGTCAACAAGGCGCAACTCGAGCCGTTTACCTTGGGATTGGCGCGACGTTTCCGGCGCAATATCCTCGAAATGCCGAAAAGCATGTTGGTTTTGCGCAAAGCTAT
>JBGAOI010000438.1:0-6430 GCA_044221885.1 Polyangium sp. (in: bacteria)
CTCGTAGAAATGCGCGAATCCCCAGCCCGTTGATCTTTTGAAGCAGAACGGATTGGCGATACCAAAATCCGGGCTTCATCTCGAGCCCGCGATCGACCTGGGCGAGGCCTGTTTTGACATCACCTCGGCGCATCGCGATGAGGGCTCGTTGCAACGCTGACACACATTGAATGAGCGTCGACGGGTTTGTCTTGTCAGCTTCGTCGAGGAGTTTTTCCGCGTCGGCAAAACGTCCGCGGGCGACGAGATCAAACGATGAATTGACCAGTTGAACACCCGCGCCCGCTTTGCGACCGACGAAGCCGATGAGCGCCAGCGTGGATCCTGCGGCAACGAGAATACCAGGCGTGACAAACTCGATCGCACTTGCCGCACCTAGGGCAGCGGCTGCGCCAAACCCACCGATCGCGAGCAGCACCAGACCTACGGCGAAGAGCGCTGTGTGGTATCGATAGGTGGCGTGACGCGGAATCGATGACGGCGCGGACGAACTCATGAGCGCAGACCTTTGCTGTGACGCGAGTGATGCCGGGGGCATGGTACTGGCAGGAGACGAACGATGGTGACGATCCTCAACGGAGCCATGGGAACGGAGTTGATCGCGCGAGGTGTGTCGCTTCCTGCGCCGCTTTGGAGTGCTCGAGCCATTGAAGATGCTCCCGAAGTCATCGCTGCGATTCATCGTGAGTATGCCGCCGCTGGGGCAACGGTGCACACGACGAATACGTTTCGTACGAAGCGCCGAAGCGCAGGGGACGCGTGGGAAAAACTTGCCCGAAAAGCCGTAGATATCACGCGTTTGTCCGTGCCTCGGGGGCATCGCGTAGCCGGCGGCATCGCTCCGTTGGAAGATTGTTATCGACCGGATCTTTCGCCGCCGGACCCCCGCGAAGAACACCGCGAAGTTTGTCGCGTACTCGCCGATGCGGGCGTTGACGTGTTGTTGTGTGAAACCTTTCCGCATGTCGGTGAAGCGCTCGTCGCTACCGAAGAAGCCGTGGCGACGGGTTTGCCCACGTGGGTGGCGTTTACCGCGGGAATCGAAGCAGAACTTCTCACGCCAGACGATGTTGAACGTGGTGCTCGAGAAGCCGTGGCCCGTGGCGCGAGCGTTGTGATGATCAACTGTACGCCAGCAACGAAGACGCTTCCGTACGTCGAACGTCTGGCTCGTGTGGGTGTGCCGTTTGGCGTGTACGCGAACGCAGGACCGGTCGAAGATGGTTTAGGTTGGACAAACGGTCCGGAAGGACCAGAGCGTTACGCTCGCCTTGCCGCAGAGTGGGTTCGTCTTGGTGCGACGTTTGTCGGGGCCTGTTGCGGACTCGGACCGCGACATGTGCAAGCTCTACAACGGTTCATCTAGTCGGAAGCCGCGTGTTCCTGCTTGAAATCTAATGGATTTGTGAAGGCTGACGGGGCTCGATGCTCAACGTGTTGCCTCCAGTTGATCCAAGAAAATGCCTCGGTGCCGTCGACGTGCTACCGCTTTGCACGTGCAAAAGCCGAAAAACGTCGTCGTCGCGACGCACGGACACTGCTTTGACGGCATGGCCAGTGCTGCGGTTTTCCATCATCTCATTCACAGCATCGAGCCCCACGTACAGCGGTCCTTTCGTTATCGATCGTGCGGTTATGGCCCAGGTATGTCGATGATTCCCGAAGCGTGGCTCGACGGCGACGAGAACGCGATCCTCGATTTTCGCTACACCAAGAGTTCGAAACTCACGTGGTTCTTTGATCATCACGTCACTGGATTTGGGTCTGTCGAGGAACAAAACGAAGCGCTCGAATTGCATACGCTCGATGGCCCAACACGTGTCTTTTACGAACCGGCCTACACGTCGTGTACCAAGCTCATCGCGGACATCGCTGCGTCGCAGTTTGCCGTGAGCTGCAAAGATCTCGAGCCACTCATCAAGTGGGCCGACGTCATCGATTCCGCGAAGTTTTCATCGGCCGAGCAAGCCGTGGACCGCAGCGAACCCGTGCTTCAACTCGCTGCAGTCGTGGAGCATCACGGAGACCACACGTTCCTCCACAACATCGTTCCCAAGCTCCTCGAACGACCTGTGGAAGATGTCGCGCGAGACTCCAAAGTCGCGCAGCTCTTTCGTCCGATATCGGTCGCTCAAGACGCCTTTGCTTCGCGTGTGAAACAAGCCGGCGTCGTCATGGGTAGCGTCGTCCTCGTCGATCTTGCCGACGCCGTGATGGATGCGAGTCTCAAGTTCATCGCCTACGCGTTGTTCCCAAAGTGCGTGTATTCCGTAACTGTTTTGAGGTCAAAGCATCACTGCAAAGTCTCGGTCGGATACAACCCGTGGTCGGGAGTGGCGCGGCGACATGACATCGCTTCGATCTGCCGACGGTATGATGGCGGCGGTCATCCGGTCGTTGGAGCAGCAACGTTTCCAGTGTCCGAAGTTGCACGGGCACGCGAAGTTGCCGCAACGATCGCGAGGGAGCTCGATTCGTGAGAGGTGGCGGTCTCGGTCTCGACGTCTTTCGTCGTCAGCCCGGAAGACGAGCCTGGGTGTATGGGCATCGAGGTAGCTCCGGGACGCCTGAAAACACGCTGGCTGCCTTCGCGAAAGCAGCTCGAGATGGCGCCGATGGGATCGAACTCGACGTACGCCTGAGTGCCGATGGTGAACTCGTCGTGATGCACGACGCGACGTTTGAACGAGTCACACAGGGGCGTGATCGCCGAGCCGTTGCAGATCTGCCGTACGAGGAAATTCGACGCATCGATGTGGGGGAAGGGGAACGTGCTCCGCGTCTTGCAGAAGTGTTGGGTTTGGCTCGAACGTACAACCTTCGCGTCAATGTGGAGATGAAACATGGCGTGCCGCAACGCATGGCGTTGGCGCATGCAACCGCACGGCAGCTCTTGGCGATCGATCCGTTTCTTCCGATCATCGTTTCGAGTTTCGATCCGCTGATTCTTGCGACGTTTGCGACGCTCGTTCCGCGGATTCCGCGGGCGTTGCTCATCCATCGATCCAAATGGTCGACGTTTGCCCTGGGCACGGGCTTGGTTTGGCGTGACGGACTGCATATCGAACGGACGTTGACGCGGATCGACACGGTTCGTCGGTTGCAACGTCAGGGGCTTTTGCTGAACGTTTGGACGGTAAACGATGTGCGCGAAGCGCTTGATCTCGCGTCGATGGGCGTCGACGGCATCATCACGGATGTTCCGGGACTCGTGCGGGCCGCGTTTGGACCTTGAGGTTACTGGGCGTCACACGTGACGTAATACGAACGCACGCCGCCAGGCGTCGGTTGTTCGAACGAACCCTGCATGATCGGCGGGTTCCAGTGCGCCTCTTTGTACTGAAAGATCACGTCTTCCTCCGTGTGAGGAACACGCATGCGGATCGAACGCGGTAACTCCGCGTCACAGGCTCCACCACTCGGCGGAATGGGGTCGTCAATCCCGTCCGGATCGGCTCGAGGTGGCGCTGTGGCCGCTGCTTCATGGTTGCTCAGCTCGGCGGAGTAAAGATCGCCTCCGCGTTGCGACACGAGCACGTACTTCACGCGTACACGTTGATCCGCCCAAGGTTTGTCCCAATCATCCGGGCGAATGGACAGGTGGAGCTCTTCTTGGGCGTCGCGCGTGCCGGGCACGATGATGCGGTAGTGCCCTTCTTTGGAATCCCACTTGATCGTGGACTGATTGGGTTGGTGCACGAGCAGCGGTGCTTCACCACGCAGAATCGACACGAGTGCATGACCAGGGATGGGCACACGCGTCATACGCGCCAGGTTGCACGGCGTTGCTGGTCCGTAGAGGAACTGTTTTTCCTTCGTATCGAGCATCTGAAAGCGTTGGC
Organism: Polyangium sp. (in: bacteria); assembly: GCA_044221885.1. Classification (GTDB taxonomy): domain Bacteria; phylum Myxococcota_A; class Polyangia; order Polyangiales; family Polyangiaceae; genus Polyangium. The sequence goes on from JBGAOI010000438.1 coordinate 3,843, forward strand.
CATCTGCTGTGAGCGTGTAGATGAGCGCGCCGAACGGGCTGATGACATCGAAACGCACGCGATCTGGATTCACCGCAAACAGAAGGACTTCACCACGTATGCGACCTTCGGGGGCAAACCGATCGATCTTGGCCGTGCCTTGCACGCCGTTGACGCACGCGTACGTCGCCTTCATGCGGTCGAGCGCGGCATCTGCAGAAGGAAAAACCGACGCGGGAGGGGGTTTGCCGCACGCAGTCAAACTCGTGACGGATGCGGTGAGACAAACCCGAACGAAAATGTTGGCAGCACGCATGCGGCGTGGACCGTTGCAGGTATCGCGGGACGAGTCAACTCGATGCGGAGAAGGAGCAGCCCCTACTTGATCGGGAGAACGCGTAGGGGCGGCGGGGGTTTGTCCGAGCTTCAGGAGGCGCGGAGAGCTTCGAGCAGATCGATGTCGGGGATGGCGATCGGCATGCGGGCGCGGATGACCGCAACGTCGTTGTCTTCGCAGAGACGCGCGACGCCGAAGCCGTCGTAGAGAGCGATCGGCGCAGTTCCCGTCACGGCCGCTTCATCACGCGCACCGGACAGAATTTGCCCGCTGGAGAAGATCCAACCGATCGTTGCTTGGTTGTAGTGGTGCAACGATCCACGCAACTCGGTCACGCGCTCGCGACCAATTTCTCGGCCGTCACGACGAATGATCACTGCGAGACGGATGTCTTCGCCAGACGTCTTGAGCACACCTGCAAAGTGCGCTTCCGATCCGGGTGCACCGGCACGACGAATCGCACGCAACTGGCTCACGCCCATCCGCTCGAGCGCGAGAACGCAGAGCTCGATGAACGCATGTCCAGGAAGCTCAACGAGCTTGCGAGCAAACGCTCGACGAGCCGCATCACGGTAACGCTCGACGGCCAAGAGCGCTTCTTGTTCGAGACGCGCGAGGTCACCCGAGAGCAACCAATCCGTCAGTGCAACGCGTCCACCGGCAAACCGGAATCGAGGACGTTGACCAGCGGCAACGCGGCGCGCGTTGTCGGCACGCACGGCTGCGGCAACTTGCGATTGCACAAGCTGCGCGTCACCCGCGAGACGACCACGACGTTGCGCTGTTTCTGCGATTTGTCGCAACGAAACTGCACCAGCGTTGCGATCGAACGTCGACAAGATCGCGACAACGGCATCGGCCAACTCACGACCTGTGAGGTCATCGAGAGCAACATGCGATTCCGTTTGTCCAACCTCGATGACTTGCGGTCCACGGTAGACCGTTTCGGCCGCCATGCCTTCGCGTGAATCACGAGGTTCGCGTGACTCGCGTGACACACGCGAATCGCGAGGATCTCGTACGTCGCGCGAATCGCGGCTGAAGTCGCGATCTCGACCGAAGTCACGATCGCGACCGCGGTTATCGAACGCCGGCGTAGCAATGTACGAAGGCAACGTTCCGCTGCTGGAAGTGATGCCCGGTTGTTGTTCGCCATTGGTGCTTCGACCACGGCGACGGCGACGGCGACGACGACGACCTTCTCCTCCGTCCGCTTGACCAGCGCCGGAGCGGTCGTCTCCACCACCCAAAATGGGTTGGTCGTCGTCTTCTTCTTCGTCGAACATTTCCGCAGCGCCAGCAACAGCTTCCGCGCGCATGACCTCGTCCGGCGCAGGCGGTTCGGCGTCTTCGTCGTCATCGACGTGCGCAGGAGCGGACGGACGTGCCGCCGGAATTTGCGCTGCGGGAGCTGCAACAACGGGAGCTGCAAGGGGAGCCGGTGCAGGCGGTGTGGCCGCGACCGGAATCAACACCTCGTCATCATCGTCGTCCGCAGCCGCTTCGACGGGCGCCGCTTCTTCGGCCGCGTCTTCTTCAGCTGCCGGTGCGACGTCGGCTGCTGCTTCTGCCGGTTCGTCAGCGGCTTCTTCTGCCGCTTCGGCAACCACTGCCTCGTCTTCAACCTCCGCCTCGTGGCGTCGAGCATGCGCGTCGTTTCGTCCTCGCCCGCGCCCCTTCTTTCCATCGCCGCCACGGAGGGTCTTCTCGTCCCACTCGCGAAGTGCGAACACGCCTGGTTTCACGCGGATGAGCGGCGTGTCGGATGCGTCTTTCTTGAGCATCGCGGCGAGCCGCGCGCCCATTGTGACTTCAGGGCTCTTGCCAACGTGGCTGAGCAGGTTTTTCTCGATCGCGATGTCCGTGATCTCTTTGTAGTGGAGCGGCCTGCCGATAAGGCGAAGCACCTCGGCCGCTGCATCAGTAAACGTCATTTCTATCTCGCCCTTCGAACACCCCAACCTATTTGGGCGCTCTTCGCTTGTACGCGTCGCACGTGCCTGTCGTGCTTGCTCGACGTCACGCGTTGGGTTCTGCCACCCCATGCGGCCGGGAAACGCACATTCGCTCCCACTCGGCCGTTGACGCTACGAGCCGTCCCATTAACACGCGCCTTGCAGGTCGTCAACCAATGGTCGAAGAAGAAATCGAAGAAGTTTGGAGCAGCAAGAATTTGTCGCGCTCCAAACGTACTCGAACCTCGCAAATTACCGCGAAGAAACCGCGATACGCCCGAGGTTGCCTCAAAGGGTGTTGATCAGGTTTTCAAGCT
>JBGAOI010000439.1:0-6419 GCA_044221885.1 Polyangium sp. (in: bacteria)
ACAAGCTCTCCAGTCTAGGCATCCGCTACAATCGATTGCAAACATCCCATGCATTTCATTCGAGAATGATGGATACCGTTCTCGAACCATTTCGTCGCGAAGTTGAAAAGGTAAAACGACAATCGCCTAAAATACCGTTTGTCGCGAACGTGACGGGAACGTTCATCACGCCAGAAGAAGCAACAAGTGTTGACTATTGGGTCGCGCAACTCCGAAAAACCGTGCGATTTTCGGAGGGTATTCAATGTTTGCTCGAAGCTCGAGGCGCACTTCTTCTCGACGTTGGACCAGGTAGAACCACAAGTGCCTTGGCGAAACAACAATCGTTGGCCTCCGATCGCCTCATTATCGCGACGTCGCGACGGGCAGACGACGATCGATCCGATACTGCTGTCGCGCTCGGGGCATTGGGACAATTATGGGTTTCGGGTGTGGAAATAAATTGGTCTTCAATCCATGCCGACGAAAAACGCCTTCGAGTGGAACTTCCGACGTATCCATTTCAGTCGAAACGCTATTGGCTCGAAACGGTGCCACCCTTTATCGATGGCAAGCAGAAAGCGGCTCACACGCCATCGCGTGTACCCGACGAACCACGCACGATTGCAACGGAATCTTCGGTTGAATTCGTCAGTAAAGTCGAAGTCCAAGACCAGATAGCGCACATCATGGGCGCGGTTCTGGGGCTCGAAAGGGTGGATATCAATGATGACTTCTTTGAACTCGGGGGAAGTTCGGTCCTGGCCATCGACGTAATGGCACAGATTGGTCGCATTTTTCAGGTCAAACTGCCGCCTCACGAACTTTTGCGCGCGGCCACGGCAGAGAAAATGGCAAATTTGGTGCAGGCCGCGAAAAAGGACCACGGAGAATCAACTCGAGCGCCGACATCTCGAACGCTCATCGAGATTCAGGCCGGTGAACGAGGACGCCCTGTGCTTTTCTTGGTCCATCCCGTGGGTGGTCACGTGTTTCAGTATCGGAGTTTGGCGCAGGCAATGGGTCCGATGCAACCTGTTTATGGTTTTCAATCAGCGGGACTGGAAGTGGGATCCAGTCCGACCACATCGATCGAGCAGATGGCCGCGGAATATGTCGCTGAGCTTAGGGCAATGCAGCCGAACGGCCCTTATGCGTTGGGAGGCTCGTCGTTTGGAGGCACAGTGGCCTACGAAATGGCCAGAATGTTGGTTGCTGCGGGTCAATCCGTCCGCGTCTTGGCGTTGTTGGATACCCCCGGTCCCTCGCAAATGCCAAAATTTCTCGCCGATCAGGCGGCTATCCTCAGCTACATCTTGGGAAAGTTTGCCCCCGAGCATCCTTTGTCCGAAGAATCGTTACGTTCCGTCGGCGAAGAGGAACGAATTCATCGCGCCTTGGAATACATGAAGAGCACGTGGCAATTGCCATTAAACATCGGAATTGCGGAAGCACGTCAAGTCTTGGGCGTGGTTTCAGCCAATATGCAGGCCATGTTCGATTACGTCCCCAAACCCTACGCCGGACAGATCTTGTTTTTCCGGGCCATTGAGCGCCGCGAGGAATTCGACCCGCCAAACCCGGAGCTTGCATGGATTGAATTGGCGGAAGGAGGAACGATGGTTCACGTCGTTCCCGGCAATCACCTCACGTTGGCCAGTGAACCTCATGTGCACACGATTGCGGAGAAATTGCGACGTTATTTCCAGAGTTGAAGGCAATCGCGGAGAACCACGACGTTCACGGGTGGGCACGTCGTACGCGGGCCTGACAACGCGCGAGGTCGGAGCGAGCTTGATCTTCGGGGAAATCGAGCAATTGTTGGCGGATTCGAAGAGGCATGCAATAATTTGAAACCGACCACAAACGCGGATCCTCAGCATCTCGAAACGGTTCGATATCGGACCAGACTGTAATGGTTTTATCGTCCGACGCTGCGGCGATACTTTTCCCGTCAGAACTCCAGGAAATGCTGTTGTAAGGCTGCGTCGACCCACGAAACACCATAGCTTCACCCGAACCATCGGCGTTCCAAACTCGAACGGTTTTGTCCTGCGAGGCGCTCGCGATACGGGTGCCATCCGCATTCCACGCGATTGTCCAAATTCCTTGTTTATGACCGCGCAAGATCAACGGAGTCCCCGAACCATCGACGTTCCAAACTCGAACCGTTTCATCATGAGATGCGCTCGCAATTCGTTTGCCATCGGGACTAAACGCAACAAACGTGACCGGCGCATCGTGGCCACGAATGACCTGGAGTTCTGCACCGTTCTCGGCATTCCAAATGCGTACGGTCTTGTCCGCGGATGCAGTAGCGATGCGTGTACCATCGGGGCTGTACGATGCTCCGACAACAACGTGTTCGTGACCGCGTAATATCATGGGCGTCCCCTGGCCGTCGGCGTTCCATACGCGCGCGGTGCGGTCATGCGACGCGGAAACGATATGCTTACCGTCGGGGCTGTACTGAACGTAAGAAACTCCCCCTGTATGCCCTCGAAGAATGAGCGGCTCGCCCGATCCGTCGGCTTTCCAAATGCGCACGGTATCGTCCGCAGCACCGCTCACAATGTGTGTACCATCCAAACTATACGCAACCGTATTGATGGCTTGCTCGTGCCCTCGAAAAATCAGGGGTTCGCCGCGGCCATCCGCATTCCATATGCGTATCGTATTGTCACCGGACGATGATACGAGGTGTTTACCATCGGGGCTATACGCGACCGAAAAGACGAAACCCGTGTGACCACGCAGACTGCGAATATCCGTGGGTCCGTCCGCAGACCACACGCGCACACTGCCATCGAGAGAAGCCGTCACAATGCGTCGACCGTCGGGGCTGTATGTGGTTGAGCGTATTTCGCCAGCATGCGAACCAATGACCACGGATTGCGCCATGTCATCGATGTTCCACACGTGGATCATATTGTCACTCGACACGGCAATGTGCTTGCTGTCGGGACTCCAAGCCCCGGACAAGAGCCATTTTTCGTGCTCACGAACGAAAATAGGTTTGTCATTGCCGTCGGCATTCCATACGCGCAACGTTTTGTCCTCGGCCATTGTGGCCAAGTATTTCCCATCCGGGCTAAACAAAGCTCGATGGACGACCCCCGTATGACCCGCTAAAACGATTGGCTTTCCAACCCCGTCCGCGTCCCAGACGCGCACGGTCTTGTCCTCGGAAGCTGAAGCAATTCGTTTGCCATCGGGGCTGAACGCGACGCAACGAACGGCCTCGGTATGTCCTTCGAGGACGATAGGTTGTCCCAATCCATTTGCATTCCACACACGAATGGTCTTGTCCCACGAAGCAGAAGCAATCCGCTTGCCATCTGGACTGAAAACGACCGAATACACGCGGTCTGTATGTCCTTCGAGCACAATGGGTTCGTCTGGGCGATCCATATTCCAGATTCGCACGGTTTTGTCCTGCGCGCCGGAAACAATGCGTGAACCATCGGGACTCCAACTCGCGGTCAAGACAGCGTCGGTGTGACCTTTGAGTTGCCGGGGTTCTCCGGATCCGTCCGCATTTTCGATCCAGACCATCTTGTCAATGACACCGACCAAAAGTTGCCGGCCATCTGGACTGAATACGACGAGGCGTGGACGATTTTCGTGAGGTATGACTTCGATAGCGTTGCCGACGGTACGCGCCCAACCTGCCAATTCCGACCAACCTTGAGGAACGGATTTCGGTTCAATTTCGCGCAGCAACGCCAGCGCCGTCGTGGGATCTTCATTTCGCTCGCGCGCGGCAGCCACACGGATCGCATTACGCGCCCGGGATGCGCTCAATTCGGCTTCGGTCCGCTGCACTTGCGCCTCGGCCCGTTGCGCCTGCGCTTCGGCCTTTTCCGCATCGGCGCGTCTTGCTTGTTCACGTGCTTCGACAGCTAGAAAAGAAACGACGACCGCAATGACAGAAATCGACAGAAACAGCGACACGAGAATGCGGCGCCTCCAGCGACGTGTGCGCTCGGCCAATTCCACGACGGCCGAGAGGTACCGCTCTTCCCTTTTTCCAAGCCCTGTGGTCCCTTTGCCGCCTTGTTCTTTTTTGCGCCGTTCGAGCCATTGGCCCGCTTCGTCAGCCGCACGATCCCGCCACAAAAACCCTTCAGCTTCGCGGTTTTTCTCCCATTGCTGGGCGGCATTGCGAATTTGGGCCAAGTATTGCGCGTCATGTTCGTTCTCGTCGAGCCAGTGACGCAACCTGCTCCAGCGCTGAATCAATGATTCATGGCTGAGTTCAACGGTTTTTCCTTCCCGCTCGCCCGATGCGTCCATCGCCAATAAGCGAGCATCGGCCAGGTGATGGATGACCTGCTCGACATCCGTGCCGTTGGGCGCGAGCGTCATGAGTTCACTCAATGGAACAATGGCTCGCGTACGTTCGGGCGTGACGAGCGTCATCAAAATGGAACGAGCAAGCTGCTGCTCCGATACGGACAAACTCGAAAGAACCGCATCGGCATGCGTCGACAAGGCCCCAGCGACACCGCCCAGCGCTTCATACGCACTTCGGGTCAGAAGTCGTTTTTCCCGGTCACGCGCTTCCCATAACTTCGTCGCTGTAAATTGCAAAATGGGCAAGGGTGTCGTTGTGCCTTCCAGCCCTTCGAGCATTTCTTCGACAAGCTGGTCGTCTTCGAAGCGATATTGTGCAGATTCGAGCGGTTTCTTCAATGCATCGCGCAAACCATCGCGCGTCATGGGCGGCAAGAATACGAGTCCCCGCGAGACTTCACCCCAGAATCGTCGGTCCTCGGCAACGCGATCGAGAAAGTCCGCGCGAATCGTGGCAATGACCCGAAGCGGAGACGAGGCGTCGTCCGCAACGCCTTCAATGCAGGCACAAAATGCGGCTCGTTCCGTAGGGTCGGTGCCCTGCGTGAACAATTCTTCGAATTGGTCGACCAAAAGCACGATGCGATGGTCAGCTCCGCGTTTTCTACAACGAGCGCGTAGTTTGGCGCCGAGATGACCAGGTTGTGTACGCAGCGTCGTCGCAATGCCCTCGGCATCGGCATCCTCCACGGATTCACTCGTATCGTGAAACGACGCCAGAACGTCCGCAAGCGCAGCAAAGGGACGTCGGCCAGGACGCAGGACAAACGTTTCGACGTCACGACCATCGAGTTCGAGCGCGGGAATGATACCTGCCCGGACAAACGACGATTTGCCCGCGCCCGAGGGCCCGGCAATCATGATGAGTTGTTGACTGCGAAGTTTGCCGAGGGCTGCGGTAATATCTTGATCCCGACCGAAAAACCGCTCGGCATCCGATTTTTGAAATGCCGCCAGACCGGCAAATGGACTTTCGTCGGCCGCTCGAACCGGCACCGCACGTTTTCGTAACCCCACGCGCTCCAAAGCCAATGCCAATTCTGTGGCCGAAGCATACCTATCTTCCTTGCGCTTTTTCAGGCAACGATCGATAACCTCCGCCAGAGACCCCGCTTCCTTCGCACTCGGCATGGGAATGTCGAGTTGTCGAACGGCATTCATCACTTCCGACGAAAACGGTTCCAAGGGGTGTTTGCCCGTCGCGAGCTCGAAAAGAATAATTCCCGCAGCCCAAATGTCCGTCCGCGCATCAATGCCCTGACCCGTCCATTGCTCGGGCGACATATACGGCATCGTTCCGGCCACGGCACTACGCTGTTCAGCTTGCGCAATGGGCGCGTCAACCGTGGCAAACAGCGCGGAAACGCCATCGATTGCGGCCATGGTCGCATCGAATCCACTGGGTGGACCGACCACGATCGATCCCCCTGGCGCAACCATGGTTGCATTCGTCACGACGATAGAAACATCATTGGGGCCGCGCTCGCCACGAAAGACGCGCATTGAATCAGCCCCCGTTTGCTCCACGTCCGACGCCGTCGCCGAATACACGATCGAAGTTTGCTTTGCGATACCAAAATCCAAAACTTTGATTTGGCCAGAAATCGAAAAAAGGATATTCTCGGGCTTCAAATCCCGGTGAACGATACCCATCGCATGGGCACACTCGAGCGCGCGGACGACCGGCAACATGATGTCGACGGCCATGGCCTGAATTCCCTTACCTCGCTCGGCCATGACGCCACGTAACGATTGGCCCTGGATATACTCGAGGACCATGTACGGGAAGTTCTGGAATTCACCAACATCATAAATGACGACGATGTTGTCGTGTCGGCATTGGGCTGTCGTGCGCGCTTCGGCGAGGAACCGGGTCGCCGCGGGTCCGCTATGCTCGAGCAAAAACTTGATTGCGACGAGCCTTCCAAGACGCGTATCACGCGCCAGGTACACCTCGCCCATGCCCCCTTTGCCAATGGGGCGGATGATTTCATACTGCTGGAGTACCGTGCCCGGGGCGAAGTGCACGGCCGGTGGAAGCGTAGAATCCGCAGCCATGACCTCTCAACCCTCAACATCAAACG
>JBGAOI010000043.1:0-24028 GCA_044221885.1 Polyangium sp. (in: bacteria)
GCGCGACAGCCACCAAGCCTTGGCCTTCGGGAAGCGGAGTCAACAGGCGAAGTCGTTCGAGCGCCGGGTGGAAATCCGGACTCGCAACCAGCACGAGCAACGTAGCGAGCGCCAACGTTGCGGAAGACTCGAGGCCGTTTGTCCCACGAGGTGACGCCGTCGTGACGACGGGTTTGTCGCTATTGGTTTGTCGTGGCAAAGACGTCTCGTGATGAGACTCATCGTCGTGCGGAGACGAAGTAGTTTGTCTTGATAACTTGGACGGTTCCTCGTGGGAGGGTTCGTCGGACGACGATGGATCGGCTTCGTGCCGAACGGCAGTCATGGGCGCGAGGGTCAGCCGCCTTGTTTCTGCTTGAGCATAGCGACGGCGCGATCACGGCAAGCCATGTCGCGTTGATGCTTGCAGATGGCAATGAGCAGCTTGATCTCTTGCTCGTTTGCCTTGCCAGACCACACCTTGCCTTCGATACCTCGACGCAACGCAGCTTCGTCGAGTTGTCCTGGAGGCGGAGGAGCTGTTGGTCCCGTCGTGGAAACGGGGTCGGCGGTCTTGTTTGTCGTGGCCGTCGGCGAACCGGAACCACCGGAAGTTGACGGGACAAACCCGCCTCCTGTTACCGGTGGAGGATTGTTGTTGGGTTGCGCCACGGTTGGCTCGGGACCACCAAGCGTTCCGAGCATCTCGACGGCCTTCTTGCGTTGCTCGGGGCTCACGCTCGGCGTCGACAAGATCTGCTGCAAAACGCGCTTTTTCTCGGCCGGATCAGACATCTGATCGACCTTGCTGAACATCCAATCGGCCCACTTCGACTCGATGTCTTTGAACTCTTGCGTCTCACGCACAGGCGAACTGTCGTTGATCGCTTCGAGCTTCTTGTGAGCACGTTCGAAGTCTTTTGATTCGACGAGCTCTTTCGCTTCTTTGAGAAGCTGTGCTTCGAGCGGGTTGATTTCGGCTGTTTGCGTTGGTCCGGTCGTTTGAGTTTGTCCGCGACCACTCAACGCCACAACGAGTCCGATCACGATGGCGGCAACGACCACACCGATACCGATGAGTTTGCCCATGCCGAGTGTCGGCTTTGGTGGCGGTGCAGCGGCGGCAAGATTGTCGAAACCTGCAAGAGGACGAACCCCTTGCCCGTCGACGCCCATGCCCATGCCCGCGCGGAAAATCTTTCCAGCTCCAACGAATCGCAAACGCACATCGCCAAGCTCGAGCGCATCACCTGCTTCGAGAATGCCGCGCTTGAGTTCGACACCGTTGATACGAATGCCGTTCGCGCTGCCCTTGTCGATGATCTCGAAACGCCCGTTTCCAAGCGCAATCAGCTCCGAGTGCAAACGACTGACCGAGCTGTGATTGATCGAGATGGTCGCTTCTTCGGCACGACCGATCGAGAAGTGTTCGCGATCGAGTGGGTACTCTGTACCCGGGTTTGGACCGACAACCACGACGAGACGATTCGGACGTTGGTGAACAGGAACCTGTGTCAGCGCTGCTTGCGCTGTTGGATCCGTCGCCGGAACGATCTTCGATTCGTCAACCAGCTCGAGGCGATAGTCACCGAGCTGAATGATGTCGCCGGCGTTGACCGGTTGCTCTCCAACGACACGAACGCCATTGACGTACGTCCCGTTGTAACTCTGCACGTCCCGGATGATCCAAGCCTCGCCGCTTTTCGCGAGCTTTGCGTGCTTGCGGGAAACGTTGCGGTCCGTCAGGCGAATCGAATTCTCGTCGCCGCGTCCGAGGCCGTATTCATCGTGGGCGAGAGGGAGCGCAGTCTGTTTCCCCTCGTCGTCCTCGATCGTTAATTTCCACATAGACGGGTCACCGCGAAGCCGAGACGTGGCTCGTCGGGTAAGCGGTACTCTACCGGCGGATCGCTTCAGAACGCAACGGCCAGTTCAACTTTTGGGGATCGAAGTCTCAAGGGCGTCATCGAAACCAAACCTCACGACCAAACCCGAGCGATCCGCGCCTGGGGTTTAGAGGGCGTCGCAGAACAAGACATGGGAATTGTAGGGGCGCGATTTATCGCGCCCGTTGGAGCCGTTTCCTAGGACGCGATGAAGGGGCTGCCTCAGAACTCCGTTCGCCCCGTCCATCACGTGACCTTGCCCACGGTTACGGAGGCCGTCTCAGAACTCGCAACGATCGTTCGTCTCGACACACGCCCCAGGTTAAAACCTGGGGCTATTCAATAAAAAAGTCCTTCGCTACCGCTCCGGACTGGCTTCATGGTTTCACCGCGAGAAGTCGTTTCACCCGATCAACGAAGGCAAATCTCGATGACGATAGAAAAACGCAGGTGAGAGTCCGGAACGGCAGTGGAGGACTTCTTGTTGCATAGCGCGGGGTTTTAACCCCGCGCGTAGTGGCGGGACGAACGAAGGGCACGAGTTCCGAGAGGTTCTCTGAATCGCGCCCCTACAAGACATGCAGGGCAGGTCTTTGGTGGGCACCGAGGAAGAACTTCGCCGTACGGACAAACCCGCTCAGCCCGAAGACTTGGCTTCGACCGGGCGGAACGGATGCAGGAACGAAGCGAGCGATCCTGGGTTGCGCGTTTGGAGCCACAAACGGCCTTGGCCTTGGAAATTGCAGACCAAACCTTCACCGCCGAGGAACAAGCTCTTCAAGCCGCCCACTTTGCTGATTTGGTACTGAAGTCCCTGGGTAAACGCGACCATGTGCGTGTTGTCGCAAATGTAGCCGTGGTACTGCTGCCCGATATCGATCGTGTGCGCTCCGCCGTAACAGGCAAACCAGATGTATCCCTGGCCGTACGCACGCAAAAGAAAGAGTCCTCCGGAGAAAAACCCTTTCGCGCCTTGCCACTTCGTGTCGAGCGTGACGCCGGGGGTCGACGCCACGTACGCACCGGACTGGACAAACAGCTCCATGCCCGGTTGAAGTGTCACACACACGACTGCGCCTTCCGGAGCCGGCGCAAACCACATGGTTTGTCCAGGCGCCGTCGCCGTGAACGTGTTCTGAAACAGGCTCTCGCCACCAAGCAACTTGCGCTTGAGTGCACCGCCGAGCCCACCTTGAAGGTTGGTCTTCATGTCGATGGCCGCATCACGCGCCACCATCGCACCGCTCTCCGTGATGAGCTGCTCACCCGGTTGGTCGAAGACAACCTGCACGGCACCAAAGTCAGGATTGTGTTTGATCTCGTGTCGCATCTCGGTCTCCTCGATTCACTGCCTACGCGCGGGCAACATCGCGCCAATCGTTGCGCCGTACTCGGCGGCGTTACGCGATTGCAGATACACCGTGCCTTGGCCTTGGAAGTGACAAACCAGGCCCTCGCCCGAGAGGAACGAAGCAATCCAGCCCGAACCACTCTTGCCGACCTTGTACTGAAGCGTCGACTCCCACGCCGCGAGATGACCCGTGTCGATCACCATGCTGCCGTCGACTTGCACTGGTTCCAGCGCGCCAAACGTCCCGATGATGACCTGACCTTGTCCCGCTGTTTCGAGCAGAAAAAGTCCCGCACCCGAGAACATGCCCTTGAAACCACCCGTCTTCGTCTTCACGTCCACCGAAGGACTCGACGCGACGAACGCGCTGTTCTGAATGCACCACTGCTTCTGTCCAGCTTCGAGAACCGCCATGTCTCCACAAAGAGGCGTCGCGAAGAGCACTTCACCTTGGCCACCATTGGCCGTGAAGGTGTTCCGGAAAAACGATTCACCACCGAACAATCGCTTGAGGCCCTTCATGAGCCCGCCGGATTGCGTCTGCATCTGCACGTTGGTCGACATGCCGACCATCGCGCCGCTTTCCGCAACGACCGATTCCCCGTTTTGAAGCCAGCACTGCGCGAGCGACTGTGAGGGGCGATAGAGAAGGTTGACTTGCATTGTTTTCTTCCCGTTTTCCTTAGGTTTGTCCGCGCCTCACGGAGGCAACATCGGCGTGATCCAGTCGACGAGCGCACCGGTGTTGCGCGTTTGAATGAGAATTCGTCCCTGCCCCTGGAACTCGCACACGATCCCTTCACCCGAAGCGAGGAACCCAAGCAGCCCGCCACCACCACTCTTGATGTTGAACGTCAACTGCGGCTCAAACCCAACGATGTGGCCGTTGTCCACGACATAGCTGCCGTTGCAGTAGATCTCTTCGATCGCGCCGTAGCTCGTGACGAACACCTGGCCTGCGCCCGATGCTTCGACGAAAAATGCACCCTCTTTCGCCAAAAGCGCTCGCAAACCACCCCAACGCATCTTGAGGTCGATGTCCCCAATGCTCGCGAGATACGCGCCAGCACTGAAGATCATCCCGTTGCCCTGAAGCGTGATCGGCTTGATTCCGCCTGAAAGCGAAGGCGCAAGCCACAACCAGCCACCTTGTGGACTGGAAAAGTGATTCACGAAAAACGTTTCACCACCAACGATCTTGCGGATCAAGGCAATGAAAAATGTCTTCATTTTGCCGAAAAATCCGGCGTTTTTGCCCGCATTCAGCTTGACCTCCATGTTGAGGTTGGCTGAACGGGCGACCATCGAACCTGCTTCGGCGATGAGCGTTTCGCCCGGCGCCAGGTTCACCTGGAGCATCGAGAACGTCGGCTCGTACTTGATGATGTGTTGCATCGAAACCCTTCCCCTTCTTTCGAGAGGAGGCACGAATTGAAACGAACACTCCCTCGTTGCTCGATCCCCACGAGCAACAAAAAAGCGCGCACGCTATAACCGACCCATGTCTGGAGAGGAAGTACGAACTGCGAACAACCCGACGCAGCAACAAGGTTTCGGGCACAGTCCTTCGCGCATGGCCGCGGAAATCGGCATCGTGTTGCTCGCGATCGTGCTGTTGATCTTTGGAGCTCGAGGCTGCGCAGGTCTGGCAACAGGAGCCATCGTCGCCGGCCTACCTCCGGATGTGGATGCATCCATTGGAAAAACCGCCGGCGAAGCGATGCGCGCGCAACATTCCGTCACCGGCAGCGAACCGACGACCGAAGAAAAAGCCCGCGTCGATCGCGTCTTCGAAGAACTGCGCAGCGCACTTTCCGACGAAGAAAAACGCATCCTCGTCGCCCCTCGCGTGACGGTTCTCAAAGACGAACAAGTCAACGCGTTCGCACTACCTGGCGGCGAAGTGTTTGTCTTGACCGGACTTCTCGAACGGACCAAAGACGACGACGCGCAACTCAAAGGCGTCCTCGCGCACGAGATCGGTCACGCGGTCAAACGTCACGGCGTGCGCTCAATGGTCCGCAACGGCATCTTCGGACTCGTCATCGTCTTCCTCACCGGCGACATCAACGGCATCACCGCCACACTCATCGCAGGCGCTTCGCAACTCGACACGCTGAGTTACAGCCGATCCATGGAAGAAGAAGCCGATGCCTTCGGCGTCGACTTACTCGCCAAACGCAACGAAAGCCCCGAGGGCCTTGCCCGGTTCCTCGAGAGCCTCGAAAAGCAGCCCGTCCCGCAGTTTCTCTCGACGCACCCCGATAGCGCCGAACGAGCCAAGGCCATTCGTGAACGGATGAAGAAGTAGAGCGCGTTAACGCTTCCGACGCTCCGCCGTTTTCGCCGACTTCACCGCCGGCACCAAGAAGTCACCTTCGACAAGCCCGTCGACATCGAAGATCGTTTGTCCGTCCGCATCACGCCCGGGCCGCTCACGCACGTACTTCGCCGGCGTTGCCGCAAGCACCACGCCCAACGTCATGATCACTGCGTCCAGTTGCTCGGCCAGCACGTCTTCCAAAAGCTTGAGCCGCTGCTCGCTCGAGCCACCCGGTGGAATCCGTACCGCAATCGTTCCTTTGACCCGATCGCCTTGCACGACCACCGCATGCTCCCGACCACTTCGGTCGTACCGATCGAGCACTGCGCGCGCTTGTTCCAACCGCCCCCGCGCCTTGTTGATCGCCGTCGACAATTGCTTGCGCTCCGCCCGTTCCTCTTCGGAAACCTCGCGATCCGGAGCATCTTTTCGTTTCGCTTTCGCTTCGCGCAAAAGCTCGATTTCCGTCTCCGCCGCGGCAACTTCCGCTGCGAGTTTGTCTCGATAACTAGACTTCGTAGAGTTCGTCATGGACACGTTATTTCGAGCGCGTAACAAGTATGCTGCCCAAGAGGAACATGCCTGCAACGCCTGCGCCGTAGAGACAATATTTGGCCAGGTGTGTTTGTCCCGCCAAGTGAAGTTGAAGAGCAGCAAATCCGGCCGCAATGCCGACTGCTGCGTAAATCGCTTGTCGAATTCCGGCGTACACGAGACCCGCGGCATGGGAAAGTCCACGCACACGAATCTCCGCCTCGCCTCGATTCGCCCGATGCAAATACTTGCGCAAATCCTCGGGAATCGTCAGCGCCTTGAGCGCCATGTCCTTGGCGCCCTCCACCGCGATCTGCGCCCAGTCGCGATTGCCCAAGACAAAGTCCTGCAAGTACGGACGAATCACTTCCATCGGCGAAAGATCAGGATCGAGCTGCGTACACAACCCCGTGAGCAGCAAGATCGTTCGTTCCAGAAGAACCCAGTCGCGCGGGATGTGAAACGCCCCCGACAGCTCCTTCAGCCCGATGTTCATCTTCCGCAAGTCGATCAAACTCTCGATGCCCTTCTGCGGATCGATCTTGATGTCCTTCAGGTTGAAGCTGTCGAGCTTCACTTCTTCTTGGAAACGCTGATGGAAAAACTCGATGACTTTTTCACTCACTTCAGGCGCATCCGAACGTGAAAGAAAGCCCATCTTGCGCATCGCTTTGATGAGCTGATCCGTGTCGCGTCGAATCACACCTTCGAGAAATTCCGGGATGCCTTCACGCATCTGCGGTGACAGTTCCGCGACTGCACCAAAGTCGAGCAAAACGAGTTCACCGCCATCGGCGACCAGCATGTTTCCGGGGTGCGGATCGGCGTGATAAACGCCGTCGATGAAGATCTGCTGACAGAAGACCTGCACGACTTTGCGCGCCATCGCTTTGCGATCGACTTTGCGCGCATCGAGCGCCGCGACGTCCCCAATCTTCACGCCCATGATGAAGTTCGTCGTCATCACCCGGCGCGTGCAATGCGTCTCAACCGGCCGCGGAAACAAAACCGTTGGATCTCGAAGGAAATTGTCCGCGATGCGCGTGATGTTTTTCGCTTCGCGTTGAAAGTCGAGTTCCTCGGCAATCATCAAACGGATCTGGTGGTAATAAGCATCGAGCCCTTGTACCGGGACAAACATGCTGACGATCCCCATGATCCGGCGAATCGTGTGCAAATCGAGCCGAACGATCTCGTCAATGTTTCGATGCTGAACTTTGACCGCGACGTGCGTGCCATCGAGCAACCAAGCTTCGTGAACTTGACCCAAGGACGCGCTGGCAATCGGTTCTTTGCAGAACTTCTGAAAGAGTTTGTCGACGGGTTTGCCCAGTTCCGCTTCGATTCGCTCCGCGATTTCTTCGTAAGGTCCCGGAGGAACGCGATCCTGCAAAGCTTCGAGCCCGTTGCGAAATTGAGCCGGCAGGAAGTTCGCCATGATGCTGAGCAACTGCCCAACTTTGATGAACAAGCCTTGCAACTCGACGATCGTACTGAGCACGCGGCGCGCGTTGCGCGTGTGCAAATCGGCCATGCGCGGCTGCATCCACGCATTTCCGAACCACCGTCCTAGAAAGAAAAACCAAAGGTAACTGCCGAGAACAACAAACGTCGTGTAGTACGCTCGGACAAACCTGTAACTTTGGTGGACGCGTTTTCGACGCGTGGAATGACCCGAAGAAGCCCGTTGCGGCTTCGCATCAACCTTTTGAACAAGGGACGCAACCGACGCTGCTCGAGCTCCATTCGCGCGACTGCGCTTCGCGAGTGCGGCCTTTTTCTTCGCACGCGACGGAGACGGACTCGGCTCTGCCGGAACGGTAGGGGCGCCTCGAGACACGATGGCCCGAGTGTACTCCGAATCAGGATCGGCCGCCCAACGACGTCAGGGGCTTGGGACGCAGCCCTCAAAGGCGACGCGAGGGCCCACATGTTCAACCCATGAGATCGAACATCACGTCGTACGTTGGCGGCCTGGCTTGTCGAATCGCGCGTAACGTTCGGGTCGGAAAAACTCGATTGGACAGAAGCACACCGACAAACTCGGCGTCCGGATCGATCCAAATGCTGGTCCCGGTAAAACCCAAGTGACCAAAGGTGCGCGGTCCGAGGCGACTGCCTGAACTTGGCGCCTCGCCACTTCGCGCATCGAACCCCGCAAGCAACGATCCCCCCGGTCGCGGACGTACAAGTGGTTCGAGATCCTTCGCGTCGAGCCAATCGGGACAGCGATTCGCAAGCGCATCGAGGATGGCCATACCCAACCCCAACACATCGAGCGCTGTTCCAAAAAGCCCCGCATGACCAGCAGTTCCGTGTCCTGCAAAGGCCCACGCGTTTTCATCATGCACGGCACCTCGCACGATTCCTCCGCGAAACGGCACGATCTCCGTCGGTGCAACGCAAGCATCAAACACAGGATCGCGCTCACGCATCCGGCGTGCAGAACCAATGCCCAAGCCGAGTGGATCCATGACCTCGCGAGCCATGAGCGCATCGAGCCCCCGTTGCGATCGCACTTCGAGGGAAGCGCCCAGCAAGAGGTAACCCAAGTCCGAGTACACAGGGACAAACCCATCGGAAGGCAGTTCGTCTGGACAAGGTGTGTGACGCATGTTCGCTGCCGCCACGAGAGCTTCATCGCGATCGATCGACGTCGCGCCTTGAACGAGCGGCGCAGACAGGGAGCCGTGGGCATCGAGGCCCGCGCGATGAGCGGCGAGCAAGTCCATCGTCACTCGGGCCGATGCGGTGGAAGCCAGCGTTGGAAGAACATCTGCCAAGCGTTCGTCGCGGTACATCACGCCCTGACGAACCAATCGCGCCAAGGTGAGCGAGGTGATCGGTTTCGTCACCGATGCAAGATCGAAGGGCGTATCGATACGAGCGGCGGGTGCGTCGTCGTCGGCCCAAAGCCTTCCTGCGACGCCAACACCTTGAATGAAGCGATCGCCCACACGTCGCGCAGCAGCCACAACAGCACAAGGTGCGGCGCAGAAATCACGAACCACGATTTCGGCCGCGCGTGAGAGATCCACTTCAGGAACGACGGAACGCACGTTTGGTCGCGATGGTGCAGAAGCCAACGACAGCGTCAACGAACTTCAAAAAAACAGGCGAAATAGGTCGTGTTGACAATACGGAGACCTGAACACTCCACGACTTTGACCCGCAGCGGATGACGCTCGTATTCTGCGAGCAGGAGAATTGGGGCAGAGCATGGCCGAGTTTGCATATGAGGCCCGATCGCGAGCCGGAGAGATTCGCAAGGGCGTGAGAGAAGGCGAGAACGAAGCCGCGGTGCAAACGTGGCTTCGAAGTCAGCAACTCACGCCGATTCGCGTCAGCCCCAAGAAAAAGGGGTTCGACTTCAACATCAGCTTTGGTTCCGGCGTCAGCACCCAGGACATCGTCAAGTTCACGCGCCAGTTCGCCACGATGATCGATGCGGGTTTGCCCCTTGTGCAATGCCTCGACATTCTCGCGAATCAGGAACCAAATCCGCACTTCAAGTCGGCGCTTCGCGACATCAAAAACACGGTCGAGCAGGGTTCGACGTTCAGCGACGCGCTTCGCCGTCATCCGGCCATTTTCGACGATCTCTTCACGAACCTCGTTCAAGCGGGAGAAGCGGGCGGCATCCTCGACACGATCATGAACCGTTTGGCGGTGTACATCGAGAAGCGCGCGAAACTCGCCCGACAAGTGAAGGGGGCCATGACGTACCCCACGGCCGTCATGGTGATTCTCGGCATCGTGATTTTCGTTTTGATGACGTTTGTCATTCCCGCCTTCGAAGGAATGTTCGCGGAGTTTGGCGCGAAAGACGCTTTGCCGGGCCTCACCAAGTTCGTCATCGCCCTCTCGCGTGGATTCGTGAGCTGGTTGCCTTTCATGATCATCGGGGGCATCGGCACCGTGTATGCGTTTATCCGGATAAACCGCATTCCCAAGGGCAAACGTGCGATTCACCGCGTGCTGTTGAAGCTGCCGGTGCTTGGACCCGTGTTGCAGAAAGTCGCCGTAGCGCGTTTTACCCGTACGCTCGGCACGCTGCTCAGCTCGGGTGTTCCGATTCTCGATGCCCTCGATATCGTCGCCAAAACCGCAGGCAACATGATCATCGAGGAAGGTCTCGTGTACACGCGCATGAAGATTTCCGAAGGGAAAAACATGGCGGAACCGTTGACCGAAGCGAACATTTTCCCGCCAATCGTCGTGCAGATGGTGGCCGTTGGTGAGCAAACGGGTGCGCTCGACACCATGCTCAACAAGGTTGCCGACTTTTACGAAGAAGAAGTCGACGTCGCGATCGCGGCTCTCACGTCGCTACTCGAACCGTTCATGATGGTCATCGTCGGCGCTGTCGTCGGTGTCGTTCTGATGGCCATGTATCTGCCGATCTTCAGTCTCGCAGGCAATATCAAGGGCGAGTGAGATGCAGCTTGGACTGCGTGTTGGTGCCGAAAGCACATTCGCAGTCCGCCTTGCGTGGCTCACGGGCGTGCGCCTTTTCGTGCTCACGCTCGTGCTCGTCGTCACGACGACGATCTACCTGGGCGACTACGAAACTCACGCTTATTCAAGCAAGTTTGCGTTGCTCACGGTTGCCGCAGCGTATGGTTTGACCGGGCTATACGCAGCGGCGTTACGCATCGGACGAGGTCTCGAACTCGTCGCTCTCGTGCAGATCCTCCTCGACCACATCGTTTGGTCTTCCATTGTCTACGTATCGGGGGGTGTTTCGAGCGGAGCCACTTCCCTTTACGGCCTCACGTGTTTGTCCGGTGCAGTCTTGCTCGGCCTTCGAGGCGCGTTGCTCGCGTTGCTTTCTGGTGCCCTCTCGTATGTCGCCCTGAGTTGCGCGTTCATCTACGGCTACGTACAACCACCTGCCGATCAACCCCTCGACGTGTACGCCGTGCATTGGAACGAGGCCGCTTTTCCCCTCGTCCTCAATCTCTTGGCCATGACCACGGTCACGCTTCTCTCGAGTTACCTCGCCGAGCGACTGCGCGAAGCCGACGTGCGTTTGATGGCCGCAACAGCTCGCGCAGAACAAGCCGAACGACTCGCAGCACTCGGTCAGCTCGCAGCGGGTTTGGCGCACGAGATTCGCAATCCGCTTGGCGCGATCTCTGCGTCGATCGAGCTACTGCGCACGGGACCAAATCTCGCGGACGAAGATCGCGAACTGTGCAGCATCATCGAACGCGAAGCTTCACGAATGAACGATCTCATCGGCAACATGATGGACTTGGCGAGACCTCGGGTTCCAAACAAAGAACCAATGGATCTTGCGTCTGTTGCCCGTGATGTCGCGCGACTCACGGCAACCTCGGGTCGAGGCAGTGACGTGATCGTCCGCTGCGAAGGTCAAAACGACGTTCGCATCGTGGCCGACATAGCCCAAATGCGACAGGTGGTTTGGAACTTGGTACGCAACGCGATTCAAGCGAGTTCACCGGGCTCGGAAGTCGTCTTGCGCTGGTCGAAGAACGCGAACGCGAGCGTCACGTTCGAAGTGCACGACAACGGCGTCGGCATCGACTTAGAGGCCCGCGAGCGTTTGTTCGACGCATTTTTCACAACGCGATCCAAAGGCATGGGCATTGGCCTCGCCGTGGTCAAACGCATCCTCGATGACCATGGTTTTGCGGTGACGGTCGACAGCACGGAAGGCAAAGGAACGACATTCTCGATCGTCATTCCGACAACCAGCAGCGCTCCGTAGACATCACGAAGTGCCCCGCTAGTTCCAAGACAAACATCTCAACGACTCGGACCGTTGGTTTGCCCAGGAACATCCAGCGGCGGTGGGATCTCGAAGTTCAACGACGCGTCGGGCAAGAGCACCACTTTCGACGGGTCGATGAGGAGAAGCGGTCCAGGGGTGCCCCCATCGTCATCGCCTGACATCGGTTCACTGGAAGGCGTAGCCGTTGGTTCACGCCTGGCTGGTTCAGCAACACGTGATGCGAGCCATCCCAGCGAAAAACATAGGGTTGCGCCCACGATTCCCAGCACCACGGTCGTCCGCCTGCCCATGGCGGTCATCTTGCAATACGTCGCGACACGAGGCGATGTTGAACAAGACGCAACCATGGAAGTTGGAACGAAGAGCGCCAGGTGCGACTCGAAGTGCCACAATTTCCAGCAAAACGTCTTGCTCGCCCCTCCAAACCTCGGGGACGTGCAACGAGCAAAGTCTTGTTGCATGGCCTTCGAGGGAGCCACGTCCATCACTCGCAACCTTGCTTATGCAATGCTCTCTGGTCATGCCTCCTGGTTACGAAACGTTCGTCCAGGCAACCGCGTGACCTCGTACGGAAAGAGGAGTTGATCGTGAAACGAATGCACTTTGTTCCGGCCGTGTTGTTCTCGTTGGGTCTTGCGCTTGCGAGCGCACAGTTTGCCTACGCAGGGCCGGCAACGGATGAAGTCAAAGCCAAACAAACGGCGCTGTATGATCTTCTCGCCAAACCTGGCACCGAGAAAAAGGTCGCCGCCACGTTTGACGAAGTCCTCGATTACGCCACCATCGCCCAAGGTTCGCTCGGTTCCGAATGGGCAAACCGATCGGACGCAGAAAAAGCCCAATTCAGCGATCTTCTCAAGCAACTCGTTCGCCGTTCCTACGAACGCAACATCAAGAAGACGCTCAACTACAACATCGAGTACACGAGCGAAGCGGCCAAAGGCGCGCAGATGATCGTCTCGACCAAAGCCGTCTCCAAGACGGACAAACGCGCCGATCCGGTCGAGATCGAGTACACGCTCGCTGAAAAAGACGGCAAGTGGCGCATCCAAGACATCAAGACGGACGGCGTGAGCCTCGTGTCGAGTTACCGTTCGCAGTTCACGAAGATCATCAAAAAAGACGGGTTTCCTGCATTGATCACGAAGATGAAAGACAAGATCGCCAAAGGCGACGTCTGACACCTCCCCTCACCCACCTGTCTTCCCCCAAAAATTCGCTCTGAAATCTCGTCGCGAATTCGCGACTGGCGCCAAGCATTGGTAGGCTCATTCCCTACATGACGGTTGGTCTTGGTCCAGGAGGGCGAGCTCGCTCCTTTGGACGCGCAGATCTTCGTGCGCCTCGAGTTGCACCGAAAGAACGCGCGGACATTCCGTCACGTCCCAAAGACAAACCCTCGCTCTTGCTTTCCGTTCATCGCGGGATGTTGTCGATCGAGCTGGATCAACCATTCGAGTTGGGTCCGGTTCATGTCGACAAACTTGCCCTTGCACTGCCGAACGTGCGTTTTCCCGTCGATCTTTCCGGCGGTGTGACGCGTTTTCGACACAAGCGCGGATCACTCACGCAGCTTGGTTTGTCGCTGAAGCTGCCCGATATCGCTCGGTTTGTCGCACCTAAACTACGAGGCATCCTCGGCGAAGGAACACCTGACGTGGGTCTCGTCGCTACGTCTTGGGGATGCGCCGTGGGCTTGCGGGTCGGAGGCAAAGCATTGGCCTTCGATGTCGTCGTCGTGCCGACAGATCGCGACGTGCGACTCGTGCCCGAACGCGCGCGTGGTGTGCACATCGGTGCGCCCCCGCATGTGCTTGCCGTACGTGCGCTCGCGGAAGCCTGTCGCCCGTGGGGACGTGTGCTGGGCAGTGCTGTGGTTCTCGAAGATGTCGTAGCCCACGTGGTTCGTCATGTCCTACCAGCCGCAGGCGCTCGCGCTCCCGCCGTCGAAGGATCCCGCTGGGATGGCGTGACCGCTGATGAAGATCGTTTGTCTCTCCAAGTGGCTATGTCGCGCGCTCCGGCAGCGTTGCCCGCTGAAGCAATCCGCGCGATCGAACAAGCGGACCTGGCTTTCGATGCCGACGAGATCGCCCTGCAAGGCGACTTGGACGAAGCCCGTCGACGCTACTTGCTCGCACTGGAACGCGCCCCGCGACATCCAGAAATCACAACAAGGATTGCGTGGATCGACGCACTCGCCGGAGAACGAACCGAAGCAGCCTTGGCCACGCTCGTGGAAGCATTTGCAGCCATCGATGCGGGCGTTCTTGGAGGCAAACTGCTGTCCCTCGTCGGTGACGAAGATGGCGCTATCGCCGCGTATTCGCGCGCCGCGCACAATGAATTGTTCGCACCATTGTCCGCACTCACATGGCTCGAAGTCGCCAAACTTACTTCGAACCCAAAACAATCTCTCGAAGCAATTGATCACGCGATTGCTCGCTCCCCAGCGCTCGAAGAAGCCCGCTGGATGCGCCTCGAAACACGTCTCGATCTTGGCGATGGCCCCGGTGCACGCGCCGATGCCGAACATCTCGAAGCCTCCGCTCGAGGTCCAGAAGCTCGATACGCCGTGTGGATGCGAGCCGGCGAAGCGTTCTTGGATCGTGGCTACACCGTCGAAGCTCGTGTGCTCTTCGAACGCGCGTTGCGGTATGCGCCCGAGAGCGCACATGCCTCACTAGGACTCGCGCGATCTCTCGAAGCCGCTGGGGATGGTCGACGTGCCCTCGACTTGCTCGCTCGCGCGTCGGCGATCTTGTCGCGCAAAGGACAAACCTTGCCCGAAGTCGAGATCGAGCTGGCCAAAGGGCTGGTCGAGTACGCATCGGACAGACCCGCAGCGATTGCCCGTGTACGGACGATTTTGCCTGGACAAACGCACACGCCGGACGCGCGTTTGCTCGAAGGTCGTTGGCGGGCCGAGCTTGGAGATCTTGCTGGCGCGTCCCTCGCGCTCGCACGTATGCGGGAAGCGATCGAAGCGGCCATGCCGCAAGATACGGATCGCGCTGCCGCGTTGGCTGCGATGCTGATGGAAGCAGCGAACATCGAAGAAAATGCGCGCGGTGATCTTCGGGCTGCCCAACGGCATTTGGGCGTGGCGTTGCGTTTGCGGCCGCGTGATCGCGCCATCGGAACGGCCTTTCGCCAAGTCTCCACTGAACTCGGTCGACCCGTCGCCCCCGTGCTCCTCCGTCAAGATCCACCACCTCGCGTTGAGCCGGAAGAACCGCGACCGATCACGCAACGAAGCTACATTCCGCCGCCGCCTTCCCAACCCGTTTCGTCTGTCCAAACCGAGTACGCCGAAGAAGAGTACGAAGACGACGAAGTGCTCGTGGATCGATTGACCGACCAACTACGGGCCGATCCCGACGATCACGATGTCGCCCGTGATCTCGCCGATGCTCTCGAGCGGCTCGGACGAGATCTCGACTTGCTCGCGCTTGTCTCAACGCGGATCGAAGACGGTACACCCGAGATCGTCGAAGAATTTTGGCCTGTTCGTCAGGACGTACTGCGCCGCCTTGCGGCAACAGCCCGTGCGGAAGGACGAACTTCCGAAGCGGAACTTTACGCGCAGATGAGCGAAGAACCGTTGCCGTAGCGTTTGCGGAGCGAGTGCTGGGATTGGGGGCGAGCTTCACCGCGGATGGAGTGTCGCGGGTTTGGCCCACCACGATCACTCGTGCTAGCGGACGAAGACGTGAAGCCCTGTTTTTTCCGTCGTTGAGGTGACCCGTGCAAGAGCCGCGTTCCACAGGAAAAACACGTTCCATCATCGTCCAGAAGTTCGGCGGCTCTTCGGTTGCCGATGTCGACAAACTCGTTCGCGTCGCACGACGGGTCGTGGCGACCAAGCGCGCCGGCAACGATGTTGTGGTCGTCGTGAGTGCGATGGGAAAAACCACAGATGGACTGCTCGCGCTGGCCAAACAGGTAGCCGCGCAAGCCGGTGACACGTCGGATCCGGCGCGTCGCGAGCTCGACATGCTGCTTTCAACCGGTGAACGCGTATCGATGGCGCTTCTGTCGATCGCGATTCAAGCGCTCGGCGAGGACGCGATTTCTTTCACGGGATCGCAGTCGGGCATCCTGACAAACGACCGGCACTTCGATGCCCGGATCATTGAAGTTCGGCCGCATCGCATCGAGGACGAACTGGCCCGCGGGCGAATCGTCATCATCGCGGGTTACCAAGGCATGAGTTATCGGCGCGAGATCACGACACTCGGACGCGGTGGTTCGGACACGACCGCGGTTGCCCTTGCCGCGGCGCTCGAAGCGGAGCGATGCGAGATCTACAGCGACGTCGACGGTGTGTATTCGGCAGATCCTCGGGTTGTTCCGGACGCACAACACCTGCCCGAGCTCGATCACGCGATGTTGCAAGAGATGGCTGAATGCGGAGCCAAAGTGCTTTGTGCTCAAGCGGTCGAATGGGCCCGTCGGGCAAACATTGCGATCTACGCGCGAAGCACGTTCGACAACGAAGACGATTCACCTCGACAAACGGTCGTGCGCAAGTTTGCTCCGCGTACGGATTCCCGTGCGCGTGCCGTCGTCGGCGAGAGCAACGTCGTATTGGGTCAGTTGCGAGATGCGGCGAAACTGGATGACTTGTTGCGTTTGGCCAAAGAAACCAACGTGCCGCTGAAGGATGTGACCGTTGATGAACGGGGCATCTCGTTCCTTGTTTCGCTGCTCAACGTGCCGGATTGGCGCGGGTCGAAGCAGAAGCTGCTCGAAGCCGAGCCAGCACTGTCGCTCACGGAGGATGTTGCGGTGGCCAGCATCGTGGGCGATGGACTCGCGGCTACCACGGAGCCGCTCATGCGCTTCATGGCGACATTGAAAGACGCAAAGATCTCGCCGCTCTTGGTGACGTCGACGCAGTTGCGTATCGGAGCTGTCGTGGTGAAGGACGCTCTTCCCGAAGCGCAACGCGTCTTGCATCGCGTGTTTGTCGAAGCGTAACCACGTCAATGCCGACGGGTTTGCCCCCACGCGCTCAGGCCATGGCGTGACGCGATCCACACGAGATCGCGCGAAGCGTCCCATGCGAGCGCCACGTCACCGAACGTCTGATCATCGTTTGTCCCAGTCAACTCGGCCAGACGTGCCGCTTCACCATCATCCGTGACGCGCACGAGATGAGCTGTGGCTTGATCCACGGACGTCACGACGACGAGTAGGTTGGCCGCGTCGTCATCACCAGCGAAACATGCCGCTGCGGCACCCGAGATCTCGACGTGCATGAAGGACGCGCCCGCATCGTTGGACAGATACAGCCCGCGTGGCGAAGCAATTGCTAAGCGTTTGCCCCGAGCCGAAGCCGCGAGCGTCACTTGTTTTTCCTCGAGGACAAACTTTGCGATTTCTTCGTTCAAAATGGCCGGCTTTGGCTGTTCGTCGTCACCTCGAGCCGTCTCGACACGAACGTCGGTATCCGATGTCGTGAGGAGAACGAGGGTTCCGAGCGTCGCATGCATCGCGCGTACACCACCGTCACGTGCGCGGATGAGGGTGGGCTCAGTGCCAGACAGTGACCACAACGATGCGTCGTGCAAGATCCAGAAACGGTCGTGTGTACACGCCAAACCTACGTGACCTTGAGACGAACGAAATCCCGTGACGGGCGAAGCCGACACACAACCATCACGACTCGACAACAACCCACCACGTTGGGTCACGAGGAGGGTTTGTCCGCTCGTCGAAGCAATGGCCGACGTCGGTACATCAAGCGCCAAACGACGCGCTGCATGCGCACCTTCGTCGACGGTGAGCAGCACGTCTCCGGCTGCATACACGCGTCCACCGGACACAGCGACAAACGTGCACGGAAGAGAGGCACCGGCACCGTCCAATGGGACAAACCGGTTCGCCGCCCATGCTGGCAAGCGCGCATTCGTCGCTTCGGCAAGAAGTTCGTCCGCGAGTGAATCGTCGCCTTGATCGTTTTCGCTCTCGTCGAGTTCAGGCAGAGCGTTTTCGTCGATGTCGGCAGCGGCATCTTCACCCGTGCCTTCGGAACCACCGTCGTCCGCGCCTGACTCCTTATCGAATCCGTCGAACTCGCCATCGTCGGTAAAGTCACCGGGGTCGTGTTCTTCCTCGAGCGCTGAGGATTCATCGACAAGAACGAAATCTTCATCGAGCGCCCCAACGTCGGTGGGTTCTTCCGCCGCATCGGAGTTTGTCTCGTGCGAATCGCCTTCATCGATGTGCACACCAATGTCGAGATCGGACGCGTTGGAATCGTCGAGTGGATCGCCGCCGTCAGTACGGAGCTCGGGCAATTCTTCGTCGAAGGAGTTTGTCCCGTCTTCCCCTTCCGCGTCGTCGTCCCCCACGATGAACGCGGGTAGCTCGATATCGTCCTCGTCTTCGTCGTCATGGGCCGCCGATGCTGCATCCCGGACAAACTCGACGGTCGACGAACATGAGACATGCGTGATCCGGCGCGGTGCACGAACTTGGGACATAGCGGGCGAATCTAGCGCCTTTGGGTCCGCGAGCACGACCACGACGACACGCATGATCCGAGGTTTCACCGGGCGATCCGAACGTTCCGCGGATCCGATTCGTACGACCCTGGATCTCGACCGCTGGCAGTGCTTATCTGCTTGTTCCGATGCCCGATCCCGACGCCGGACGTACTTCCAAGGAGCCTGACGAGGCTCAAGCCAAGCCTCGAGGCACGGCCCGCTCGCAACGCGCATTGCCCATCGCCGTCGCTTCCGCGGGTCTTTACGTGCGGCACGTCACCGTCAAGACACCCGATGTCGTGTACGTCAAGGGCATCCTCGAAGCGAGCGAAGGGCTGGGTGTGGTGTTTGCGGAGCGTGGGGGAGATCTCATTCTCGCGGCCCATCCCGACCGAACGGACGCACTCGACGAACTGATCGCGGACTTGGTAACTGAAATCGGCGCTCGTGTGGATCAAAACATCCGGGGCGTCACATGAGTGAACCTCACGACGGACCGCGAGAGCAAGCTCCCTTGCATCTTGTCGAATCGCGCGTGACGCTCAACCGTGAAGATGGTGCAACAAATCACAATCATGGCGCTTCGTTGGCTCTCGAGCCGCGGATGCTTGCTGCATGGCGTGAGTGGCTTACAGCACTTGCGAGTGACGCCGATGCCGCTCTTGCTGCGGCAGATTTGTATGCTGGCCTAAAACCGGAAGCTCGAGATGCGTGGCTTGACGCATTGGCGGAGGATGGTCCCACGTTGAGCATTCCGCCGCTTGCGTTGTACGCACCGCTACTTGGCGTAGAAGCGGATGAAAGTCGGCGGGCGCGGATGGAGGAAGCGATCGCGTTGGGGCATGGGGTGGTGGACGAAGCGATTGTGGCTCCGCCGGAGACGCGGGCGTTGTCGGGAATGGCGAATTCCGGAGCACGAGTCGCAGCATTGATTCAGCCGGTGTATTTGCAATTTGTTCGCGTGTTGTGGTGCCGGTTTGTCCCGGATGAAGGCATTTCCTGGGCGCGGCATGATAGTTTGCTTTCGGATACGCAAACGCCAAAGCCTGGGGATGTTTTGGAGGGCGTGACGCTCGAGCGGACGCCGTGGGCGGCGGTCGTGGAGGAATTGGCGCATGCGGTATTGGCGCATCGGCGTCGCAAATTGGAATTGCCGGCTTCTTTGCGAGAGTTCGCAGATTTGTTCGATGCGGATGTGGAAGCCATCAATGGCTTGGTGTAATCGAATGCGGCACGTATCGACGCTCGTGGGCGCTTTGGTTTGTCTCGGAATGGGTTGTACGCCGACCGTGGATCAAACCGAGGTGGAATCGCCGAAAACAGCGGTCGCGACGGGATCGCCCATTACGTTTGCGTACACGACGCTCGACGGACAAACGTTATCGACATCGACGGTCGCGGGGCGGTACACCGTTTTGGCGTTCATCACGACGTACGATCATTTTTCACATGCGCAGGCGCGATTTTTGTCGACGGTGGTGAACAAACACGTCCCCCGAATCAATGCGGGCTTGATTGTGCTCGAACCGCCGCAAAACAAGATATTGGTCGAGGCGTTTGTCAAGGTCATCGCGCCGCCGTACCCGGTGGCCATGGCCGACGACGCAACGATTCGGGGCGAAGGGCCATTCCAAGACATGCACGAGGTGCCGAGTATTTTGATCTTGGATCAGCTCGGCCGTGAAGTTTGGCGGCACAAGGGGTTGGCAACGAATGACGCGATCGACGCGGCATTAAATGGTTTACACGGGGAAAAAGCGAGAAAGTGATGGCGCATGAAGCGCCCATGAAGCCGGGGCGAACGTCGCTTCGGAAACGAATCCAGTCGTCGCGGCAAAACGTGACGGCATGAAGCATCGCGCTTCGCAAATCGCGCACATTGCCAGGAAAGTCATAACCTTCCAAAAGCGCCGCTGCCTCCGGCGACAAACGCGGCACGTTCGGTTGTTGCATCGCTCGGCATTCGTCCCGGATAAACGCTTCGGCCAACGGCAAAATGTCCGCCGAACGCGCGCGAAGCGGCGGTATTTCGAGTTCGAATCCGCGCAGGCGATAATACAAATCCCGTCGAAACGTCCCACGCGCCACCGCATGAGCCAAATGTTGGTTCGTCGCGGCAATCACCCGCACGTTCACCATTTTCGATACGGTCGAACCCACCGGGGTCACCCGCCGATCGTCGAGCACGCGCAACAACATCGTTTGAGCGCCAAGCGACATTTCGCCGATTTCATCCAAAAACAACGTGCCTCCGTCGGCTGCCTCGAAATATCCCTTGGCGTCTTCTTTTGCGTCGGTAAACGAATGACGCTTGTGTCCGAACATTTCCCGGACAAACATGGACTCCGTAACGGCAGGACAATTCACGGCCACGAACGGCCCATTGGCTCGCGGCGACGCGGCGTGAATCGACCGTGCCAAAACGTCTTTACCTACGCCCGTTTCACCCAGGATCAAAACACATGCTCGCGAGGATGAAGACGCAATGTGTTTCGCTTCCGAATAAAGCTGCTGCATGACCGGATGCTGAACAACGGGCGAATGCGGCCAGGTACCACCATCCCCGGCGAGAGCATTCGATGGCAAATGCGTTGTCCGGACAACCGCCATGGTCGAGCCGAACATCATTCGGTCACCCGGCTCGAGAATGAACGATTCGCCAATGTAGCGCCGATGAGGTTCTGTGTGCGTGATGCTCATGTCCTTTTCCCCTTTGCGTAGAATCGTTCCGTTGGTGCTACCGAGGTCCTGGACCCAAAGTTTCGAGTCGACCGTGAGCCGGGCGTGATTGGCGGATACGGAAGCATCGGGAATGACAAAATCGTTTGTCTTGGGATCGCGCCCGATACGAACCTGCCCCACCACGGGCAATCGGTGCCGTAACGGTTCGGCGCCAGAAAGGAAGGCAATGAGTTCCAGTCGTCCTGCTGCAAAAGGAGTCGTCATGTTCACCTGCCGCGCACCACGCGCCAGAGAGCACACTCCGTGCCAAGCCAAACCATTGCCGCATTTCACATTTTTCGCCATCGTTCGTGTTGGGCAATGCTGCGCTCGAAGCGCCAACTTGCACGGAAAGAGCAAACTGCCCTTGCACCAGAAGAGCAAACTTGGATTGCCCCGACGCACCTTGTTGCGTCAAGACAACCTTCGTCAGGGTCGATCGGTCATGCTCGACAAACGCGCAGTGGTCGGGACGCACGGGCAACGAGTGGCGCTTGTTCCTAAAGATCAAGGTATTTTTCGGTTTGCTGTTGGTCACGGAAACCTCCCATCGACTACCTGAGTCACGCAGCCGTTTGACTCGAACGTACACGTGGATGTGCGCGATTCGAATACGCGTTCTTACGTATTGTGTGCGTAGCGCAGACAACAAATAGGTTTTTCAGGGTATGTTATGGATGACCATGACGAACTGCGTCAAATGGCAAGATTGCACCACTTTGACAAACCGTTTGGCAAGCCATATGGAGTTGGCCCATGCATGGATGCGATCCATTCGTTGGTCGACGCCTATGAGCTGGAAAGCCGCAATGGTGTTTCCTGGAAAACCCGGCCGGGTCGGTTTGATCACGGCCCAGGTTTCTGGGAAGGGCGTTGTTCATGGTTCAACAAGATCTCGACCAACCTCCCGTTTCTATGTGCCGCTTCGTGACGTCGAACCATCTTGAGCATCATCCGCATGCGGGCGAGCATGCTCACTCGTATGCGGGGCGCGTGTTCGCGTGAAACGTGGCGGTTTACTGGTTCCGCACACGATTCTTCACACCACCCATGACGCGCCGCTCATCTTGCGCTAGAGGTGTCCGGCCGCCATGTCCGAAGCGCACAATACCCAGGATCCGTTTGGTTTGTCTGGTACGACAATCGAAGGAAAGTACCGCGTCATCAAGGTCATCGGAGACGGTGGCTTCGGCGTCGTGTATCGCGGCGAGCACACGGGGTTCAGCGAGAGCATCGCGATCAAGTGTCTGAAGCTCCCTGCTGAGTTGAGCGAGAAAAACCGCGCACAATTTCTGGAACAACTGCGCGAAGAAGGACGCCTCCTCCATCGCTTGTCACGCGTGACGTCGGGCATCGTGCAGGCCCTCGACGTCGGCGCGTTTGTCGCGCCCAATGGCACGTGGGTTCCTTACTTGGTGCTGGAATGGCTCGAAGGCGAAACCTTGGCCGAGTTTCTCAAAGGCCGAAGTTACAAGCCCGATGCCGGCATGAACGTGGTCGAAGCAGTGGCGTTGCTCGAGCCTGCTGCACGTGCGCTCGCGGTCGCGCATAGCCAAAAAATCGCGCATCGCGATGTCAAGCCGGCAAACTTGTTCGTGACCGACGTCGGTGGAAAACGCACGGTGAAAGTGCTGGATTTCGGCATCGCCAAGGTCCTGACCGAACACGCGAGTTTCACGGAAGCTCTTGCCGCAACGAAGCAAGCACCCACGGCATTTACACCGCGCTACGGGGCGCCCGAACAGTTCAACAAGCAGCGAGGTGCGTCGGGTCCCTGGACGGACGTGTTCGCTTTGGCGCTTGTTTTTGTGGAACTCGTGAGTGGCCGCAAAGCCCTCGAAGGCGACGATCCTACGGAGCTGTACGTCATGGCAGCCGATCCGATGATGCGCCCGACAGCGCGATCCCGCGGCGCCAACGTTCCCGATGCCGTCGAGAAAGTCCTTGAAAAAGCGCTCGCCGTCGAACCGAAACATCGCTACCCGGATTGCGGAGTGTTCTGGGATGCGCTCGTCGCGTCCCTTGGAGATGCTCGCGCGGTACGACAATCGTCGGCGGAGATAGCGCCGCCTGGTTTGTCTTCTGGAACTGATAAAAGCACCGGGGCCGACAGCATGTTGGCAACAGCAGACTTTGCAGCCCAGCAAAACCTTGGGGTCGCAGCCGACGGCGCACACAAAGATGGGCCCGCGGGCGCATTCGACAAGACCGAAGCGTATCCGACGCGTATCGAGCCGCGGAAGCCGACGCCAGCGCCGCGCGAAGTGGATCCGATGGCCGAAACGCCGCTCGGGCAGCGCGTGCAAAAGCCGGTTTCATCGAAAAAACCCACGCCACCGGCCGAATTGAAGGAAACGCTGAAAGAATCCGCGAATCCTCCAACGACCGAAAAAGAAGCCGGGCTCGATACCACGACCGCTGGGAAAAACGAAAAACCCATTTGGCCATTTCTCTTGGGTGCATTGTTGCTCGGTGGCGGAGCGCTCGGGTATACGCTTTACACGATGGGTGGTTCTCCGGACAAACCCGTCGCCAAACCCACGGCCAGCACGGGTGCTTCGAGTAAAACCAATACGGCGCCCAGCATCAGCGTGGTTCCCGTGGCGAGCGGTCCGGTGAGTGCAGTCCCCAGTGCCAGCGCTGCGCCGTCCGCTGTGGCGCCCGTATTCACGCCTCCTGTGGACATGAAATTCATTGCCGGCGGCACCGCGAAAATCGGCGAAGGCGCGACGGCCCGAGATGTCACCATTTCGCGAGGGTTTTACCTGGACCCGACGGAAATCACGGTCGCGCAATACCACATGTGCGATACGTGTCCCGCATCCAAAGAAGTGCTCCTGCCCGCGGAAAGCGAAGCCTTCATCAAACAACTGCTCGCGTCCGCAACGCCTCCCGACGGAGCGCCCGACGATCCCAACGAAGCGATCGATTTGAAGCAATACACATCAGCTTGGACGCCGAAATGCAATGAATTGCGAAATG
>JBGAOI010000440.1:0-6382 GCA_044221885.1 Polyangium sp. (in: bacteria)
CGAAGGCGATACCACCAAGCGATTTGCCGATCGGATTCAGCACGAGGTCAACGGGCGTTTGCAGGTGTTGCGAGTGCATCGTTGGGTGAACACGGAAGCACTGCCGGCGCACCTCGACAAACTTTATGCCGAGCACGAACGAGCGCGTGAGGTGCTCGAAAAAACGGGTGCGCATGTGATTGTTTGGGGGGAGGTGCGAAGCGGGCAATCGGGTCGAGATGTCGTGATTCGAATGACGGGTTCGCGGGATCGGGCGTATGGAAATGCGTTTCCATTGGCGCAACGATTCACGGTCGCGTCGGAACGTTGGGAGACGTTTGTCCCGCATATTCTCGTGGCATTGGGCATTGAAGCGGCGGGATATGATGATTTGCAGGGTCGTGAAATAAAAGACGAGCTTGCGCGATGGTTACCGGCGATGGAGAAAATGCCGATTGGTTTGCCCCCGGAAAGGGATCCATTCATGGCGCTGGGGTTGCATGTGCGCGGGGTCATGGAAAGTGATCGGGGGATGATGAAAAAATCGGTCGCGATGTGGCAAAACGCTGTCGATAAGCTCGAACGGCGGAACGATCCTGGGCAATGGGCACGGCTTCAGGGAATGTATGCGAGCGTGTTGTCCGAACTGTACGATATCGACGACGACGAGCAGCTCATGCAAATGGCGATTGCTCGATATTCGAATGCGGCGGAAGAACTGACGAGTTCTCGGGCGCCTCGTGATTTTGTCGTCGTGCACAATCAATTGGGGCTATTGTACCGACGTTCGAGCATGCGAAGTCCATCCCCGCCAACGTTGTGTTCGGCCGTGCATGAATTCCTGAAAGCGGCTGAAGTCAGTTTTGACGGGGATGTGCCGCGATACATGGATGTCACATTGCGCGGTCTTGGGAACAGTTTGGAGGATTTGACGCGTCCATTGCCGAAAGGCCAAAAACCCGATTGTTTGCCGCCCATTGATGATCGCGTGTGGCGGACGTACCAAGCCACGGTTCCCAAGTGACGATAATTCAACAGGCCGTTATGAATTGCGAAAATTGAACAAATGCTGGACACGATGGGGTCATTCGGTTAAGAAGGAATGGATTGCGCTACAGGGGTTTGCGAGGTTCCATGCTCGAGATTGTCATTGAAATCGAAGGCACGCAGGTCAAAGCAACGGCATTTGGGAGCCGAATGGAGCGACCCGCGCCGCAACTGGTTGGCGAAGTTGCGGACATCGAGATTTTTGGAAAAAAAGTCGGACGTGCGGTGAAAACGGGAAAACCGCTCGAGCCACAAGTCATCGAAGAGGCGCGGAGTTTGTATGATCGCGTGTTTGGCGGCGAAATTCGCGATGTGCTCACGCGTATTCGTGCGGACGCGCCGGAAGAGCGTACGCTCGTGCGATTGCTCGTTCGTCATCGTACGTTACAAGCGATTCCCTGGGAGGCTTTGTGTCAGCCGGGTACATCCGAGGGATTTCTCGCGGCTGGAACGCGAATGGACGTTGTGCGTGGCGTGAGTTCGTCCGAGCCAAACGAGCCTCACGTTATTCAGGGAGCGGTACGATTGTTATCGATTGCGCCGACGGGCGATGCGGGTCTCGTCAATTTGAGGGGGGCTGTGGAATCGGCCATATCGAAAGGAAAATTGTCTTGGCTCGAACCGCTGACGGGTGAGGACGTTTCGATGCGTCGGCTGTTTCAATCGTTACGTAGTGACGAACCAGCTCATGTCATTCATTTTATTGGACACGGTGGTGTGGACGCGGAGGGGCATCCGGCGCTGCGTTTATCGGATGACGAATATGGGGACGAGGTATGGCTGAAAGTCGAGACGCTGGCGGGTGAATTGTCGGCGGGGTTTGGCGAAAAATTACGCCTTGTGGTGCTTGAAGCGTGTGAAGGAGCATCGCCTGGGGCGCTGGGAAGTGCGGCGGAGATTCTGGCGCGTGCTGGCGCGCAAGCGGTCGTTGCGTATTTGTGGCCTGTGCGCGCGGACGTGGCGCGGACGTGTTCGGAGGAGTTTTACCGGGCATTGTTGCAAGCGGAGCGGGGGCGAGGGGACGTGGCGAAAAGCTTGAGTGCGGCGCGACGAACGTTGCTTGCGGAGAGTGCGGCGGGATTTTCACCAGTGCTTTATCTTCGTGGAGCGGAGTCGAGGCTTTTCGATTTTGGTGCGACTGCGGCAAAAAGCACATCGGTTGTGCCGGTGCCTGCGGTCGAAGCGGCACCTTTTCTCGTGCCGTTCAAGAAAAACCCGCATTTTGTGGGCCGGGACGTTGAAGCCGAGCGATTGCACGAGTTATTGCAAGTGGAACAAAGTTCGGGAGCCAATATGGTGGCGCTTTCGGGTATGGGCGGCATTGGCAAAACGCTCGTTGCGGCAGAATATGCGCATCGTTATCGTGAGGCATATCCGGATGGCGTGTATTGGATCAATGCGGCTCAAGATTGGCAAGCTGAACTTGGGCGACTTGGAAAAATGCTGGGATGTCGTCCCACGGACGCACGGGGGGATTCCGAACATGTGCGATATGCGCGCGCGTTTGCTGAATCTTTGCGCAACAATTCCAAGGCACTATTGATTTTCGACAACATCGACAATCCGCTCGAATTGCAAGACGTTTCGTTCGACGTGGTACCGGCGCGATTCGATTGCAAACTTGTTTATACGACGCGGCGCCGTGAAATGCCTGCGGCGGAAGTCTTTATTGGAGTTTTGGCCGAAGAAGCAGCGGTCGATTTGCTTTTGGTGAAAAGCAAACGTAAGGCCTCTTTCGAGCAATTGCCGCCTGAACAGCGAGTGGCGGCGCGCTCGATCTGTCGCGTTTTGGATGGTCATCCGTTGGCGATTGCGCTTGCCGGCGCGTACCTTGAAAAAAATCCACGCATTACGTTTGGAGGTTATTTGGAGGGGCTTCAGACGGAGGGGGCATTGGCGGTCATTGAAGCGACGCGAATCGACGCGCGGCTTTTGGCGACGCAGCACGAAGGTAGTGTTGGGGCGACGTTGAACGTGCAATGGAAAGCGCTCGAGAGCGAAGCGGCTCGATTGGTGTTGCAAACGGCGGCGTTGTTTTCGGATACGCAAATTTCGCGGGCCCGTTTGTCTTTGTTTACCGGACTTTCGGACGAACCCCGGAGCTGGCGCGAAGCTCCGCTCGAAGAGGCGTTGCGTGAGCTTTCGAGTTTGTCGCTTCTCGAAGAGGTGGGTCCACGGACCATCAAGCTGCATCGTCTCGTCCGGGAGCTCATTCAAAAGCAAATGGCGGGGCGCGAGGAGTTTGCCGCTGCGCGGGCATCGATGTTGCTCGAGGCATTGTGGGATGTCAAGAAGCTGGAATCCGAGGTGCTCGAACGCGGGATACTCGAAGTGCTCGCGGATTTGAATATCGCCAGGAGTTTCGCAAACCCGTCCGATAGCGAGCGGCTTTGGACGTTGATTCGTCCATTGGATCGGGAGGCGAATCACTTGCAGCGTGGAGTGACGGGAAATCGGGCGATATTTTTTCTGCAACAATTGCACAATCAAGCGGTCGAACTTGGGCTCGATGTATTGCAAAAGCGGGTCCGTGCGGTTCTGGACGCTGCAAAAAGGCCTTGGTTTCGGCAATGTTTGCAAGCGAGCGGCGATTCGAGGGCTTTGCTGCGCGCATTCGATGCGCATCGCGACGGGGTGCACGGGCTTGCGTTGTCAGCGGACGGGCGCATCGTGTTGTCGGTGGGTGCAGATTGCACCGTAAAAATGTGGGATTGGGAAACGGGGCAGTTATTGCGAACATTCGTGGGACACACGCGAGCTGTCAATGGCGTTGCAATGACGCCGGATGGCCGGTATGTCCTTTCGGGTTCTGAAGATCGAACCGTTCGGGTATGGGATGCTGGTACGGGGCAATTGGTACAATGCTTCGCTGGCCACACGGATGGGATCTATCGCGTGGCGGTGACGGCCGATGGTCGTACGGGAATTTCGGCGTCCAAGGATGGCACGGTACGCTTGTGGGATTTGGTGCAGGGACAATCGGTGCGCATTGTGGAAAAACCCCAGGAGCGGGGGCGCGATTATGTATACAAAGTTTTTGCCGCCACGGACATTGCCCTGACAAATGATGGGAAATTTGCGATCATCGCGTCTCAAGAGGGGAGTATTGTCGTTTGGGACATGGCGACGTGGCGTATTGTGCGCACGTTGTCTGGACACGTGGAGCCGATTTGGAGCATTGCGATCAACCGGGCAGGTCGATTGCTCATTTCTGGATCCGAGGACGGATCGCTCAAATGGTGGAATCTCACGACAGGGCAATGCACGTGCACCATCACCGAGGGGGACAGCAATGTCTTGGCGGTTGCCCTGACAAACGATGAGCGATTTGTCGTTGCGGGATTTCGGAGCGGGATGGTGAAGGTTTGGGACGTGGCGACGGCGACGTTGGTTCATACATTGCGCGGGCATTCGAATAGTGTGCTCGATATCGTGACGTCGATGGATTCTCGGCACATCATATCGTGTTCGATAGATGGAACCATTCGTGTTCTCACGTTTGATGGCGTCAAGGAAGAGGAAGAAGATATCGGGCATCATGGTGGGATTTACGGAATGACTCTTCTGCCTGATGGAAAGTCGTTTGTCACGGCGTCGCTTGATCGAACCATGCAAATACGTGATATCGATTCAGGGCGTATTGTACGCACGTTTCAGGGGCACGAACGAGGTGTTTTCGACGTCGCGGTGACGTCCGATGGCCGGTTCTTGGTATCGGCATCCGACGATCGGACGTTGCGGGTTTGGAATGTTGAAACAGCTCAAGTCGTGCGGACATTCGAGGGGCACACGGATTTCGTGCGCAGTGTGGTTTTGACGCCCGACGATCGCTTTATCATTTCGGCTTCGTATGACCGTACGATTCGATTGTGGGATTTTTCGACGGGACTCATTTTGAACGTGATCGAGGGGCATACGCTCGGTGTACGCGATGTTGCGGTGACGCCGGATGGCCAATATGCCATTTCTGCTTCTTTTGATAAGACGTTAAAAATATGGGATATCGCGCAGGGCGCGCAGATTCATACGCTTGAAGGTCATGTGGCCGGGGTGTGGGCGTTGGCGGTGACGTCGGATGGTCGATATGCCATTTCTGGGGGACAAGATTCGACGGTACGGGTGTGGGATGTCGCGACCGGTCAAATCGTCCGCACGCTCGAGGGGCACACGAACATGGTGCTGGGTATTGCGATTGCGGGCGACGGAAAAACGGTCGTATCCGTTTCGGGAGATATGTCGGTCAAAGCATGGGATGTATTCACGGGCGAGCAAGTAGCGGTGTTCGAGTCGTCGTGGCCGTTGTCGTCGTGCGTTTGGTCCGAGCAGCAACTCGTGATTGGTACGTCGACGGGGGCCGTGTTCAGTCTGGCGCTCGAAGGAATGGGCGCACGTTCGGACAAACAAGAAAAGAAGTCGCTTGGGCATTTGTTGTCCGAGGACGATCTCGTGGGGCAAGCGGCGCTCGATGTATTGCAACGGGTTCCTCGGGTGCGCACGTTATTTGAATCGGGGGGCCCGGAGGAATGCGAAGCGGGATTGCTCGTGGCGCAGATGTTGGGGCGTGCGCCGCCGGCGATTGAATTGGCCGCGGGGTATTTTGAGGTGGACGAGAAGGCGTCGTTTGTTGATTACGTGGATGCTTTGGGGCTCGAGGCAATGCATGGAGCGTCGGCGTCACCGACGGATGACTCGTTTTGGACTCCGGATCGAATTCAAAGCGTGCGGAACGCGGCATTCGATGTTTCTTGGAAGGCATTGACCGATCCCGATGCTCGGAATGTCTTGTGGACAGCGGCGCTTTTCGAGGCTGGGATACCTCCGACGGTGCCTCTTTTGGGATTGCTTGCTGGATTGGTTGCCGATGACGGGGATCGGCCTTATGCGCGGGCCGAGGCGACGGTGCGTGAGGTCGAGCGTCGAGGTTGGTTCGAGGCGCAGTCGAGGACGGACGAAGTGCATTTGCGTCCGCATGTTCGACCGTATATGGTGAATTTGGTGGGGGATTGGAAAGCGTTTGTCAAGGCGCGGATGGCGACATTTCAGAGTGTTTTCGCGGACATTGAAAAGGTGGAGCGCGAAATCGTACGTCGTGGTGTAGCCGCTGTTGCGGGGGATTTGCGGGTTGGCGTTGTTTTTGCGACGTTTATTGGCGAACCAACGGTGTTGATGCATCGGTGGCGTACGTTCGCGCGGGAAACACAGTCCTTTACGCATTGGGAGCCTGCGGAATTTCCGCTGCTCTTTTTGCAGCAAATGCGCAATCGCGCCCTCGAAATGGGGGACGAATCGACAAGGCAGGAATGCGAGGCTGCGCTTGCTCGAAGAAAAACCTTGTGGTTGCGCGAGCGATTTCGAG
>JBGAOI010000441.1:0-6377 GCA_044221885.1 Polyangium sp. (in: bacteria)
GTGAAATCACCGTCATGAAGAGTGATTTTCGCGGCGTCAAATTGCGCGGGGCGGTCATTGAAAAATCGAATCTGCTCGAATTGGATTTGTCGGGAGTCGATTTGAGTGAAGTGTCGCTGCCTGGAACGGTTCTTTTGGATGTAAAAGCGGACAAGGCGACGTTTGACCGGGCGCAACTCGAAAACTTGCGTGTGGTGGGTGCGGACGCTGGATGTTCGCTGGTTGGCGCGACGTTTCGCGGGGCAAACCTGCGCAATTCGTTTCTTCGAGGCGCCAAAATGGAAGGTGCGGATTTGTCCGATGCCCTGCTCGAAGGTGCAGATTTTTCCAAGTGCGATCTGCGCAATGCAAAATTCGATTATGCTCGGGCTCGGGACGCTCGGTTCATTAAGACGAACCTGGCTGACGCAAGCCTCGAAGGCACCGATCTCATGAATTCGTTGCTTGGCGGAATGAAGGTCCAAGGAACCAGGTTTGATCGGGCAAACCTTTTCCGAGCGGATGCGGCGGGAGCCGTAGGCGACGACAAGACAAGTTTTCGTGGAGCCAATGTGAAGTACGTGCGGCAAGTACCCAAGAGGAACAATGGATAAGCCCACGCTTGAAGCGCGAGCGGCTCGCGGAGACGTTTTCGAGGAGGAAACGTGGGACGGACTCGACCTTTCGGGGATTGATTTGGGCGGTTGCATTCTGTCCAAAGTCTCATTGCGCGGCGTGAATTTTTCGGGCGCGAGATTGAGTGAAGCGACGCTGTCGCAATGTAATTTGGGTGAAGCCAAATTGGATGGAGCGGCGCTGCGTCACACGAATTTCGTGCAAACATCGGCCCTCGGGGCCAGTCTTCTCAGGGTCAAACTCGTTTCCGCATCGATTCTAGAATCCGACTTTTCAGAAGCAAAGCTCGAAGATGCAGATTTGTCCATTGCGAATGTGGTCAAGACAAAACTCGACGGCGCCAAACTTGCTCGCACCAACCTCGATCGGGCGGCAATGATCGACGTCACGCTTGCCGACGCGGATCTTGGCGGGGCGAATTTATTTCGGACCACGCTGTATCAAGCGGATTTGCGCACGACGAAACTCGATGGGGCAAAGTTTGACACCACAATCTTCACGGAATCAAAGTTTGGCGCTAGAAACTTCAAACGCGGCAAGTTTCCACTTGTGCAATTCATAGATACGGACCTCGAGGGCGCGTGTTTCGATGAAGCGAGCCTCGAGCAGACGAATTTCAAAGGCGCGAAGCTCGTCAAGGCGACATTCGTCAAAGCGCGTGGAAAAGCGGTTCTTTTTCACCAGGCCAATTTGACGGCTGCCGTCATGACCGATGCGGATTTTTACCAAGGCATTTTTCAAGAGGCGATTGCGGAGGCCCTCGATGCTACGGGGGCCAATTTAGAACAATCGATTTGGATTCAAGCCAAGTGCCGTGCGTCGCGGTTCATTCGGGCAAACCTCACCTATGCGGACTTTACGCATGCGGATTTGTCGATGTCCGATTTGGCGGGCGCCAAAATGTTTCGAACGCGGTTGCATCGAGCTGTGCAGGACGGGACAAACCTTCCTCCTGGCAGTTCGGCGGCACTTGGGGATGACGCAGAATTGGCGGAAGCGGAAGATTGGTGGAGCAAACAAGTGCTCAAGAGGCGTGGAGCGTAATCGGAGGACCTCATGGAAAACGTCGCAAGAAAACTCGAACATCGGGCGATTTATCAAGAATATGCAGAGGTCATTTCGGCAGGTGATGTGCTGGAACTTCGTGCTCCTTCCGGCTGTATCGTGGCGCGTCGGGCTGCAAGTTGCCTCCTGATGCCGAGCGTTGGAGATCGCGTGCTTTGCGTTGTGGAAGAACGTGGAGATGCGTTTGTCTTGGCTGTGCTCGAACGCGCCGACGATTCGCGGGCGACGTTGGTGATGGACGGCGCGGTCACCCTACGTACCAAGGAAAAACTGTCTTTGGTCGGCGAAAAAGGGGTAGATATCGTTGGGGCA
Source organism: Polyangium sp. (in: bacteria) (assembly GCA_044221885.1). GTDB lineage: Bacteria > Myxococcota_A > Polyangia > Polyangiales > Polyangiaceae > Polyangium. The sequence goes on from JBGAOI010000441.1 coordinate 1,993, forward strand.
GAAACCGTGCGAATTGCCGGAAAGTCCGTGGATGTCAATTCGATCGAGACGCGCATTGCAAGTCACGCTGTCGAATTGCTTGGGGATGTCGTCAAGGCTGACTTGGGCAAAGTGAAGTATGTCGCGAAGTCGATTGATGGTCTCATTGACCGGGTAACGAGTCGCGTGAAGCGATCGTTTCGTACGGTGGAAGAAATCGATCAAGTCAAAGCGCGGCATTTGGATTATTCGGCCGAACACGTGGCGCATTTCCGCGGGGAAACCACGGTTGTCACAGCCAAAGATTTGGTCAAAGTCAACGGCGAACAAATTCACGTGGGATGAACGGAGGTATCGATGTTTGCAAATACCCAAATGGGCGGCGTGAATTTCGGAATCCCCGACGTTTGTCTCACACCCGCTCCGCCAGCTCCGGCCCCAGTGCCGATTCCATATCCGAATATTTCCAACGGACCCATGGGAGTACCTGCTGCATATAATATCTTGATGGCGTGTACTCCCGCGCATAACATGTCCACGACCATTCCGCTATCGAATGGCGATAATGCGGGCATTGCGACAGGTGTTGCTTCTGGGACCGTCATGGGGCCGACGCGCCATGTCACGGCGGCGTTCACTGTGTTATTGAATGGTGTTCCAGCGACGCGACTCACGAGCGCGTCCATTCAAAACAATACGAATTGCCCCGGCATGCGTATTGCCCCAAGCCAGGTGCAGGTTCTGCTGCTTGCGCCGTGAATCCCCCAAACAATCCGCATTCGCTGAAATGTCATGACTGAAATCCGAGCGCATGCCGCGGAACCTGGAGCGCGCATTGGGAGTTATGAGCTCGAGCGGCGTTTGGGGACCGGGGCCATGGGCGAGGTTTGGCTCGGCACACATGCGATTTCGCGTGGCGCTGGAGCGATCAAAATCCTTCGTGCGGATGTTCGCGATCGTGGCACGATGCTGCGTTATTTTCATCGCGAAGCGCACGCCATTTCGCGTTTGCGACATCCCCACATCGTCGCCGTATTCGAGATTGGCGAGACACACATCGTCGTGCAATATATCGATGGTCAAGACTTGGCGCGGCGGATGCGTACGCCGATGGATCCTGCCGTGGCGATTCGTTTGGCGCGACAAATTGCATCGGCGCTGGCGCACGCGCATGAGCGGGGGCTCGTGCATCGCGACGTCAAACCCGCAAACATTTTGCTCGACAAGCTCAGTAATGCATACCTGGCCGACTTTGGTCTGGCTGTGGCGGATGGCGAATTGCCCGAAGCGAGCGCAGGGACACCTGCGTACGCTGCGCCTGAGCAATGGACGGGCGGTGTCGTCACGGCGGCTGTGGATCAATATGCCGTCGCGCGAATTCTGGCGGAGATGCTCGTTGGCGCAAGTTTACCCAACGATTGGCCGAAAACGCGCGAACAACTTCCGGCCCATTTGCCGCAGGAGCTCGTGGAGGCCATCGGAAGAGCGCTGGAGGTTGAGCCAGAAAAACGATTTCCATCGATAACGGCGTTTGACAATGCGCTGGCCGAGGTTGATGTTTCCGCGTATCCAACGCCGATCCAGATTGCGCCGGAATTGTATCCACGCGAGCGATATCGATTTGGGACAAGGCCCGTGAGAGTCGAGATGGTGTCGCCAGAAATAGCCCGTGCGGATTATCGCCTTCGGGATTTGATGGCGGAAAATTTGGTGGCGCGAGACAAGGCAGAGGAATTCTTCGCGAAAACAGGCTACGTCGAATTGGGTTTTTCCGTGTATGTCTCGACGGCTCGATTGGGCCCGATAACCGATCCTGCTTGCTTGGCCCGAGCCACTGAAGCCGTGGCTTTGATCCACGGGTGGGGTGTTACGCGCCAAACTTGGGAGCACGTAGCTCCGGCCATTTGCCGTGATAATGCGCAAGCTGTTGTGCTCGTTCCGGACTTCTGGGGATTCGGTGAATCACGATTTGTCGTCGCTCCCACGGCAACGCAGGTGTCATTGCTTGGAGCGGTGGATGCTTTGCGAATTTGGCTGGCCTTGTTGGGGTTCGACAGCTTGCCCAAAGTCATTGTGGGGCATTCGCTCTCCGCAACGTCGTTGATTTTGACGAATGACGAGCAGATTGGCGCAACGACGAGTCGCATTGCAATCAGTCCCGTGCTTCCGGCCTATAGCGAGCAATATCGAACGCGCGTGCGATTGGGCATTTACATGGCGCAAACCATCGGACGGATTGCATTTGGGCAAAAGTGGCTCATACGAAAACTTGCCCACGAGTCGCCGTCGATGCAGGAACTTCGGGAGGACGTGCGCGAATCCATGGCGGTAACCGCGCTCGCCGCGCATCCCTCACTCTTTCGGACGATGTTTCAATCGATTTTGTCGACGGGGCGTTTTGATCATCGCGCACAAAAGCGCTTGACGTTTCTCATTGGCGAAAATGACCCGCTCATTGCCGAAGAGGCATTGGTTGAAGCGCTCGGGGACTTGAAATTATTTCCCACCCAAATTGTCCGTCTGGCGACGGGTGGACATTATCCGCACCTCGAATCGGCAGAGCATCCCGAATGGACGGCCCGAAATATTGCAGAAATTGTCCATATCGTTGGGCAAATGCTCCTCGCTTCGAGTCAATCCGATCACGGTTCCATTGTCGAGGCGGCGACGGCCATGGTCGATGACACGCAAGGCGTGACAGGCAGCACCATTTTGGCTTGAGCATTCGTGATTGTTTTGCATTTCCGGCGCTCGTCGAATGCGATACGTTGACGGATGGAGGGTCTTGTCATGTCACGATTGCGCTTGTCCGTCGGCTTTTTGCCATTCTTGTGGATCTGTTGCGGTTCTCCGGAAACGCCACCGGGCACGACCGGAGGCAATCCCCTCCCGCCTTGTACGGATTGCACACCAGCCGGGGATCTTGCGTTTGTCCTGCCTTCCCCCGCAGGAGCGACGTTATGGACCGCGTCGCCCATGGACAAGGTATTGCGGGAAGCCGCTGTTCCAACTCGATCTGGCGATACCATTCGAATTTCGGCAGCAAAAAACGAATTCGAACCATTCCAGATCATCGTTCGTCCTGACGCACAAGCCTCGGTCACCCTGTCGTTGTCGTCATTTACAGGGCCAGGAACCATTGACGACGTTCAGATTCATCGTGTCGGATACGTGAATATCACAAAACCTTCGGATCCCTCGGCGATTGTTTCTCCGAAAATGCCCGATCCGTTGCACCCAATGAAAGCGAGCGCCGCGTACGATGCGAGCGGGGGCGAAAATCAGCCATTTTGGATCACGGTGCACGTGCCGGCTGGAAGCCCTGCGGGCGATTACACAGCAAAACTCACGATAACCGTGGGAGCTACAGCAACGGAAGTTCCCGTGGCGCTCCATGTGTACGATTTCGAGCTTCCGCAAAAGATTGGTTTCGACGGCAATTGGAATTCGAGTTTTCAGGCGCTTGGGGGCAGCGAGAGCTTGGAAAAAGTTCGGCAGCTCAAAGACTTTTTCTATGAGCATCGTCTCGTCCCTTCGGGCGTCGCGTGGCCCGCCGGATTAAATTACAATGGCGGCATCGAATACGATTGCGCGACGGGCAAATTCATCGAAGTCAACAATTCCTACGACTTTTCGCAACTCGGACCTGAATACATCGATGGTCAAGGGTGGAATGGGACCGGTTTTCCATCGTTCGAGATCATGCAATTCGTCAACAATTCCACGCCGAGGCCCCAGACGTTTTGCGGTGTGGATCGCGGGCCGGACCATTATGGCACCACCGAATACAATGCCGCTTGGCAGAAGCTTTTGACGGCCATCGACGCGTACCTCGTCGCACATAACTGGCAAGACAAGGGCTATTATTATGTGCAAAACGAACCGCAAGGGCCTGATGATTACGATGTTGCAGCATTTTTGGCCAAACTCTCCAAAGAGGCCGCTCCGAATTTGCGCATCGTCGTCAGTGAGGAACCGAAGGCGGAGATCGCCGAGCATGCGTCGATTGGTTCAGGCTATTATGATATGTGGTGGGCGGATCTGTCGCATTTCGATCCTGATTATGCGGTCAAACGGCAAGCGTTGGGTGAATCCGTGTGGTGGTATTTCTTGTATGGGGATCTGCCGCCGCACTTCAATCCGATCACGATCGATCATCCGGGCATCGAGAGTCGAATCGCTCATTGGGCAGCATGGAAGTATCGCATTCGCGGGTTTGCGTATTATTCCGTGACTGGTTGGGGCAATGACCCGTATCAAGATCCAAAACCACAAGGTACCAATCAAAATGGTGATGGATTTCTCCTTTATCCGCCTGAAAATGGGGAAATCGTGACCAGCATTCGGTGGGAACTATTACGCGAAGGCGCCGAAGATTTCGAATACCTCCTGAAAGCTGCAGGGGG
>JBGAOI010000442.1:0-6373 GCA_044221885.1 Polyangium sp. (in: bacteria)
ATTGCTTGAATTCGGCACCGAATCGGCACGGCGCAGCAATTCGTTCCGCTTTTTCCGCAAGGGCGACGAAGCGCGAATCGGTTGCGACGCTTGCCAAGTCTGGATCTTTGCGCATGCCGGCCGCTCCAGGGAATCCCGCATCGAGCGCTTTGCCAATCCATTGAATGGCATCTTCTGCGTGCCCCGCGCGTGCGTGCGAACACGCGAGGTTGTACATGGCCAGCGGCGATTTTTTCAAGTCGACCATTTTTTGCCACGCAGCAATGGCTTTGTTGAAATCATTGGCTGCGTGCAGCGACGCCCCCAGACGCATCCACGCTTGCCCGTTGTTCGGATCGGCTTTGACCACAGCTTCGAAAGCTTTGGCCGCATCGGCCCACTTTTGCGCTTGAAACGCCGCCTCGCCGCGCTCCATCGCGCTTGGGCCAGCCAGCGCTGAAGCTTGCGGTTTGGCGGAACCTTTCGCCGTCTCCGCGTGACTGATTCCCGCGCTCGTACACGACGAGCAACTCATCAGAAATCCTAGGATCCATGTGATTCGTCGATGCATGTTGCGAGCATGCACCAAAATCATCCGGAATGCGAGGGGTTTGTGCAGTCAAACCGCTCCGGCGTTCCGCCTTTTTCACGTCTCATGCTGCACCGTCTTTTGATGCGGGCGGTGTTGTTGGAAGAACGTCGTCGTGTTTCGCCTGTTGTTCGAGCAAATCGATGTCGGTATCGACGGCGGTCATGAGCACCACGGCAACATCGTTGCTGATATTTCCCGTATGCGCGGCATGTGTGAGTGCTGCGCGTTGCGCGGCCAATAGACGCCGCTTGACTGCGCGTTCTTGCTGTTCACGCAATTCCGCGTCACTCAGATGCAAATCTTGAAGCGCCATTTCTGCGTTTTGCGCGTGGGCTTTGTATTCTGCTTCGATGCTGTTCAGAACATCCGCCGGAAAAATGTGCTCTTTCCGCATTTGTTCCAATTCCCCGAGCGCCGCGCTGACGCTTGCAAGACGTCCTTGCTCCGCTTGATATCGTTGTTCGATTTCGCTGACGACACCCGCAACTTTCAACCATTTCAAGAGCGGGCCCATGGTGAGTCCTTGGAACAAAATGGACAAGATCACGACGCCAAACGTCAGGTTCACCAGCAAGTCGCGATGGTGGAAATCCGCATCGATGCCGAGTACCAGGACCATGGACAATGCGCCGCGAAGACCCGACCAGGTGGCAATGGCGGCCCAAGACCATGGGATGCGACCTTTCGTGTTGCGCAGGAAAAATGCCACGCCATACACGATCACGGCGCGGGCCAATATGACAGCGACAAACGCGACGACGATGGGTTTCCACGTTGCGAGGAGCGACTTCAACTGCACCTCGAATCCGATCAACAAAAACACAATCGAATTCAAGGCAAACGCGATGTATTCCCAGAACGTTTCGACGGCAATTCGCGTCGTTGGCGTCATGCCCGTGCGCGCCGCATAATTACCACAAAACATGCCGGTCACGACTGTCGCCATGACGCCAGAAGTGTGGAATCGTTCGGCCAAGACAAACGATCCGTATGCCGCAATCATCGTGACGGTGAGTTCGATCATCGCATCATCGATGCGCTGAATGATTTTGCTCGCTGTAAATCCAATGAGTGCACCCACGAGCAACCCGCCACCAGCAACGCGTACGAATTCGAGCGTCGCCGCGGACGGCGTAAATGCGCCCCCTTTGGCCACGCCAAGAACGATGGTGAAAAGCACGACACCCGTGCCATCGTTCAATAAGCTTTCGCCTTCGACCAGGACCGCCAAACGTTTTGGTGCACCGAGCGATTTGAACAATCCCACGACAGCAATCGGATCGGTGGCCACAATCAATGAACCGAAAATGAGCCCATCCGTGAAGGTAAAATCCGTCACGAATTCCAGCGCATTGGCCACAGGTACGAGGATCGAGGCAATGACGAGCACAGCAACGACGAGCCCCGGAATCGCCATGGCGGTAATGCCCACGCGCTCCTTCCAGAACTTGCGCACATCGAGGTGAAATGCCGCTTCGAAAATGAGCCCCGGGAGAATAACTGCAAAAAGGAACTCCTTGGTGAGATGCGGCGGATCGAATGCGTGTGCACCTCCAAGCACGAGGCCCGTGATCACGAGCGCGACCGTATAGGGGATTTTGAGGTGTCGCGTGGCAATCGCGACAGCCGTCGCCACGCTGAACAGCAGGATGAACACGAATTCGGAATGCATGATCCAGGCCGGTTCCTTTCGTTGGACCTCATACCATCGTGCGTATGCGGAACCAACCTATTTTTACGAACCTGGACGATTTGCCGAAATTCTCGGCGTTGGCCGGGAAATGAACATGCAAAACCGGCGGTGCGATGGGACGAAGCTTGTTTGGTGAGGCGACGCGGAGGCGTCAAGGGCGAGATTCCGAGTTCGTTTTTCCTGCGCGGCTACGCACGCGAATTAGGAAGGACAAACTTCAGTCAATGCAACCGGTGTAGTTGTTGTCGTAGGAATTGACCTGAAGCTTTGTGCATTTGCCATTTCCGTCGCTATCGAGCCATACCGACGAACACGCATTGGCCCAAAGCCCGATATTGAAGCTGCCGCCAATACACCAGCCGGCGCGATCTCCATAATCGTTGAACGTGCCAGCGCATTCTTTGGCCGTCGTGCACTTGTTCGTGGACGTATCTGCCGCCGTGCATGCACAAACCGTGTCGATTCGCGCTCCGTCGGCAGAATTCGTCTCCATGTGAAAGAACTCGTTGTTCGAGTTCGACACGGTCCCTGTGGTACTGACGACGCATACTTTCTCTTGGCCGTCGCTCAATGTATCCGTAATGGTGCACTGCCAGTATTTGCCTCCATTCGCATACGTAATCGTCAGGTCGCCGCTCGTGCCCGAGTTATTCCCCGACAGATCGATGTACAAATGCGTCGGATCTGCGTTTGACGGGACAATTTCCTTGGGTGGCGGAACGCAATACCGAGCCGCGACATCGAACCCGCATTTGCCATTTTCACAAGCTCCACGGGCACAATCCTCGTCCGATACGCACGAAGCCCCGACGGCACCCTCCGGCGGCGCCAATGGCGCATTCACACATGTCGCCTTGAGTTCACTCGTCATCGGGTCGACCGCTTCAACGCACCGCAATCCCGGCTTGCACGTAAACGAGTTGGTCAAGTCTTTTCCTTGGGGCGTGCAATCCGCCCCCACATCCCGCGTGCCTACGAGAAATGTCGGGCGCGTAATGGATTCCGGATGATCCGCGCATTGCGATACAGCCATGGCCATTTCATGCAGGTAATCGCCCGCCGCCATGGCATCGTAACTCAAATCGCCCGCTTGCATTTGCGCCGAGGCAAAAACAACGTCGAGTCCACCACCACAGCGCGATGCCGCCAGGCATTCATCGACGTTCGCGAATACGACATTCGCGCCTGAGCAACACCCCACGGCGCCCGCACAATAGATTTCGTCGGCCAAGGCGCAGAATTCATTGGCAGCTACAGACGCCGGCACTTCAGGGACCTCGACTTTTGCTTCTGGCGGAGGAGGATTCGACATGGCCCCATCTGAGCACCCTGGCAGCGCGAGAAAACCGGCGGCAATGGCGAGGGCAGCAGCGGAAGCAAGTTTTGACGAAAGGTTTTTCATGACATCATCTCCTCTTTGTACAGCGGGGGCGTCGCGTTGTGTTTGGCAACATGCGAACCCCATTTCGGTGAAGTCGTGTCTCGAAAAACCCCCATCGCAATGGTCGTGCCAAGGTGTGGTTCGTCGGTGGAATCCGCATTTGCGGCAGGCAGGCACTTATGCGCGGAAAATGCTTGTAGGTCCTGACCTACATGCCTGGTGGGCCGAGCCTTCAGGGCAGCAAAAATTCGCCCACAGGCACGAGCGTCATGCGTCCCGCATGCTCGACGTTGAAAATCGACGGATGCGAACCCGCCGTCCCGCGATATGCGTCCGCGTACACATCAGCAATGCTTCGCGTGAAGGAAACCTGAGCTTGCGTAATGAATTGACGCGAAAATGCATCGTTCACCCACTCCGGAACGTCGCGATCATACGCGCCGGCATACGAAACCTCGCTGCCATTTGCCGCGGTTACGAGCACGACCCCTTCGAGAGAAAGTTCGCCCGCATTCGCGCCGCATCCGAATTCGAGGCCACCGTATTTGGCATCGCCGAAAGCGCCAGAAAAGCAGCTTTCGATGACCACGAGGGTTCGTCGAAACATTCCCTTTGTGGACATCGTACACAAGCTCTCGCGAAGGTTCGTCGGCGAAAAGACAGCGCCTTCGCCGGCCAATCCCGCTTCGGTCGTTTGTGCATCGAGCGGAATACCTGCCGTGCCGCCATGCCCCGCCAAATAAATGAAAACGTTGCTCGAAGCGGTCGGCGATATGACCTTGGGCGTTGTTGCGGTCACATTTCCCTCGAGAATGTTTTGGATATCCGTTGGGGTGACAGAAATGCCGTAATCGATTTCGACGCTTGCATACATGTTTTTCCCCGAAGGCTCATTGCGCACTTGCCCCATCAACGCATTGCTTGGATTGCTGGCGATGTCGTCCGCGAGGATCAAAATGATGTGATCATCGGCGATTCCATTGGCCCGTAACACTTGGTATTGCTGAAGTGCGTCGGCTTGATGCCGATAGTTGCTGAATCCTGAGGACAAAGCAGCGATCACCGCCCACGTATCCGTTTTGGCTGTCACGGGCATCCAGTTTGATTGATCCACGTCTTTCGTGGGCAATTCGGGTTTGACGAAAGCGCCCTTGCTGGTCAAGAAGGAGGGATCTCCCGTGGAAAATCGCTGATCGTACGTGATACCTTTCGCGTCCACGCGGTAATGCGCGTAGGTGTAGGAAGCGAGGTCCATGTAGAGCGCGGGCTCGAATTCAAGCGGCCCTGTTGCGCCTTGCAAACGTGGCGTTTGTCCTGCCCGCAAAGCTTCGAGCGTTCCGCGAATGCCGTCCGCATCCCATCCCCGCATATTTTCGTCGGCGCCATCCACAACTTTTTTCATTGCGGCAAGAAGCGGCTTTCGACCTACGCCCTCGGATTCTTCGAGCCCGTACGCGAGCAACAACACGGCGTCGTATTCGCTTGGGCCATGCGGCGCAATCCATTGATCCGGGTATTTGGCCGCAAAAGCTGCTTGGTATTCGTCGCTCCCTGCACCACTGAAGCCTTCGATGTCTTGCGCACCGGAGCCAATCAGCGCGTTGTTATCGAGTCCCGTATCGGCCAAGATGATCCTCGGCCTTGGCATTCCCGCAGGCGGAAGGCTCGTGACGATGCATTCCAGCTCGACGGGCGAGTTTGGCGTAACAAACAGCAACTCGGGTTTGCTGTCCAATGCCTGCTTGACGGCGTTTTGACAGGGCTGTTTCGAGGGCAACGTCACGATGTTGATGTCGGTCTCGGCAAAGCCGATTTCTCGCGCGAAGAATCCAAACCACGAAAAAAACGTGTACCCTCCGACGTCGAGCGACGTAAGAAGGGTGATGCGTTGAGCTTTCGCGTCTTTCGCGAAGCGAACGAGCAATTCGGTTTGGGCTATGTCGGATTCTCGCGTGCGCCAGATGGGCCCTTTGCCTCCAAATGCGCGTAGCAAATCGTCCGATGTGGATGTTGTCGAGACAATGGGCTTGTTTGTATCGACGAACGCATTGGCCACTGCAAAAAGCGCCTCGGAACCTGGAGGACCAATCACCGCGACATGTTCGTCATCGGCTGCAAGCTGCGTACCAATCGCCGTGATTTCTTCAATGGTTTTGGGTGGTTCGACATAATCGAAAACCAATTGGCGTCCAGCAACACCGCCAGCGGCATTGACGTTTTCGAGCGCCCATTCGAGGTTCGGGGATCCCGACGTGGATCCTTCAATGGCTGGCATGAACACGGCAATGCGTAGAGGATCCAGGGCTGGCGTGGGCACCGATGTCGTGGTTTTGTCCGAGCAGCCGATGGTCATCATCAATACGGCGGTGCAGGGCAAGAGTGAGTTACGGAGGGGAGGGGGAGGTTGGGATCGCATGGTCCCCGAGCTTAGCGAAATTTGGACCAAGTCTGAGAGAGGGTTGATCAGGTTTTCACACAGATCTCTTGGGGGGTATGGAGGTTGTCTCAGAACTCGCAACGATCGTTCATCTCGACACACGCCCCAGGTTAAAGAGACCGTCCCACAACTCGCGCCGACATCGATCTCCGCCACCCCGCGCGGGGTTAAAACCCCGCGCTACGCAATAAAAAGTCCTCCACTGCCGTTCCGGACTACCATCTTCGTGTTTTCCTTCACTATCGAGATTTGCCCTCGTTGATCGAATGAAAAAACTTCTCACGGTGAAAC
>JBGAOI010000443.1:0-6365 GCA_044221885.1 Polyangium sp. (in: bacteria)
AGCCATCAGGCACGACATCAAAGACGGTTCGTCGGCCAGATCCGGGAAAACCTCCGCCGAAAATCACCAAGACCATCACGACAGAATTGGACGAGGCGGGTCGGATCAAGTTAACGACAACGGCGACGAGCACGTCGACAAAAACGTTTACGAATCCGCCACCGGGGGTAAAGCGGGTTCGTAACATGCACCTCGCAGGGAAAAAACATCCCGTAACGGGTGTGCCGTTCGATATGGACGGGTATCCTGATTTTCGTGCTGCAGGCGTGGTAAAAGTTGAAGTCAAGATAAAAATGACCGGTACACGAATAGACATCACGGAAGCCAACAAAGCTGCCAATCTCTCGTCAACGCCCAAAGGATATACCTGGCATCACCATCAGGATGGAACAACCATGCAACTCGTTCCCACGGACATCCACCAAGCAACTGGCCACACGGGCGGTGCTGCAACCGTCAAGGCAAAGTGATGGTGAAGATCACTACCACCAATCAGGCTACCAGCATCGACGCGATTATGCGGGTCGAAGAGAGTCTCGGACGGCCACTTCCAGCACCCTATCGGGCGTTCCTTCTCAACTACAACGGCGGAACACCATTACCTGACACGATCGATATCAAAGACGCTTCATTCAAAACAACGGATGTCCAGGTTCTACATGGCGTCGATGATGACATCGCCTCATGCGATCTACTCTCAAGCTGGGAGACACTTGAAGGGTGTAAAGAAAACCAAATCCTCCCAATTGCGCATGATTCATTTGGACATACCTTTGGCCTTGTCCTTGATGACGAAGACTACGGCCATGTCTACTACTTCGATTCGCGCGAAACCCCACCAAAGCCCTACTTCGTTGCCAAAAATTTCGGCGAATTCTTGAGCCAATTGCGCGACTATACTCCCGAAGAACTCGCAGAGATCGACGAGCTGGCGAAGGAATCATCCTCCACCGAATCCGAAGGCATTCAGCTCGTGGATGTTGCGTTTACCTTCACGGGCAGTCGTCCCGTCGATGCGGGATTGGCGAATGCGGCGGCTGAATATGAAACGACACCACGCGGGTATGTGTGGCATCGTCATCAAGATGGCGAAACATTGCAATTGGTGCCCAAAGATGTCCACAAACAAACGGGAGATCCCGCTGGAGTTAGCTTGCGCTGGAGGTCGTCATGAAGTTCTTCGACGAAGGTGAACCGCTCACCAATGACACCATTGACGCCTTGGAAAAAACCGTGGGTAAACCATTACCTCCGGAATACCGCACGTTCCTTCTCGCGCACAATGGAGGTCGCCCCGAAGCCGCCAGTGTCGATATCGACGATTGTCCCCAGGGCGCAAGCTCGGTGCAGATATTTCTCGGTGTTACCGGGCCCGTTGAATCGGAAACCCTGGAATGGTCGTGGAATTGTTTTCAAGGCCGAATCGATGCGCGGCTTTTCCCCGTCGCGGATGATCCGTTTGGCAACTTGTTTTGCTTGTCGCTCGACGGCGATGATCGCGGCCAGGTTTTCTTCCTCGATCGTTATGAAGATTCGCCCCGCCCGTACCTCGTGGCCGGGTCGTGGAACGAATTCCTGGACAAACTGCGCGCGTATACGCCGGAAGAACGTGCGGTGATTGACGGGGCAACGCACAACCGTTGATTTGTGGGCAACGCGCGACCAGGGTGACGGCGGCGCAAGTTCAGAATTTTCCTGATTGACCAGCCATATCGGATGCGCATCGGCGCTTGTCTTGGACGTACATTGCGGCGCCGCGTGATGCTTGGCCGTGGTGTTGGCGGGGCATGTAGGATGTGGCGGTGCTGCATTGATGAAGAAAGCAAGCCCGCGGTGGGCGACCCAGGCTTATGGGCCCGGTGCCCACCGCGCGCGATTACTCACTTCTTGGGCGGATTATTGTCGCGGCCGCCGCCAGACGGTTTCCCAGGGTTGGTGCTGGGATAACCCGCATTGCCTCCGCCTTGTTTTCCGCCGCTATTGCCGCCATTGTTGCCGCCATTGTTGCCGTTGTTCGAATGACTCATGTGAGAGATCCTTTCCGACGTATCGTGTTGAATAAGCTGCAAGGCAAGCTCGACATGGAGTCATTGCAGCTTGCGGACCAACAGCAAAAGACGCGAAATTCCCTGATGTTGGGTAATATGGCGGTGGAATTTGGCTGATCGCGATCAGGTTGGTGGGGCGTTGCGTGTGACTTGCGTGCGGTGTCTACTGCAAAATGATAGGGCAAGTGGCTGAGGAGAGAAAAAGGTTGCAGTGCGCGCGCGCCGCAAGTAGCGTGAACACGTGGAGCGGAAGTTGTACAGCGTTCAAGATGCCATTCAATCAAGCGGCAACAGAACCCTAAGCGCGATTTGTATGCATATATCGACGGCCCAGCTAAAGTGGTGGGGTCATGCTCTCTGACCATTTTGACCAGATTGAAACAGATGCGCGGAGCATCGTTGAGCACATCAAACCTAACACGCGTATCCATGTGCAAATTCGAGAGGGAGTTCCGCGCCGACGACTGCTCGATCGCATCCGTGAATATCATACGGATCCACTTGCTATCGTTGTTTTCCCATCGTTGCTTGATCCCGACATTTCCGTTCATGGACTGCTTCAAGCGGCGGCACATCTTGGCGCGCCCGAAGTTACTCGAGCTCTCGATGACCGGCCTCTACGTGATCGCGCGAGGGGCGTTGGTCAGGCGTTGGCGCGTGAAGGTCGAGCCCTCCTTGTGTGGGTGCCCGCTTGGCGAACGACGAACAAGAGCAGTGAAGCCGACCAGCAGATCTCGCAGCAAGCCATCGAAATCGAACAGGTGGAAGACGTGCTCGGCGGATGGCTTTCGGTCGTCACGATGCCAATCGTCGTGCTTACCCATCAGGCTACCGGTAACTCTTTATTAAAACGAGTCGTCGGCAATACGACTGAATGGCGGCAATTGTCGCTCGATGCGCCGAGGGCAACGCTATCGGACGACGCCGCATGGCACGGGTATGCTGAGGCAGCGAATCAATTGCGGGCCGCATTGCGGCACACGTCCGTTCCCTTGACCAGCCAGCAATTGCGATTACTCGTCGCTCTCGTGGCATTGGGCGAAAATCCAAGAAATTTGCTCAATGAACCACTTCGAATCGAGAAACTCACCCACCGTCTCGCCTCTCGACTTGAGCAGCCCGATGCGCGCTTTCTTGCAGAAGGCGTGCAAAGGTGCTTGCTCGCTCGAATGCCAGTGTCCCGTAAGGTTGCCCTCGAGATTGCGCGCGTTCCAGACGAACATCAAGCGCTGATTACGCACTGCTTGAGTGAGCCCGGTGATGTTATCGAAATCTTCGACAGCGTTCGTGCCGGACTTCGCAAAGTTGGTTATCGCCCTCAAAAAACACTGTCGTCCGAGCATCTGGCACTCGCCGATTATCATCAACGTCTCGACGGTGCTGCCGGACCAACCGCAGCTTGGCAGCACATCGAGCATTGGCTGGAAAAAGCGCACCATCTTGGTCGATCCGGTTCCCTGGGAGAAGCAAGGTGGGAAGAACTCGACCTGCCTACGCGCGAGTTTTATTGGGACCGCGCTCGTTCACTCAGCGTGGACCATCACCAATATGTGGAAGCAGCAAAGCTCTTTCAGAAATGTCTCGACCGTTTCGATCGCCGCGATGCCTATTCCTGGCATTACCTTGGATTCAATCTTGATCGTGCGGGTATTCGCCGAAAAGACGCTGAATACGCATTTCGCGAGGCGGTCAAGCTTCGACCGGACCATCCTTGGTACAATGGCCGTCTCGTTACCTTTCTCATTGAACAGGCACGATTTCGAGCGGCGGAAGAGGAATGGAACAGCGCTCTCGAGCGCATGGATCCCGATGGTGAAAATATCGTGCAGTCGCCCTGGCTTGCCAAACAGGCCCATCGTTGGGTCGTGAAGGCGTGGCTCAGCGCGGGTGAAGTGCTTCGTGCGCGTGCAGTGTTCCAAGACATTCCCGAAGAGTCTTTTTCCGAAGAACGGTGGTATGAGGCACTTCGTGAAGCAATCGATGATGCAGAAGAAGCCCGGCAATTAGGCGAATCGGTGTATCCATCAACAACCCCACAGGTCAAGCGTTGGCGCATTCCTGATGAGGTGCCGCTCAGAACGCCAACGCAGAACCAACTACGCTCGTGGTATCCTGGACGAGTTGTGGCCGTTGATGACGATGGCATTCAGTTGGCCCTTGCTGTGCCCCATAACGATCCAGAAAAACGCCGATTGATTGCTCGCACGCTCGCGCCCGAAGAATGGCCACGTTATGCCGACCACGCGCTCGAAGAGGGCGAATTCATTTTTCTGGCCATTTACGAGAATCCGAATGATCCTCAAGGAATCATTCGAATTACGCAGCAACCTCGAGTTTCGCAAGCATCTGATGACTTCGATATGGGTTATGCTCTGCGTTACGTGCAAGGAACCTCCGGGTGACAACCGAGCTTCTCAACACCCTTGATGTCCTCAATCGCGAGTTACTTTACTTGTTTATCGCAGGACCGGGCTATGGGGAAGGCATTGCCGTAGCTTTACCAGGCGCAGGATGGTTACTCGTTGATGGGTGCACGACGGGCGGAACAGTTCGTGATGGGCTGCCATTGCTCGAAATCGTGACACGTTGGCGAATGATGCAAGGCGATCCCGTTGTAGCGATGGTTCTCACGCACCCGCACGCGGACCATGCAGGCGGATTTGCCGAGTTGGTGGAAGCGCTCAAACCCCATACCATTGCCCTCGCAGGCGGTTTGTTCGATGCATTGAAGTCAATACCTGCGCCAGCTCGTTCGGCTAGCGATCAACGTAAAGTTGGCGCAGTCGTCAGTGCGCTTGGGGCTATCAAGCGTTGGCATGAAGAACACCCAGAACAGCTCATTGCATTGGAGCAAGGTAAACCGCTGGCAGTGTCAGGTACTTCGGCGACCATTGTTGCTCGCGCACCGGAGCGTGATCTCCTCGCTCAATTTCTCGCCGAACCGGGGGTGGAACGACGTTTGAAGAGCGAAGCCAACCATATCAGCCTGGTTCTGGAAGTCATGTACGGATCGACCCGAATTGCATTGACCGGCGATTTGCCCCGATACCGCTCTGACAAAAAAACGATTGTGCCTTCCGGCTGGGATCAAGTGCTGGGTGTACGTCCTGAACTCGGTGACCACCACGCGCTCAAGATTCCGCACCATGCATCGGCAACGGCAACGCACCCCAATCTTATGGCTACGCAAGCGGGTACAGAACGCGCATGGCTCGTAACTCCGTACAACAGCTCGAGGCTCCCAAGGGTTACGGATATGGACGGATTGCCTCATCTTCTCACGTTGCAGCCATCGATTTTGCTCACGGGCCTACCGGTTTCCAAAGAAGTTCAAGTGGTACAACCCGATCCAGGCATCGTCCAATTGGAGCAATTGGTATCGCGTTATAAATTGCAACCCCTTGGCGAACCTTTTTTGGATTCTGCAAGTATCGATTTGACGCCAGGGGCTGCTTGTGAACCGCTGGATCCCGTCTGGGCAGTCGCACTGGATGCAATGGGACGTGTAGTGAACCGATGGCGCGGACGTGCGGCTTTGGAGGTCGTAATGTAGCAGCCCCCCTTCGCCCCAAATCCGCAACGTTTTTCTTGGACGTCCGCTCATTGTCGCGTTCGCGCAATCCCGACGTTATGCCCCGGCCCAGAAAAACCGCACGCATCATTCGTGACGTGCATAACTTCAACGCGAAAATCGCCGCCCACGAAGTCCTCGAATACGGTTTTACCCTCGTCGACGACATCTCCGGTAAACTCATCGATGTATCCCGAGACGATCCTGTTCGACGAATTGGGTCACGACGGCGACTTCATCGACCTGCGCACCGACCGAGTCGAGACCACCTGGGGCCCCGTGTTCATCTTTCAGAACCATTCGCGCGTCCGATTGGCCGTGGCCAAAAAATTCGTATTCGCCCAACGCCCCCCAATCCCCACGCTCTAACACGACGCTACCAGAAGGCTCAAAGCCTCGACAAGCGCAAGAAACGCAGTGGCAGCATCGTGCTAGCCCGCCTTTTCCACCTTTCTGCAACATGAGTCTTGACATGCAACCGTTTGGTTGCATATTGCTACCCATGGATCTGGTGTTCCGGGCGCTGGCGGATGAAAGCCGACGCGCACTTCTCGACAGTCTTTTCGCCAAAAGCGGGCAGACGCTGGCCGAGTTGTGTTCGGGTTTGGCGATGTCGCGGCAAGCTGTTTCGAAACACATTGCGATCCTGGAAGAAGCCAATCTCGTCACCACCGAGAAACGCGGCCGGGAAAAACTGCACTATCTGAATGCGGTGCCGATTGCTGAAATCGCCGATCGCTGGATAA
>JBGAOI010000444.1:0-3981 GCA_044221885.1 Polyangium sp. (in: bacteria)
GAAGTCGGCCGTGGTAGGATAATCACCTGGGATTGGCGTGATTTGCCCTTCACGTACGACGCCCCATTGGGCACGTCCCTGGTGTTGAAAATGCATGACGTTGACAGGCATATCTCGGGCTCCACGAGCGTCCCACGCGACGCGCGCGAGGTGTAACCGATCAAGCGCGCGAATACAAGCGCATTGTGAATGCACAACGCGCAAAATGGTTGCGCATGGCTTCACCCTCGTGCTACGAGCTGGCGCGAAGGAACATTGCCATGACAACTCGCCCCGATTTCATTCGCCATTGGACCGAAATTCAAGACGCCGATGATTCCGCTTATCCAGGGAGTGATGAGCTCCTCTCGATCGGAAGTGCGTTTGGACGAACCTTTGGGTTCGAGCGACTCGGAGTGCATCATGAAGTTCTTCCGCCGGGGCGCCGGACAAGCTGGCCACATGCGGAGAAAACGGAAGAAGAACTTGTATATGTGATCGAAGGGAATCCGGATGTTTGGCTGGACGGACACTTGGTCCGATTGAAGCCCGGCGACGCGGTTGGATTCAAGCCTGGCACGGGCATAGCGCATACAGTGCTCAACAATACGGATCAAAATGTACGGCTTTTGGTCGTGGGTGAACACAAACGGCCCGACAATCAGATCCATTATCCCTTGCATCCAGCGCGAAATGCAGAAATCAGCGGGCGCCATTGGAAGGATTGTCCCGAACGACCCTTGGGTCCGCACGACGGCAAACCCAAGTGAGCTTTAGCCGGCGATTTGGCGGAAATCGGTGCGACTACCGAGCCATTGCACGCAAAACGCCGTTAAACGCGTCATCTATGTATTGCTCGGTCCAATAAATACACTCCGTGCCGAGCAGGATTTGATCCGCATAACCGATGGTTTTTGCCATGGAGTGGACTTCATTCGGGCGAATGTGGAACAAATCCGATGGCGGCCCCCAGGTGGTCACATAAACATCTTGTCCATCCGATGCTACGTCGCCCGGGTATTGCATATTCGACGCGAGGATCAACGGTTCGGTTCCATCGGCCGACATATCGATGATTTCACCCGCTTCGGAATGAACCACGTACACACGCGTTCCGGCTCGCGCCAGCGCATACGGCCCGGCCAAACCATCCATCAATGTTTCCTTGGTGCCGCCTTGTTTCAAAATACGAAACACAGCGCTATCGTTGTTGGGATTCCCATTTAGAAATCCGACCGAACTCGTCCAATAGACGTAATCGCTGTCCAAAGCAATATCGGCGACGCGCCCCGGTGATGTCGCCAACTCAATGATTTCATTGGTTTGCCGATCTATTCGCAAAAGGCGCCCTGGGCTTTGCAATTCAGTGGCCACATCGGCGCCGACGTATAGGAATCGCTGGTCCAGAGCCAAAGCATCGGGCGAAATGAGGCTATTCGCAAGCGTCGAGACGGTCCCGGATTCAAGGTCCAAGACCGAAACATCACCGTTGGGCACAACGTACCCCGAGTGGCTCAACCAATAGAGTTGACCTTCGCCATATTCGATGCGATTGGGTGCACATATTCCGGAAACGAGGACCTCGGGCGTCGCATCTCCAGGCGTGTAGGCTTGCACGCTACCTTCACAATTATACAAATCGGCTCTGTCCGTAAAATACAAGCGACCATTGCCCGAAGTCAGCCCGTGCGGCGATTGGAGAGTCGTAATTGTAACTGGTTCATTTTGGGAACAAGTACCTTGGGGCAATGTCGGAACAACGACTTCGGGTGGCTTGGGGGGATTCTGTTCCACGCGAATTTCGCTGCCACAACCGAGAAGAAAGAACGCGGGGAAGAATTTTCGTAACATGAGCACAAAAAAACACCCGCCTCAGTGTAAGTCAATCGAAAAGTCGGCGTAAACGCTGATCGGCAGCAAATCTTACACCTCCGTGTTGTGAATTCGAGACATATGGCGAGCGGTTCAAATTCAACGAAAATGGCATAAAACGGCATTCGATTCCAAATCTTACGCCTGATTGTCATGAATTGGTAAATGTTTTTTGTGACATTTTTTGTGGAATTCGTTTCGGCACGCGGGACGTTTCCCAATGCGAATGACGATGTCGTCGTGATTCGCCGAATGACTCGGCGATGGTCGATGTCACATTCAGGGAAAACCATGCAAACGAGAACCTACTGGATGGGCTTGGGCATAACCATGTTCGCAACGTTGAGCGGTTGCGCATTGGAAGCAAACGATCCCCAATGGGATAACGCAGACGAAATCGTAGGTGAAGCCGCACAAGCGCTGACGACAAGCCAATTGACGACCAACATGGGCGCAATGACGGGGCCCACGAACGGCAAGAAAATGGTTTATGGAGCCAACGCATTCCATGCCGTATTGAATTACCCAACGGCAACCGGGTCCACCGTAACTTATGAGCGGTCAACGGATGGCGTCAATTGGTACGGCTCCAACACCGTTTCGGCCGAGAACGCGGTAAATCCCGCGGTCGCTGTAACGTCGACAGGCGTCGTCGGCGTCGTGTATATCAAGAATTCATCCAATGGAATCGGTGACGTCTGGTTCCGACGACGCAATCCCACCGGCAGTGGATACTGGGAGCAAGCAATCCTCGTTGCCAGCGACGGCAGTGCCCAAGGAGGGCGCACGCCGGCCATTGTGGCCGTAGGCAATCACATGCATATCGTGTGGGAAAAGAACGACGAGATTCGATACGTGAGTCTCGACGTAACAAGCTACGTGTCGACCGCGACGACCTCTACCGTGGTCAATGGTACGGCATCAGCCATTAGGTCCTTGCCAACGATAATGGCCGGCCCCGGACTCAACAACGGCCAAAATGTGCGCGTGGCTTGGTACGAATTGCGTCCACCGGTCAATAGCATCCGAACGACGTACGTGATGGCCGCTGACCGAACGCCATCAGGTGCATTACAAACGCCAACGGCCGTCTATTCGTTCGATACTACTGCCTCGTTTACGGCTGTATCACTCGCTGCCGATGCGGATCCGACAACCGGCGATGCCTATATTCTGGGAAGCTACATCGCCAACTCGGCCAAAACAACGCGCATTTGGCGTAATAACATGCCAAGCGGCTCCACGGCGCATGTGATGCACCCTTTTAGCTTGGCAAATGCGTTCACTGGTGACATCATCGCTCGAAGCGATAGCTGCGAAAGCAAGCTGCGCATCACCTATTCGGGTACGACATACCCCAATACTGGGTATTACGTCACGGGTACATGGTCGACGGGACCGAGTCCAACATGGCAGCATACGCCAGTAAATATGGGTAATGCCATCACCATGCAAAGCGCAATGTTACAACTCATCCCTACCGGAAACCCTCTGCAAATGCGGGATGTCGTGGCATCGTACCAGCAGCCCGTCTCCAATTTCTACGAAATGGTAGCTGCGCATGAAATAGTGCCAACCCCTGGACTATGTGATCCAGGCAATGGCGGCTCAAACTGAACGCGTGCGTTGATACGTGCAGCGTTTGTCCAAAGCAAACGCTGCACGTGCCCACCCGTCGGACCCTTCAATTGCTTCTTGCCCGTCTCACCTGGGCCAGAAGGTCCATTTTTGCAATGCACTTCCATTGCACTCGGCAAGCTTCAGCGGAGTGCCCTCGGTGCCGCTACCTTGAACGCACAAATTCGAATCGTATTCGCGAATGTCACCACGAACCGCCCACCTTTGCCCAAACGAGTCATTACAATCGCCCAGCTCGATTCTATTGCCCGCCGCGGTTACGCGCAGGCATTGACTGGTATTCGCTCGATTCACGAAGCCTCCGCGACCTTGGAACCATTTCTGGCTCGCCCGTTGATCGCACGTCTCCAAAACGATTGGAGCACCTTCAATCGCGTCGCCTTGAGGTGTCAGACACAATCCTTCGGCCCAGAGCTCTTCGAATGCGGGTTTGTAATCGAATTTTTGACCAGCACTGCCGTCGCACGCGGTGTGTGAGATCTCCTGACCCGC
>JBGAOI010000444.1:3991-6358 GCA_044221885.1 Polyangium sp. (in: bacteria)
ACATGCCGGTTTTCCCATTGACGATTTCCGAGCTCCAGAACTTCCAGCGCTGTCCGGCCGTCGGCGCATCTGCACACTTGATCTGCTCGATGGGAGCGCCCACCACACTCTTGCCCGAAACGGCGGCGCATCGGAGCGAGTGCTTGACCTTGAGCTGCGCATTTTTCGTGATGCGCCAATCTTGATTGCTCTTGCCATGACACTTCCACGCGTGAATCTCCGCGCCAACTTCTTTGCTGGCACCCGAAACATCCGCGCAAAAATTCCCAGCGGCAAGGCTCCCATTCTCAGGAATCCCGGTCGGATCGGGCGGCGTTGTCTCGTCTGGCGCATCGTAAAGCTCCGCGACTGCATCGAGATCCTTCTCGCTGATTTTCCAGTAATGGTAATGCTCGGAGCCGTCCAAATCGACAATGACCGGCCCTGTACGACAACTCGAAAGATCAAGCGTGCGGTAATGCATGACCGACGCCTTGTCGTATTTGCCAATGAGTTGGCAATCTGAGCAAACGGCAAATTGCGAACGACAGGAATCCGAGTTGACGATGTTCTCCGTCCTGATCTTGATGAACTGATTGCGATCCTTGCGCTTCTGTTCGTGATGAAGACCAATGACGTGACCTAGTTCGTGTTTGACGACCGTAATCGGTTCGTTGTCGCCAAGAGACAGCTCTTGAACCTGCCCCTTCTTGTAACCCACGAACGGACTGACCTTCGGACCGCCGGGCACGATCAAAACATACGCCGTGTCCGTGGCCCTCTTTTCGCGAAACTTGATGCGGTTTTCCGTCTGGCGTTGCCAGTTTGTCATGGCCAGGCTGAGTGTTTGTCGGGTCGCTTTGCTGAGAAGGATGTTCCCGTTGGATGTCTTGAAGGTATAGGGAATGATCCCGTTCGGCCACGTTCGACGGCTGCTCGAAGGAGGATCCGTCAAACCCGCAGGGCTCGAGCCCGGCATGGGACTACCGAGCGAATCCTCGAGTGCACAAGGTTCGCTGAGCGCATCGCAGTCGGGGGTTTCTGGAGGACAAACCGGATTGTCCGAGCCCAACGCATCATCCAGATCCCAGTCGAGAACGAACTCATCGACGGGTGCAGGTGGAGCATCGGTGCCACATCCGGCAGCCATAGAAACCAGAACGACCGAGGACAAACCAACGCGTCGAAAGATGGGGTAGGTCATACGTTCGATGGTACCAGCGTCATGAAAACAGCAATAGCCGCAATCGAGCGCCGGAAGAAATCAGTGGTGCCGGTTCGCCATTGACGCGCCAGCGCCGCTACGTGTCAATCGAAATGCCGCCGATTCAACTTGAACAGTCGTCCCCAAGCAAATTCGTCGTGAAGAGCGTAAAACACTTTCATACGAAAAATCCGATTTGGAGGTTCGCGATAATTTTGCAATCTTGACTGCCACCACTGACGCAAAAACTGGATCGCTGCACGATCGCTCAGGGGGCGAAATTACGCGGTTAGCAACGTGTTGAGTTTCCGAGCGATTTGTTTGACCCGAGCGCATGAGATTCGAGTACGATCGGGCGATGAGTTCGCATTTCGAGTCGCCTAGGAAGGTCTTTCATCTTGGCGCCGGCATTGTCGCATGCGCATCGCTGACAAATTCCGGCATGGTCGCGTTTATGACGGGAAGACCAGCCCGGATTGCGATCGAGCCTGGCGCGAGCGCAGGTGGCGATCCCCTGGAACTGCCCCGCATTGCAGCACAGGAGATAGCGCTTCTGTCAAAAGACTTTGCGTTGGTGCTCGGAAAAGAGGGCACAGTGTGGTCGGTACCGTTATCCGATCCGACACGGGTACGCGAGATCGTACGCGATATTCAGACGATTTGCCCCCGACCTGCCGGAGACAGCGCGCTTGCGATCAGCGAGGATGGCAAGGTGTTTGTCCTGTCCCTGGGACGTGGTGAAGTGAGCGCGCGACCCGTCGACGTACCTGGCCGAACGCGAGCGATCCATGCGAGTGATGGGGCGATCTGCCTTGTTGCAGACGGCGAAGAAGGCGGGCAACTGCGTTATTATGCGAGTTCGAGTTTGGATCGCGCGCCAAGTTCGCGCGTTGTTTTGCCGCGATTGGCAGCAGACTTTGACCAGGTGCGTGGTAGCCGCGTCCTTTCGGCGGTATTCAAGCGTAGTGGAACGTCGCTTTGCGTCGCGATGCGGGAAGGTCCGCGCACAGAAGCGAAAATCATCGGGCTACCATCCGCATTGGCGGATGTAGCCGTGACGGAGACCAGTATTGCCGTCGCGATGCTCGATGGAACGTTGGCGCTGTACGATCTGGCTTCTCTTGCTGCGGCCGACGAGGGGTTTGTCGCGCCGGTTCAGTCGGTGCCCTTGGGTGGCCCGGGTC
>JBGAOI010000445.1:0-6350 GCA_044221885.1 Polyangium sp. (in: bacteria)
AAATGGGCGTAATTCGATATTCGATCTGCAGCCTGGTCTTGGCCGTCGGCAAAACCATGAGTCGTGTAAAAGCCAAGGCATTTGCGGATGGTTCCCACGGCAGCCAGAGGGGCCGGCCGACGCCTCCGCCAAGGCCGATTCCGAACACCAGCGAGCCGGAACTGCTCCCTTTCCACTGCAGGGGCGCGAAAACCGTAGAAAAGGCGAGCCCGACGTCCGCCTGCGGCTCATTGATTCCCCCCGCAAGGAGATGGAAGTCGAATTCGTAGCCGACCCACGGTTTGAAACGTTTCGACGCGGCCACGCGAAACCCACCGAGTCCCCCTCCATAAGGAACACGCGTGCCCAAAGCCCGATTCGAGTCCCCTAGAATATGAGTGTAGCCGAACTCCGCGCGTACGAAGTCGACATTGGACAAATCCACGGCCCGAGCCGTCGATGCATACAACAGCCCGACAACACTCGGAAGTGCCATACCGATGATTCGCTCGATGCGCAAACGCATTCGTACTCCATGCTCATGAGTGAGCCTTGTGCACTTCGGCCGCAGTGGAACAGGAAGAATGGTAAAAGGCACGAACTGCTGTCACGCTGGCACATAGAACACAGGTGAATCGGGAATGCAAGGGCTCGATTCGCGACATCGCCAAAACGATGACCGTGTGGTTCAACACATGATGAAACACCGGGCCCACTTTCATTTTTACACGCATCTTTGACAGAGACAAACAGCCGGACCTCGCTACCGCGAACAAAGCGTGAACGATCACAGAATTCTTTATCAGCTCGCGCGCTTCTGACATTCCAACGCAAGATATTTGGCCAGGTGTCGTAAACCTGAAGTCAAACGATTGCGACTCACCACGAGCATCACCAAGGGCACATGTTCGCCCTGGATATCGGGCAAGATGCGTTGCAATCGCCCCATCTTCAGGTCGTCCACGACATCGAGGTGGCTCTTGTAGGCGATTCCCAGACCCGCAACCGCCCAGCGTCGGACGATATCGGCATCATCGGCAATACGGTCACCCTGGACTTCGACCACGTGTTTCCCATCGATTCCATCAAATCGCCAGCGACTGTAGACGCGATCAGCAAGCATGAATCGCAAACAATTATGGTTTGTCAAGTCCGCGAGACTTCGAGGAACGCCAAAACGGGCCAGATACTCGGGCGCCGCACACAAGACGCGTCGATTCTGTGGAGCAAGCGGAAGCGCAATGAACCCAGAATCCGCGGGAACGCCATAACGAATCGCGACGTCTATGGGTTGTTCGAGCAGATCTGCAAGGCGATCGCTCACGCGTAACTCCATCTTCAGCGCGGAAATCGGCACTGTTGACCCAATTTGCTGCAAATAGGCGTCGAGCCAAGTCATGAGATAACTGCGTCCCAAGTCGCTTGGCATGGCTATCCGGAGGGAACCGGACAATACTCCCGAATCAGCATGGTCGAGGAGCGTCGATTCGCCCGCCTTCAGGGCATGGACCGCTTCGACAGCATAAGGGAGATAACGCTCTCCGGCCTCGTTCAAACGCAAACGACGCGTGGAACGTTCAAAAAGACGCACGCCCAAGGTATCTTCCAAGCGCTTGATCGCCGCGCTCGCAAAAGCCGGGGTCATGTGCAATCGTCGGGCGGCGGCCGAGAAACTACCCGATTCCGCGGTGTGTATGAATACAATCAAGTCGTCGAGGCGGTTGATTTTCATCGTTTCGAAGAAAGTGTTGCTGCAATCAGCATCTTTTCTTTTTCGTGGGTAAAGTCAAGTATCTCGTTCGCGAGGTTCGTTCACGGGGTTCGACTTCGCTCGGCGTAGAGGAGTTTTTTTCATGAAAGCAGTAGGTTACACGCAAGCTGGTTCCATCGACCGAGCCGACGCTCTTCTGGATCTCGAGCTGCCGATTCCGGAACCTGGCGCTCATGACTTGCGCGTGAAAGTCGCCGCAGTTTCGGTGAATCCGGTCGATACGAAAGTTCGTCGCAATCGAACCCCCAAACCCAATCTACCGGAAATTCTCGGCTGGGATGCCGTTGGAGTCGTCGATGCCCTTGGAAACGAAGTAAAAGGGTTTGCCCAGGGTGATCGAGTGTATTACGCAGGTTCGATTCTTCGTCCAGGAACGAATGCGGAATTTCACTTGGTCGATGCGCGGATCGTTGGCCATGCTCCGCAGAGTTTGTCGGATGCGCAAGCGGCAGCATTGCCACTGACGTCGATCACGGCTTGGGAATTGCTTTTCGATCGCTTGGGCGTATCGCAAGGCGGCGGCGAAGGTCGACGGTTATTGATCATTGGCGGAGCCGGTGGCGTCGGCTCGATTCTGATTCAACTGGCGCGAACGCTCACGAAACTAACCGTAATTGCCACGGCAAGTCGGCCAGAAACGCAATCTTGGTGTCGTGAATTGGGAGCCCATCACGTCATCGATCACAGTTCACCTTTCGCTCCGCAATTGGCATCGGCCGGAGTGCCGAATGTGGAATTCATTGCGAGTTTGACGCAAACCGACGAACATTGGGCAAATATTGTCGAAGTCGCGGCGCCACAAGGGAAAATCGCCCTGATCGACGATCCATCCAAACCCCTCGATATCATGGCGCTCAAACGCAAGAGTTTATCCTTGCATTGGGAGTTGATGTTCACTCGTTCCATTTTCCAAACGGAAGATATGAATCAACAAGGCGAATTGCTCACTCGAGTTGGAAAGCTCGTGGATGAAGGCCACTTGCGTACGACGCTCGCGGAAACGTTATCGCCCATCAATGCGGCGAATTTGCGCGAGGCCCATGCGCGCATCGAAACGGGCAAAGCGCGGGGAAAGATTGTTTTGACTGGATTTTGACGGGCGTCGAGCAGGCTGTCTACAGCGAAAGGCGGGACGATCGTTCGTCCCGACAGCCTCTTCAACCCGGGACGTGTGTACGAGACGAACGGTATCTCGAGTTCTGGGATGACATCTTCCTCGCGCCCCTACCAGTGCATCATTCAACAGGCTGTTCTGGATTGACAACGCGTTCCTGTTAACAGCCCGTTGATTTATCTGCTCGCACCCGAAATCGTCGGTCGACATCGCTCGAAATACTGAAGTGCTTGCGGCGGCGAGCGATTTGCGGCAAGAAGCGAAATTCGGAGGAAGACCGAGATGATCGTTGCAGAAGGTGGATCGATTTTGCGGCTCTTGTTTTGGCAATGGCGCGCGGTGCTACTCTTTACGGCTATCGGAGCTACCGTAACCACCCTGCACGAATTCGAGATTCTCCGCTTCAGGCTCCCAGCGTTGCCGCTCGGAGTCGTCGGTGGCGCATTGGGCATTTTCGTCAGCTTTCGAACGAACAATGCGTATTCGCGATGGTGGGAAGGCCGGCAACTTTGGGGGAAATTGGTCAATTCGTCCCGCCATTTTGCGCTGCAAGTATTGAGTTACGTCCAGCCGGCGGAAGGAATCGAACTGCCCAAGGTCAAGCGGCAACTCGTTTTGCGTCACGCCGCGTATGTGCATGCCTTACGTGCGCATTTGCGCAAACAGAACGTCTTGGCGGATGAAAATGTCGGGCGGCTTTTGTCAGAAGCCGAACGGGAGAAGCTGAAGAACGAAAAGAACATACCTTACGCGATTTTGCACGAACAATTCGCCACACTCGAAAGTCTTTCCACGCGGGGCGCGATCGATCCGTATCGATTGCAAGGTCTCGACAAGTTGATCAATGATTTCCTAGACGTACAAGGTGCTTGCGAACGCATCAAGAACACGCCCATGCCGCGAAGTTACGGCTTCATTGGCGAGCGGCTCATTTGGGCGTATGCAACGCTGTTTCCGTTTGCGATTTGGGACGATATGGGATGGCTCACGATTCCATCCAACGTCTTGGTTTGTTTGGCATTTTCGTTGATTGGCGAAGTGGGTCGGGTGCTCGAAGATCCGTTCAACATGTTCTACAACACGGTTCCGCTTTCGGCGTTATCGACCATGATCGAGATCAACGTGCGCCAACGATTGGGCGACAAGGAATTACCGGACGAAGTCAAGCCAGTTCCCCCAGGCGTGCTGTTTTGAAGAGGTTTACTTCGGCGGGTACTGCAATGGTGCGTCCCAGGCTTTGAACGAATACGGAAGAAGTAAGGATATCGATACGCGGCAATGGCTTTGGGAGATGATGTTCAGGCACATCTGTTGCAAATCTCAGGGGCGAGTTCGTCGTGATGATTGCCCGTGGCTCGAAGGTCCATCATACCGCAGCATTCGTGGGGGTGTTCGTCTTGGCCTACGCGGCTTCGCATGAGAGGAGCTGAAGCCGCGTCGCCAAAGACGAACCCTTCGAGAACGAAGTCGTCTATTATGGTCCTTCGCGAGCTTGGGCAAAAAAAGACAGGACCGTCGGTCGATGATTATGACCGGATTGCGCTTTCAGTCCCACGAACGCTCCAGGGCGATGTATTCGACGAAGATACGATCGCCGATAAATACGCGAAACTGGCCAAAAAATTCGGCGGCTGATGTGCGCATGCTCGGCTCGATGGGCGTGATTTATCGGGAATGACGGACTTCGCGAGGATCATCGAGCGTCTTGGTGAATTGTTCGTGGTTCACGCTTCCGACACTCCGATCACGCCAGCGTCCAAGAGCTGTCTGACGAGCCGCTCGACATCCGCCTCGACGTCGACATTCGCCGGAACGTTCATTGCAGCGCGCAAAATGGCCGCAATCTCGGCAATGGTGCGCGTGCCGTCGCAAAGATCGAGCACGGCATCGCCCACCGCATTGACAATCAACGTACGCTCGGCTTGGGGCGTTTGAACGAGCGCTTCGCCGTCCGGCAATTCGGTACGCGAAAGGTTTGAAACAACCATTGGCTTCATAAGCCTCCAACAACGCCGAGCAAATCGTCGGTCAAACGGCAGCTCGGACAAGCAAGTCCGGTATTCGGATTCGGCGCCATGACGGACAAACGCTTGCAATTGGATCGCGAGCCATCGAGCGCCGCCATGATATCGCGCAATCGCGACGAACCAATTTGTCCGAGCACTCGGCGGCGATTAAAAATGCAGGGCACGACGTCGCCGCTCCACGTAATGGCCAATTTGCCTTGTCTTCCCGCATCGCCATGACGATGCCCCGCGCTCGTTTGCTCACTTCCGGATGTCTCCTGCTGCGCTCCGCGCCCAATCGCGACGGTATTGGCCACGTGAATCGTTGGGACACCAAGCGATTTCAGATCCGCAACGGCGCCCTCGACATCCGTGGCATTTTCGGCCATGGCAATGACAGCCGCACGTACGGGAAGCCCACGAGCGACGACACGCGCGATGGCCGCACGCGTCCGGGCATGGCTGCCGCGCGTGCGCGTGATTGCATCATGCGTTGCCGCCACATGTGAATAATATGAAAACGCAAACGATGGACGATGTGGCGCGAGTCGATCCAACAGGTCGTCGTCGAGCAACAAACCATTCGTATAGATTTCACGCGCGATGAAATCGTATTGCGCGGCGCGTTCGAGAAGCTCGGGCAAGAAATCGCAAAGCAATGGATCGCCACCCGTGAATTGCACCCGGCGAAAACCGAGTAAAGCAGCGTCATCCAAGATCGCTTCGCAAGTCTCACGGTCGAGCGCATTTCGCACGCTTGGACCAGCGTCGGCATAACAATGCACGCAACGCTCGTTGCACTTCCCGAGAAGCTCGATAAATAGCATATCGAAGCCATCTTGACGCACGGCATCGAGCGGACCGCGCAAAGGCAACCACGATTCATCGCGCCAAGCGAGCAGCGCGGCAATCGCGGGATTTACTCGTGCCAGCGCTTCGAGCCGTGCAGACGGCGTACGATTTGCTGCATACGAGGCAACGTCATCGGCCAACGCGCCTTCGAATGACGCGGACCAATCGTTCGGAATGCGGGCGGCCATTTCGGCACGACCCTGCGACAAACAGAGTCGTGCCGAAACACGTGGAATCAACAAGACTTGCATTCCACGCTCTTTACGACGGGCTTCCCACTTGTGGCGTACAGCCCGAGCTGGGGCTTCCAACATTCGGCGCGCACGCCGAGCTGGGGCTTCCAACCGACGGCGTGCACGCTGTCGTCCAGGAGCCTCCTGTATGTGCAAAGGTCATCGCGCCGACGACGGCCGGCGGCGTGTAGCTTGCAATGCGGGCCAGTTTGTCCAAAGCAACACCGGCCTTTTTTGCGTTATGCGAATTTACGTCCTGCATGGTCTTGATCCTTTTTCGGTCATTGATTCAGTTCGCTCGTCCGACCAAGTGGTCAGACAAGTCGCTTCGAGCTTTTTCGATTTTTTGCTCCCGTCGGTCACCTCCCGCGATACAGCTCCCGACACCATGCAAC
>JBGAOI010000446.1:0-6338 GCA_044221885.1 Polyangium sp. (in: bacteria)
TAGCAATCCGGCGTGGCGCGCATTTGCGGACAAAGTCAAAGGTGAACCGCGTGCGTCTCACGACGATATGGACTGGGCCGATGCTGTTGTTTTCGGAACACCGACGCGTTTTGGAAACGTTTCTTCGCAACTGAAAGCGTTTATCGATTCGCTTGGTGGCCTTTGGTTCCAGGGAAAACTCGCCAACAAGGTTTATGCCGGCTTTACATCGGCGCAAAATCCCAATGGCGGGCAAGAAGCCACGCTTCTTTCGCTTTATGTGTCTTTCTACCACTTTGGCGGAGTCGTTGCCGCGCCAGGATACGCCGAGCCGGTCGTGTTTGCCGCAGGAGGCAATCCTTATGGTCCCTCGGTTACGACCAAGGCACCTCCGACCGAGCACGACATTGCCCATGGCAAACTCCTTGGCCGGCACGTGACAAAGATCGCCACAAAACTCCGCGGTTGAAGCAATATTCAATTTCGCGTTGCTGGTTTGCCCGCCAAGAATCCTTCATTCGGTCGCTTCGCCACCGCGCGCTCGATGATACAGGCGCGCCGTGTCGATCGCCAAAGCTGCTCGATGGGCCAAGTCTTCCGCCAAGGCCAAATCTGCGGCATCATACCGAGGTTGCGTTTTACCGCGTACAAGGGTGATAGCGCCCAAGATACGGCCGCGTGCGGCCATGGGAACGCACATATACGAAGACAAACCGAGTTCTCCGAGCAATTCTAAATGCGCGTCATTTTGCGCAAATTCTCGGGTCCACGCTTCCGATACATCCGCTACGAATTCGGATGCGCCCGTTCGGGCTACTTGTGGAGCTCCGTGAATATCCGTCGTATTCGGTGGATAACGGAGTTTTAATTGGTGTGCGACTTGTCTGCGCACCGGATCGGCGTGCGCCACGGTAAGTCGTGAAAAAAGGGGTTTGTCTTCCGAATTGGCTTCGTTGCCTGGTTCCGTCGTGTCGATAATGCACCAATCGCCAAGATGCGGCACGGCCAAAACGGCAACGCTCGCCAACGTTGTCGTATAATCGAGCGACGCATCGAGAAGCGCACTGGCCTCCGCCAAGAACGCAAATCGAGCTTTCGCGGCTTCCGCCTCGGCTCGTGCAGCTTGTTCTCGGGCAAACAGACCAGCGCGGTCGATTTCTGCCTGTTTCAAAGCTTCGAGGGTGACATCGGCTGTGCGCAGGGCCGAACGTAAGGCCGCCGCAAATCCTCCAAGTAATACCGAGACGAGAAAAAATGCGCCAAACCGAATGACCGTGCTGATGTTGATTCCGCCTGATTCTTCGAAAAAAGATGGCAGGAAAAATTGCAATACGGCCCAACTGCCCAGCGCCGTCGAGACCATACCTGGACCCAGTCCGCCGAGGCATCCAGCAAGCATGGTGGCAAAAAAGAAAAATGGAAATGGGCTTGGCGCAATCCACGCTTTTAGCAAAAGCGTCACGACCAATGCGACGGCGAAAAGCGCAAGTGCAATGCCGTATTGTACGTGCTGCGGGCGATCCCGAATGACGAGCGCCTGAAGATTTCGAAACGAAATGAAACCCCGAATCATTACGAATCACCACCCGAGCCCTGACGAACCGATTGCGGTCCCGATGGGGGAACTCCATCCATTTCTCGACCGTCTGGTTCAGCACGAAGCTGATATTTCCGAATTTTCGCCGCCAAGGTCACACGGCTGATGTTTAGACTTCGAGCTACGCGGCTTTGATTGCCACCATGGGCTGCAAGCGCATCGGCGAGTATTTCTCTTTCGACCCGTTCGATCCGTTCTCGTAAAGACAAACCATTGTCGTCTGGTGCAACTTCGCGGGGAATTGGCGTCTCGCGGGGCGGGGGAGCGGGAGGCGTAGCGGCGGCGGGACTCCATCGAGCGCCCAATGAAGCTGCTTGCGCACGGTCCCAATCCGGAAGATCCAAATTGGAGCCAGAATTGAGCGCTATCATGCGCGCAATGGCATTTTCGAGTTCGCGCACATTTCCAGGCCAAGGATGTGACGTAATGCGGCTGGCAAGTGCGGGCGAGATCGTAATCGGCCCCAAACCGAATTTTCGACCATAATTGGTCGCAAATTCTCTTGCAAGCGGGACGATGTCTTCTGGACGCTCGCGTAGCGGTGGCAAATACAAAACGACCACACTCAGCCGATAAAGCAAATCGGCACGAAATGTACCTTCGTCTACAGCAGCGCCCAGGTCGCGATTCGTCGAAGCAATGATTCGTACATCGACGCGGTTTGGCCCGTCTCCAGGCCGCCTTCCGCCAACGGTTTGAATTTCGCCATTTTGCAAGACGCGCAAAAGCTTCGCTTGCACATCGATCGGCAAATCCCCAACCTCGTCGAGCAGGAGCGTGCCGCCGTCCGCTTCGGCAAAAATTCCGCGCCTACTTTGATGCGCGCCCGTAAATGCGCCGTGCGCATGACCGAACAATTCGACTTCGGCAAGTCCCGCCGGCAACGCGGCACAATTGCAGCGCACGAAGGGTTTTCGCGCCCGACTGCTCGACACCACGATTCGTTGTGCAAGCATTTCTTTTCCCGTGCCGCTTTCGCCCAGCAAAAGCACGGGAAGATCGTGCTGAGCGACGCGTTCCGCCGTCTCGAGGAGCCTGCACATGGCCTGGTTTTCCGCGACAAACGAGACCATGTTGGGCGCAGTGTACGAAGCTTTCTGGCCGCTGTCGACAGGACTGCTGGAAGTCGAAAATCTACTCGATGCACGAAGAGCCGTCATAAGGCTGACCAAACGCCGTTCTGGCGTCGAACAGAATCGTAACACGTGTGGCGAGTAAACTGATCAGAAATTGATCACTGCGCAGCATTTGCAGATCAGTCGACCGATCAATTGCTGTGCAGATGTTCCTGACGCACTGCATGTGCCACATGCGGTTGGTCGGGATTTTCAATGAACTTCGCACGTTGCCGAAGCGCTGCGCATTTGGCACCAATGCTGCTCTCTAAAAGAGTCCGTCAAGACAGGCGTCGGGGGATGGAGTATCACAATGGGTTTAATCGAGCGTCTCTTGGAAGCTGATTCGTCTCCTTCGGCATTCGTGGAGGCATTGCAAGAATACGCACTAACCTCACGCGCGGCGAATCACCCGCTGCTCGAGCGTATTGCTGTTGGTGATCTCCCCGATGTCAAGGCCAATATCACGTTCCTGCTCAGCGAGTACTACCATTACAGCCACCAGTTCACACGGTACTTGACGGCGGTCATGGCAAACATCGAGGCCCCGAAAAGTCGTTCCGCGCTCGTCCAAAATGCAGCCGATGAAAGCGGCCACATTCCGCCGGATGAAGCAGCCGAACTCCTGCGAAATGGCATTGATCCAGAACATGCCAAGGCGCCGCATCCCGAGCTTTTCCGCCGCTTCCTGCGGTCGATTGGCGCCAAACCCGAAGAAATCCTGAAGCGCAAGCCGTACGTTGCGACGCTCTCCTGGGTCGATGCTTTCCGCGGCTTGTGTATGCACGGTGGCGAAATTCAAGGCGTCGGAGCTCTTGGCATTGGTACCGAAGGTATCGTCGCCGTCATGTATCGACGAATCCTGCGCGGTATCGCAATCGCGTGGCCCAACATGGCGCCTCGGGACCGCGTCTTTTTCGATTTGCACGCAGTTGTGGATGACGAACATGCCCACACCTTGCGCGATATCGCCATTTCGCTTGCAGACACGCCCGAAACCAAGCGAGAACTCGCAGTTGGCGTGTACCGCGCGCTCGTGATTCGAAGTGCATTCTTCGATGAAATGATGTCCGAAATTGATGCGACCGCGACAACCGCCCACCGACCGGCTGTTAATGTCGCCGCTCAGGGAGCGTTGGCATGAGTTCGTCCGAAAATAATCGCGTGGCCAGCGAATCGTTCACCAATACGAGTCACAATCGCGATTCATTGGTGCCGATTCCTTCGCGAAATCCGGGACCCGATTGCGTGCATCGCGACGTGACCGTCGTTGATACACCAGCAGCCGATTTTTCGCGGGAACGTGGTCATCCCGTTTACTCGGTGAAATTGCCAAGCAACAACGTCAGCTTGAGCATCGGAGACCTCGACCCTGGAGCATCCACGTCGAATCACCGACATGCCTACGAATCGCTCATTTATGTCATTTCGGGTCGTGGTTACACCATTACCGAAGGACAACGATTCGATTGGAAAGCAGGCGATGCGGTCTATGTTCCACCGTGGTGCTGGCACCAGCACTTTGCTCACCCCGAAGAGTCAGCACGGTACATTACCGCGACGAACCTTCCGCTGCTGAAACAGTTGGGGCAAACGGTCGTTCGCGAAGAAGCGCGCTAACGAAACGTTACGCCGTCCCCGTTCTGCCCAATCCGTCCAGCGTACATTCTCTGCTCCGACAAACCGTTTGTCGTCTTTCGTGAAGTCGTGGTACCATCGATTTCATGAAGCACCACATTCTCTTTTTCGGTTTGGTGAGCTTGTCCATTGCCGGCTGCGGCGCCGATGTAACTTCCGGCGGGCAAGGTGGTGGGCAAACCGCCTCGAGTTCGTCCGGGTCGGCTGGCGCGGGCGGAGATGGCGGTTCCATGGGCACGGGCGGCAAAGGCGGGGCAGGGGGCGCCGGCGGCGCGAGCAGTTCGACCAGTTCGAGCGGAACGGCCGGTTCGGGTGGTAGTGCGTGTGGTTTCTGCGATTTCACGTGTTGCGGAGGTGCATGCACGAATCTCAACAATGACATCAACAATTGCGGCGCGTGTGGAAACAAATGCGACCCGACGACGCCGTATTGCGACAATGGCGTGTGCAAAGCGCCGCCGTGCAATGGCGCACTCTGTGGTCCAGCGGGGACGTGTTGCGGCGCAAATTGCTGCAAGCCAGGCGAACTTTGCTGCAATGTGCCCGGACCGATTGGCGATATGCTCGGATGCCACATGCCCAATGCCAATGGGACGTGTCCGACAGGATGCACGTCGTGCGAATGCGCTTCACCGGAGACGCCCATCGCTACGCCCAGTGGGGAAAAACCCATCGCTTCGCTCGCCGAAGGCGATCTTGTTTACAGCGTCCATCAAGGGGCGATTGTGGCCGTTCCAATTCGTCGTACGCAGAGCAATCCTGTGACAAACCATTTTGTCCTGCGTGTCGAACTCGAGGGGGGCCGTATCCTTGAAATCAGCGCCGGCCATCCCACGGCGGATGGACGCTCGTTTGGCGATTTGAAACGCGGCAATTTGCTTGGCGGCGCGGTGATCAAGGACATGCAACGCGTCCCTTATGCGCACGCGTTGACCTACGACATCCTACCCGACTCCGATACGGGAACCTATTTCGCTGGCGGCGCTCTCGTCGGAAGCACGATGTCGAAGCCCGCTGCGCCCACGACGTCCATGACGTCTACGCCATGAGTTTGAACGCGTTTATGCGGGAACCAGCTCCAAATCGCATTTCGTGGGTCCCCGGACCGTAAGCGAAGCGTTCCAAATAACTTCTCCCACCAAGCGAATATCGCGAATTCGCGGCAAGAGTTCTTCGAGGACAATCCGTGTTTCGAGGCGCGCCAAGGTTGCTCCAAGGCAAAAGTGGATTCCATGCCCAAACGCGAGTGACGCTTTCTGTTTCCGGTCCATATCGAATTGATCGGGATTCTCGAAATACTGTTCATCGCGATTGGCGGAAGCGAGCAGGGGCATGACCAGCGTTCCTTTGGGCAACACTACCCCCGCCAATTCGGTGTCTTCTGTCACGATGCGTAATCGCGCATGGGTCGAGGGCTCAAAACGTAGAACTTCCTCGATAAACGAAGGAATTGCCGACGGATCTGCCCGTAATCTGCCAATGAGGTGCGGGTGCAGGGCCAGGATCCGCAGCGCTTGAGTGATCAAATGCGTCGTGGTTTCAAATCCTGCGGTGACCAGTAAAAAGAAAAAGCTCACCACATCGTCGTCCGATAACTTTTGTCCGCTGATTTCTGCCTCGAGCAATTGGGTGGCCAGATCGTCACGCGGGTTTTTCTTGCGATCTTCGAGCATGCGCCGCAGATGCGTTTCCAAGCTGCAAACCGTGGCGATGATACGTGGCTGCGATTCCGGCGGAGTTCCTGGATTGACCGAAACGAGGTCTTCGGTCCAAATGCGGAGCTTGTCGACGGAGGCATCATCGAGTCCCAACAAATTCGCAATGACATTGCCAGGAAGAACCGTCGAAATTTCGTCACAAATATTGATGACGCCGGCGCCTGGAGCGCGATTTGCGAATTCCGCGCAGGCTCGCCGTGCAAGCGGCTCGACGCGCGGCAAGACGCGTGCACCAAACGCATGCGTCACGAGTGCTCGGGTTGCCGTATGTTCTGGGGGATCCATCAGAAT
>JBGAOI010000447.1:0-6337 GCA_044221885.1 Polyangium sp. (in: bacteria)
ATGGTGTTGTGCCTTTTGCCCGCGTGTGCGACCTGGCCTGGGGATCGAAATCTGCTTTTCGCGGGTCTCGGTGGATTTGGCCTCGTTTCGCAATTGATTTGCGCGGCACGGGATCATCTTGGTCGACCGGCGCGTTTTTATGCGGGCGCGGTAGCTGGATTGTTCATTTTTCTGCATATCGTGGTCGCGCCGTTGTTTCTGCCTTTGCGCACGTGGGCGACGGGCTCGATGTTGCATGGGTACACGGATCGGGCGATTCAGAGCCTGGCGCCGGGCGTTGACATTACAGGAAAAACCATTGTCGTGATCAGCGCGCCGGATGGCGTGATTGCGAATACCGTCATTGCGGCCAAGGTGAATGCGCGGGCGGCGTTGCCTGGAGCATTTCGCGTTCTTTCGACGGCAGTGCAGGGGAAGCTCGACGTGCGTCGCATTGATGAGAAAACATTGTCCGTCGTGCAATCGGCGGGGCACATGCACGAGCCGACGGCGACGGTATTTCGCGATCCGAAGCGATTTCCATTTCGGGTTGGGGACCGGGTCGTGCTCGAGGGGATGACGGCGGAAATCATGACGTTGACGCCGGACGGTTTTTTGCCCGAGCGTATCGATTTTCACTTCGACAAACCGCTCGAAGATGCGTCGTATCATTGGATCTATTGGGACAAACGCCAATTTGCCCCGCTGCTTATGCCAAAGGTGGGTGAAACGCGTGAATTGCCGGTGGTTCCGTATGGTGAGGCGCTAGGGGGGTCGTGACGTTGGCCATTTATTTGGCGCTGAAGGCGCTGAATGGACGTTCAACAAGGCGTGGGTGTGCACGTCGGCACGAGCTCACAAAAAAGTGCCGTAACGATCGGCTCGCTCCTTCCATTTCTTTGCACATTTTCCTTGCCCCGTGCCCCTGGATCGCGCGATGCTGCCGGGCATGGCCGATTCCTACATCGATCAATACGAAACCGTTGCTTACGGCAAATTCGCCGTGGGCCAAATCTTGAGCCTCGTCGTTGGCTTGGATGCGGATGCTGATTCCTTCGTCAAGACGACGGCCAGTCGGCTCTTGTCCGATACGGAATCCATGTGGACGGCGCTTTCCAAAGTGGGATCGCTCGAAGTTGTGACCTATTCGGCAGAAGACAGCGCGGCCATCTTGAATCATTCGCGGTCGGTTCTTCGACGGCTGGCTGCTTATGCGGAATCTCGATCGAACGGGGAAGAAATCCTTCGCGATCTTCTTCACGGTGATTCGCTGAGCGCTGTGTTGCGTAGGCGCCCGGTCAAACTGGCCACGGCGCTCGAACATGCGCTCGACGCCATCAAAAAGCATCAGGCGAGTTTGCCCGAGCATACCGAATGGATGAAAACGGTCACGGATGCTCATGCCGCGCTCGTGGCGTTGAATGGCAATGTTCGCAAAGCGCGCACGGACCAGCACGTGATGACACCGGAAGTCGAAATGGCCCGTTCGACGTGGCTCAAACGGTATGCAGCGACAAAACTCATCATACGCGGCATTTTGGAACCCATGGGCAAAGGCGACTTGATGCCCGAAATTTTCGATGACTTGGCCGATGTGCATCGCGCCCACGGCGTGTACGCTGACGAAGCTCCGGCGAACGAACACACGCACTGAAGTTTCCCGACGTAAAAAAGGTTTTACGCAACCGCTGATGTGGTGTATACATCCGCCATGCGTCATGCGTTTGTCGTCTCGATGGGCCTGTGGTTCACTGGTTGTGCGTCTTCGGCTGGTTCCGCGCAACCTCCGCAATCGTCCCATGTTGCCGATTTCGTGATTTTCGGAGCGTCCATTAAAACCATGGACGCCGACAAACCGCAGGCGACCGCTTTGGCCGTTTCGGGAGATCACATCATTGCGGTCGGAACCGATGCCGATGTGCAGGCGTTTGTCGGAGCCAAAACGCAAAAGATCGAATTGCCTGGAAAGTTCATTGTTCCCGGACTCGTGGATGGCCACTGTCATTTGCATGGCTTGGGTGTGGCTCGAGAATCGCTGGATGTACGCGGCAAAAAAAGCGCCGATGAAATTGCTCGCGCCGTTGCCGAAGCCGCAAAAGGTCGTGCGGCAGGCGAATGGATCACGGGACGGGGCTGGGACCAAAATCTCTTTACGCCGGCTGTTTTTCCAACGCATCAATCTTTGGATATGGTCAGTCCGGACAGACCTGTTGCATTGACGCGTATCGATGGGCATGTCATGTGGGTGAATGCCGCGGCGATGCGGGCGGCGGGAATCGACAAATCGGTGGCAGATCCTCCAGGAGGCCGCGTTCTGCGCGACGACAAAGGCGAACCAACGGGGGTATTCATCGACAATGCCATGGATCTCGTGCAAATCAAAATGCCGCTCGAACCTTTGGAAGCGCGCGAACGGCGCATTTTGCAAGCCGCGAACGTAGCGCTTTCGCTCGGTTTGTCCGGTGTGCACGAAATGGGAATCGATGATGGAACCATTGCTGCCTATCGGAAACTCGCCGCGGAAAAACGGCTACCGATTCGTGTGTACGCGTATTTGGCCGGCGATCCACAACTGCAAGTTCTCAAAGGTCGCGCGCCGGATGTCGATTCCTCAGGTACGGCGATGTTCGTGTTACGGGGCGTAAAACTCTTTGCCGATGGCGCTTTGGGTTCGCGTGGGGCGTCTCTTTTGGCGCCGTATTCGGATGAGCCGAGTTCGTCGGGGTTATCCATCATGAACCGTGAAGCGTTATCTCGAGCGGCCAAGATTGCCGCGGATGCGGGATTTCAGGTCGCCGTGCATGCGATTGGCGATCGAGCGAATCGTGAAGTGCTCGATGCATTCGAATCGGTCGGAGAAGGCCGGGCAAAAGCATTGCGATATCGCATTGAACATGCGCAGGTGGTTTCTCCCGAAGACATTCCGCGTTTTGCGAAAATTGGCGTGATTGCTTCAATGCAGCCGACGCATGCGACGAGTGATATGCCATGGGCGACAGCGCGGCTCGGGACGAATCGATTGACGGGCGCGTATGCGTGGCGTTCGCTCGAAAAAGCTGGAGCGTTTTTGGTCTTCGGTTCGGATTTTCCGGTGGAAGAACCGTCGCCGCTTTTTGGTTTGTGGGCGGCAGTAAGCCGCGAAGATCCTTCGGGAAATCCCAAAGGCGGCTGGCTTCCGGATCAACGCCTGACGCTCGATGAAGCGATTTCGGGTTTTACCACGGGGCCCGCTTTCGCCGGATTCGCGGAAGCGACGCATGGGCGCATCAAAGCGGGGTACGTGGCGGATTTGACGATATTCGACAGCGCGCTGACTGCGGAGCGGACGTTGCTCGATAAAAAGGTCGTAGCGGTGGTTGTCGGTGGAAAAGTTGCTTACGGAAACTTGCCCGTGACGAGAATGCTGGTACACTCGGCGGAATGATTGGCTTCATCGTTCGCATCCTCGCGTTTTTGGCGGTCGGCGTAGCCATCGCGCTCATTCATGCCCGCGCCGTTGCGGAGGGTGAGCGACTGCATCGTGAAACGGGGGAACGAGCGCGGCCGATTGCGTTGTTCGTCGTGCGGCTCGCGATTCTGGTTGCGATTTTCGGGGTGATTGGCAAAATGGGTCCGATTCCGCTGGGATGCACGATTCTGGGGTTTTTCGGGGGACGGGTGGTCGTCCGGCGTGGAATGCAGGCGCCGTGACGGCATATTGAAGCGCATCGGCTTCTTCCATCCGGCGCGAGTTTCCAGGTCAATACGTCAATAATCCATATTTTTCGGAAACCCCTTGGGCGCTTCCACGGCGCGAGGCGGTGGTCTTCCCGGACTCCGTATCGATTGCGGCGCTTCACGCGTCGGAAGCGCATTTCCTCCGTCGACACCAGCATCCATGTCGTTTGTCGGGGGCGAACAATCTACCACATCACGACCGACACACGCTTTGTCTCGTAATTCTTTGGCCAATTCGAGATTCTTGTCGACACCTCGGCCATCTTCGACCATGCGTGCGAGCCATAAACAGGCTTGCTTATGCTCATCTTTGCACGCTTTTTCGAATAACCCCGCAGCCCGTTTTTCGTCCTTGGGTACGCCCAATCCTTGTTCGAGGAGCCGACCGAATTCGGTACATCCCAAGGCATCTTTTCGTTCACACGCTTGCTCGAAGAGGACCCGTGCTCGACTTTCGTCTTTGGGCGTTCCACGGCCGATCATCATCATGACGCCCAAATTCGAACAACCGCTGGGATCATCCATATCGCAACCACGCTTGTACAACGCTGTGGCTGCGGCTTCGTCTTTGGGCATCGCGCGACCTTGTTCCTGAAGCAATCCGAGTCCTGTACAGCCAAACCCATAACCGCCATCACAGGCTTGTTTGTAGAGCGATGCCGCGCGCTCGTCGTTCTGTACCACGTCGATTCCATCCATGTACAAGGATCCCAAATTGCCGCACGATGGAGCACTGCCGGCTTCGCAGCCTTTTTCATAAAGTTTACGCGCTTCTGCAACATTTGCCGGCATACTCAATCCGCGCTGCATCATACCCCCCAAGTTTCCGCATCCCGTGGGATATCCGCCATCGCAGGATTTACGAAAAAGTCGCGCTGCTTGGGCCAAGTCTTGCGCCACGCCAAACCCGTCTTGATACATACGCGCTACCGCATTGCAGCTTTGTGCATTGTTTGCGTCACACGCCATTGTGTACCATCGCGCTGCCGCGACAAAGTCGACGGGGCCGCCTTTCCCCTTTTCACGCATGTCGCCCAACGTGTAACACGCCACGGCATGCTGCCGATCACACGCCGATTGAAAATACTCGGCCGCTCGAGCTTCATTTCGCGGCATTCCCGCACCATTTTCATGCATCATGCCGAGCGCAAAACAACTGCCCGGATGACCGCGTTCACATTGTTTCGTGCAGTCTGTCAAATCATCCGGGGCACACATTCTTGGCGCCAGGGCACTGCGCACGCCAAGGATGGCGGGTGGTACCAGCAGCAACATCAAAAGCCCGGTCACCACAATGGTTCGTCCACTATTGGAGCGACGAACCCATAATGTGCTTCGCCGAAAAAAACTCGGAGGTTTGGCTTGAATGGGACGATGTTCAGCAACAGCGCGCAAGTCTTCGGCAAATGCTGTGGCCGAGGCATAACGGTGTGCGGCATTTTTGGCCATCGCTACCGCCAAGACCGCCGCCAAGTCTGGAGAAATACGCGGATCGATACGCCGCGGTGAAATAGGTTCGTCATGCAATACTTGGACGATCAACCGTTGCTCGGTATCGCCATCGAACAACACGCGCCCCGTGACGAGTTCGTACAAGGCTGCACCAAGACTGTAAATATCGGCGCGTGCGTCGACGTCCATCAATCGACGTTGGAGCTGTTCGGGCGCCATGTACCGAAGCGTTCCCAATATTTTCACATCTGCCGACGTCAACGCCCGCGATTCATCCGCGAGTTTCGCCAAACCCAAATCCATGATCACAATCCGCTTGCCGTCGGACGTGAGCATCAAATTGCTCGGTTTCAAATCGCGATGAATGATGCCTGCCGCGTGCAGGTGCGCCAAACCTTGCGCCGCATCGGCAAACAATTCCACCAAGCGTTCACCCAATTCGCGACCTTCGAGTACGGGTGGTGGGGGAATTTTTTCGAGTTCGGGTAAACCATCGTCGGAAGCATCTTCGACGGGTTGCGAAATGGCCGCTTCGAGATGTCCTTCGCGCAATACGGGCGTTGATTCGTGTCCGCGCCACGATGACAAGACTTTGAATGCGCGTCCAAGATCCGCGCCTTCGACGTATTCCATGGCGTAATACAATCGTTCGTTGTCTTCGCCCGAAGCCAAAATCTTGACCACATTTGGGTGATCGCACCGCGCCAGTGCCGCGATTTCGCGGGCAAACCTTTTTCGTGCAATGGGATCGGCACGTAATGACGGAGGCAATACTTTGAGCGCCACGAAACGTCGCAAACTGCGCTGTTGCGCCTTGTACACAATGCCCATCGACCCTCGTCCGAGTTCCCCGAGCAATTCGAAATCGCCGACGACGGCGTTTTCTACCGTCACTTCGTCGGTTGGCTCCGCCGAGGAACCTGACAACGTCGCTTCGGCAACGGCTTCGATTTCCTCTTCGACCATGGGTTTGCCGCGAAGTTTGCCCAATAATTCGCCCATAGCCGCGCGCGCATCGACCCCGACGAGCGTTTGTCCCGATGCATAATCGAGGTAATCGACACGCCGAATTTCTTCGATTCCGTCCGACGAACTTTTTTTCGTTTTCCGAATTGTTCGATTCAAGAAACCAACACGATCGCGACCGAATTCATCGTCGCGTTGCAAGACGACGAGGGGATGCAAACAA
>JBGAOI010000448.1:0-6334 GCA_044221885.1 Polyangium sp. (in: bacteria)
GGACTACCTCGATCTCGACAGTGACGATGATTCGATTCCGGACAGTCTGGAAGGACAAACAAAGTTCGTCGGGTGTGCGACGCCGCAAAACTCCGACAATGATCTGATCCCGGATTTCCGCGACACGGACAGCGACGACAACGGTTTGCCCGATCGGCTCGAAGTGTACCCCGATGGAACGCCCTACGATCCGCAGAAGGCTGCGCCAAACCCTGCGGATACGGACGGCGACGCGATTCCGGATTACGCCGATCCCGACAATGACAACGACTCGCTCGTCGACACGTTTGAACTCAACGCAGGTCAGCCTGTGGACACGGATGCTGACGGCTTCCCAGATCTGTCGGACCTCGATAGCGACGGCGACAGCATCAGTGACGCCTTTGAAGGCGTGTCTGATCCGGACGGTGACAACAAGCCTGCGTACCGGGACCTAGACAGCGACTCCGATGGTTTGTCCGACATGTGTGAGGCTGGACCGGGACACATGTTGGCTGATCCCGTCCCCGATTCAGACAGCGATGGGAAATACGACTTCCTCGATCTGGACTCGGATGCGGACGGCATTCTCGACAAGGTCGAAGACGACAATCTCAACTGCATGCTCGACATGTTCGAGACAGACCGGACAAACCCCGATACGGACGGCGACGGTACGACCGATCTCATCGAGGTCGAACTGCAATCCGATCCGCGGGATCCGTTCATCACGCCGGGAAAGCTGGGCAAGTATTACTTCGTCTTGCCGTACATGGGTGATCCCTCGCCGGCGATCAACATCGTTCCACTTCGTACGAATTTGAATCAAGGCGATGTGGCGTTCATGGTCGACACGACCGCAACGATGGGCGGTGAAATTCAGAACCTCAGGTCGAACCTCGTCTCGATCATTTCGAAGCTGAAGACATCGATCCCCGACCTTGCGGTGGGCATTGCCGGCTTCGATGACTTTCCGACCAGCGTCTACGGCGCAGCGGGCGTCGATCTACCGTTCTACGTCGCGGGCACGACGGGCTACATGAGCACGGTACAAGCCGACAACATCTCGGCCGTGTTTGGACTGAACGTACACGATGGTGGCGATGGCCCGGAGTCGCATGTCGCGGCGATGTACCGCGCATTGACGGACTACTACTTGATTTGGGATGGCGGAATGATGCCTCCCGCAGGCGCGCCAGGTGGTCGTTACGGATCGCTTCGGTTCCGCGACGGCGCGTTGCCGATCCTCGTCACATTGACGGATGCACCGTTTCATAATGGCAAACGCTCGAACAATCCGATGATGCTGCACGATCCGTACACGTTCAACGACACGCCGCCCTTCCCAACGCCAACGATCGATCAACTCGTGACGGCGATGAAAAGCAAAGGCGGACGTTTCATTGGCATCTCGTCGTCGGATGGTGTGCGAACTGGAGGAGATCCGTACGAAGACATGGCCTACCTCGCTGATCAAACGGGTTCGTACGTGCCGCCATCAGCGTTTGGCGGGACACTTTGTGGCACGGGCATGAACGGAGCGTTTATCAATCCAGACGGGC
Source organism: Polyangium sp. (in: bacteria) (assembly GCA_044221885.1). GTDB lineage: Bacteria > Myxococcota_A > Polyangia > Polyangiales > Polyangiaceae > Polyangium. The sequence continues at coordinate 1,542 of JBGAOI010000448.1, forward strand.
CCATGACCGCCGAATCACCTGGAGGCACGTGCCGGTTGATTTTCGACATCAGCACGGCCGGCAACGGACTCAACGACGTGACGCTCGACAGCGCCGTTCGAGCACTTCTGAAGTCGATCAAACTCGATATCCGTGCCCTCATCGTTCCGGACACCAACGATCCGATCGACTCGGTCGATACGTTCATCGAGAAGATTGCCGTGAATGCGCCTGGTGGAGATGACGCGGCCGAGCCTGGCGTTCCCTGCTTCTCGCTCAACGCGATGATGCAACTAACCGACATCTGGTCAGGTCCCAAGGGCGACGTGAAAGTGCAAGACGGCGTCAACGAAACAGCGCTGGGCATCGTGCCTGGGCAAAAGGTGTGCTTTCAGGTGGTGCCAAAGCAAAACACGTCGATTCAGCAGAACAGCGGCGCGCAGATCTTCCGCGCCTCACTCATCGTGCGCGCCAAGAACGGTGTCGCCCCATCGGAACTCGTCCTCGGCACACCACGCGAAATCTTGTTCCTCGTGCCGCCAGCGCCGCAATGAGCCACAAGTCGACGTTCACCACGTCGGTTCTTTTTTACCCTTCCGTTTGATCTTTCGCGCCTTGTCGCTGACGCCGATCTTTCCCCACTCGTAGGACAACTTTCGACGAAACGCGCCCGCGTCATCGCCGCCGTATACAAACAGTTCACGCGGCGAATCGGCTTCGCCGATCGTCGGCTGCCAGCGTTCTGTTGAGACAAACCCCATCGACAAAGGCACATCCGAGCGCATGCGAGCGACGATCACACCACATCGCGCTTGCGTGCGGCCTTTGGCACATCCGCCTCCGAGCACCAATTCCTCGTTGCCCAGCGGATGCCACTTCCAAACTCGTTTGACCACAAACCGTTTGTCAGGATCGTACTTTTTCGCTTCTTCGCGAATGTCTTCTGGAGCGAGCGGCTCGAGCAAGGGACCGGTTTTCGTGTCGTTGGGCAGGTACATGAGCGGCGTGCCGCGCGTCACTTCGAGCACGACCTCGAAGCTGTTCACCGGGCCAGCACAACACCGAAAGCCGATGTCGCCGCGCTTCATGTCGGCGCGGGTTGCGCGGCCATTCGCACAACGACCAATGAGCTCACCTTGGGAGCTATTTCCGCCGCGCGTTGCCACAAGGTTCGTCTTCGATGGATCCCTCTTCCAAGCGCTGGACGTCCATTCCCAGATGCCCCCGTGCATGTCGTGTACGCCAAACGCACTGCGACAGCCCGCGTACATGCCCGTGGGAACCAAGTTGCGATTCACACCTGTGCCACAGACGCTCGCGCGATACGTGTCGCCGTATTCGTAAGTCGAGTTCTGCGGGCCTTTGCATGCCCGCTCCCATTCCAGCTCGGTGCAGAGCCGTTTGTCTTGCGCAACCCAAAGCGCATCGGCTTCCGCCTGCGAAACGTTTGTCGTGGGAATGGCGCCAGGCTCGTTGGGATAAGGATGAACGTCGATGTAGTAGCCGCCCATCACGACTTGCTCGCCCGTCATTTCTTCATCGGCGACCCGAGGCATCCGGTCGAGGGGCGTGCCCGCAATGAGCGTTCCTTGTGGGATCCAGGCCATGCCTGGCCGAGGTGTAGCGTCTTGGTTGTTCGTCGCCCAAGCAGGAGCGTCTTCGAGTCCTGCGTCACTAGGAGCAGGAGAGGTGCGTTTGCCCGTGCAGCCGAGGACGAACAGCGCGGCTACGACGAACGTTCTCACGTCGCTTCGGGATCGCGCTCGCGAAGTCCCAGCTCCTTCATCTTGAGCTGTAGACCTTTGCGAGAGATCTTGAGCAACCTCGCGGCATGCGTGACGTTGCCCTGAGTTTGTTCGAGAGCTCGGATGATGAGTTGTTTTTCCAAACGGCTCATCGCCGCTTTGACCTGTTCTTTCAATCCGTCCGCGGGATCGCCCACCGCGGATGACGCCTGCGTCGTTGCCCGAGGTGTCTCCGTCGAGGGAGCACTTGGCGCCGGCGTCGAAGTTGGTCCGTTCGAACGCACTTCCTCTGACAGATCTTCGAGTCGAATACGCGTGCCGTCGGCAAACAAGACCGCCCGTTCGATGACGTTTTCGAGTTCGCGGATGTTGCCTGGCCATCCGTATGAGCACAAACGATCGAGGGCTTCGGGTTCGATGCCATCGACGCTCTTGCGCAAACGCGTGTTGAACTTGGTGATGAAATAGTGGACGAGCGGCGGAATATCGGTGCGGCGTTCGCGCAACGCGGGAAGAGCAATCGACACGACGTTGAGTCGGTAGAAGAGATCTTCGCGGAACGCACCTGCACCAATCTCACGCTTCAAGTCGCGGTTTGTCGCGGCAACGAGCCGCACGTCGACCCGAATCGTCTTGATTCCACCCACGCGTTCGAACTCGCTCTCCTGCAAAACACGCAAGAGTTTGACCTGCATCTCGTTCGGGATTTCGCCGATCTCATCGAGGAACAACGTGCCGCCGGAGGCGAGTTCGAAGCGTCCTGGTTTTGACGCAACGGCACCCGTAAACGCACCTCGCTCGTATCCGAAGAGTTCGGACTCCATGAGGTCTTTGGGAATTGCGGCGCAGTTGACCTTGATGAAAGGTCGTTCGCGACGACTTGAATTGTCGTGCAACGCGCGAGCGACGAGCTCTTTGCCGGTGCCGCTTTCGCCAGTGATCAGAACGGTTGTGGGTGTGTCGGCAACACGTTCGATGATCGCGTAAAGGTCTTGGATGGGCTGACTTTCGCCGATGATCCCGAATCGAGCGCTGCCTTCGCGTGGCGCCGTGACAACGACTTCGCGTGAAGCATCCGCGCTTGCGAGGTCCCGCGTACGCAGCGCTTTCCGCACGACCATACGCACTTCGTGCTGATCGAAGGGTTTCGTGATGTAGTCGAACGCGCCTGTTTTCAAGGCTTCGACGGCATTGTCGACCGTACCGTGTGCAGTCAACATGACGACGGGTCGATTCGGATCATCTCGAACTGCGGCGCGCAAGAGATCCATGCCATCGACTTTGGGCATTCGAAGATCGGTGATGACCAGGTCGATGTGATGGTCCTTGAGAAAGGCGAGAGCTTCTTCGCCGTCTTCGGCCGTGTGCACTTCGTATCCGTCGCGACTCAACTGCGCGCTGAGCACGCGACGTAGGTTGGCTTCATCGTCAACGACGAGGATTTGCTTCTTCTCGGGAAACACCGTCGCGAGCCTATCAGAGCCCGCTGAAAATCGGGGCCTGTTCCAAGGCAACATCGGTCATTGGGTGTCCGATCTCGGCAATTTTGCTCGACATATCCGGCACTACGTGGCACCCAGAATCGGCTCTGCTCGCTCGACGTGTTGGCGCTTTTTTTCACGAACAGCGGCTCATGCCCTATGCTCGGGGCAAAGGACGGATACACGGATCATGTGGGGAACTCGCGCGCAGGGGGTCACTCTGGCAGGGCTCATCGCCGGCGGATCATTGATCGCTGGAATGGCACTTGCTCAGGACCCTCCCAACCCGTTTGCCGGAGAATGTAATCGCACGGCAACGCCCGAAGAGGTCGAAGGTGCTCGCGGCGCCCATCAGGCGGCCAAGCAGTTTTACGAGCGCGCCGAATACGCTCGCGCCATCCAGTATTGGCGCGACGTCTTCAACTTCGACTGCAACGCGATCGGAACGTTGCTCAACATCGCCAACGCCTACGAACGGCTCGGTGATCGCCAAAACGCCATCTTTGCCCTGGAGACGTACATCAAGCGAGTTCCAGAAGGTACGGATGTTTCGAAAATCCAAACCCGCGTCCAGAACTTGAAAGAGCTGCAAGCGCAAGCCGCAGCGTCCGCATCCGCAGCCGCATCGGCAAACGCTCCGCCCCCACCAAGCGCGAGCGCTCCGCCACCGCCGCCGAGTGCGACGACACCGCCCATCATGGTCAAACCCTACGGAACAACGCCCTGGGCTGTCGTTGGCGTAGGCGCCGCCGTTGGGGTCGTCGGAGCCATCATGCTTCCGATCGGGTTGGGCAAGGCAAACAACACCGGATGCAAGGAAGTTTCCAAAGACAACTGGAGCTGTACGTCGGAGGACGCCAAGAAAGAAGCTGAAGTCGGCCAAGTCCTGGTTCCTGCTGGCAAAGTTGCTCTTGGAATCGGCGGCGCAGCCATCGTCGGCGGACTTGTCTGGGAGTTTCTCGCGAACAACCCTGTCCCACAAGAACCCGACAAACCTGTCACCGGACGCATTCGTCTCTCGCCCGCTGTTGGTCCCGGCATGACCGGCGCCCTCATCCACGGTACGTTCTGAATCGGTACGTTCTGACGAACCTCGTCCGAACGTACGTCTTCCCAAACCTTCCCGTCAGCGTTCCTAGACGAACACCCTTTCGTTCATCACGACGTACTCATCGTGTGTGATGGTCTGGGTTCGTCCAGCGCGTACACTTCGAGCGGTTCGGCTTTGCCGCGAATCGAGACAGGTGGCAAGGCGCGAGCCGACACGGCGTCTTTGACCTTTTCGTAGATGTCTCGGCTGAAGAGCACATCGACACCCAGGTCTTTCGTGAGTGATTGCAAGCGTGAGGCAACGTTTACGACGTCGCCAATGACGGTGTACTCCATGCGATCGGGGCTGCCGACACTTCCGGCAATCATCTCGCCCACGTGAATTCCAGTTCCAATTCGCAGGGGCTTGCGGCCTTGCTCGACTTCTCGGGCATTAAAAGTAGCGAGAGCTTCACGAATCCCAATGACCGCTTGTACTGCGCGCAATTCGTGGTCGTCGAATGGTACTGGCGCGCCAAACACCGCGAGCAGACTATCC
>JBGAOI010000449.1:0-6330 GCA_044221885.1 Polyangium sp. (in: bacteria)
TCCTGTATCAGGACGGCTTTGCGTTCGATTCGCAGCGTCGTTTCCTGAGACTCCCATGTGTCGCCGTCCGTGGTTTTTCCTGGCGTACCAGATTCAGGGGCGAAGGGAGGCTGGCGCTGATCACGCGTCATGGATGGGATGTACCGAGGTTCGATTCGTCGGTCAATGAAAGAGAGAATAGAGAGGCAACGCGTTTTTTTTGCGCAACACGTCGCGAGACCCAAGCCGTACATCTCGTGCGTGAGCCGACGCAATACATTGTCTTCGGCGCATTCGAGCATAAAGCCTTCGACGAAGCGCATCTATGCAGTGCCCTGGTGGATACCGATTTGCACAACTCGAGGCGGGTAATTCGAGCGTCATGAGGCGCAACAGTGAGAGAACGTCGGCTCCTTGCTCGAGGGCCACCTTGTCCAGACACGAACGTATTCATGCTGGCACTTCGCAACGCATTGGTTTATGGTCGGGCCGTCATTCGAGGCCACGCCTCGGAACAACTCGACACGATGTCGCTTGCGACAAGAGGTAGTTACCCATGGCAAAGCATAGTTTCTCGGTCGATTTCCCCGGCGCGGCGCAAGACATCGTCGCAAAAGCCAAAGGCGCCATCGAAAAGGCCGGCGGCAATTTCCTCGGCGATGAAAAGAAGGGCGACTTCTCCGTCCCCACGCCCGCAGGTACCGTCAAAGGCGTTTACACCATTACGGCGCAAAAGTTTGCCATCGACATTACGGACAAACCCATGCTCCTCTCCGGTGGCATGATTGAAGGTCAAGTCCGCAAGTTCCTCGGCGGCTGATTCCTACCGCTGTCGTTTCACACGCTGCGCGGCACGTAAACGCGCCGCTGGAAATCGTCCCACCACATTGCGCAATTGCTGCGCTGGCCCTTCGCCAATCTCATCAGATACGTGCACCACGGCTCGGCCGCCTTCGAACTGCACCACCACGCGTCCTGAAGCACGGGCCCGGGAAAGCACATCCTCGACGTCGTGCACCAGAGCCATCGGCGCTCGACCTTCGAGCTTCTTCACCACGCCTTGCTGCACATGCACTTCGAGCACCCGTCGTGATGCATCCACCGCGGCGATGACGACATAGACAAACGCCAATAGGCCCGCGATCCCGATCCACGTCATGGCTCAGCTCGAACGAACAACGTTTGTCGTGGCTGGTAGCCGATGTTCCGTACGTGGGCGCTTCATCTCGCGTACCAGCATCAGCGCCATCAAAATGATGAAGATCGACAGCAAAATGAGCACCGCCCAGCCCCAAGCCGGAATCTTGTTCGATGGTGGAGGTGGGGGACTTGCTTTGGTCCGCTGCCGCTTCTCCTTCGGTTTGTCCTCGTCGGCGGAGGGTTGGGTGACGTCTTCGGTTGGACTTGGCGATGGTTTGGATGGCCGAACGAGTGTCTTGTCGTCCTCTTTCGTTCCCGCCGAATCCGTTAGCGTTTCGGCAAGTGGCGGGGGTGCGTCCCGGACAACTTTCTTCAGATCCGTAGAAGATGCTTGCGCGTCAAACAATGATTGCAACTCGCGAACAGTCGGGGCAAGCGGCGGTTGCAAGTCGCGGACGATGGCGCGAGGGATCGCTTCCTTGCCCACGAGTCCCTTCAACGGACGAGTGACGGAAGTGCCATCTTCTGAAGGCTTTTTGCGATCGTCGTCGACTGTGGTGTCGTTGTCGATTTGAGCGAGCTGCTTGCTGCGCACCGAAGCGCTACTCGACAACTCGGTCAACAACGCCCGCACGGCGCGCTGCATTTCGCGAGCACTCTGAAAGCGGTTTGCCCTGTCAAACGCGAGCGCTCGGGCCATGAACGTGACGAGACTTCGCGGTGCGCCGGGTGAAACTTCATCGAGTGAAGGGGCGGGTTTCGAAACGCTCGCGATGAGCGCTTCGTGCGGATTCAAGTGACCATGCACGAGCTGACCGGTGAGCAGCGTGAACATCGTCGCGCCCATGGCCCAAAGATCGGAACGTTCGTCGACCTGATCCCACTGACCTCGCGCTTGTTCTGGAGGCATGAACGCGGGCGTGCCGATCACGATCCCGTTGACCGTGAGGGCTTTGGCATGAGGTGTTTCGCGAAGTTTGGCGACACCGAAGTCGAGCATCTTGATTTGCCCGGACTTGCAAATGAAGACGTTCTCAGGCTTCAGATCGCGATGAATCACGCCTTTTTCATGCGCGGCGGCAAGGATGTCGAGCACGTCGTCGCTCATGGAGAGCACGTCGTCGAAGTCGAGACTTCCGCCTGCGCGTTGGCGACGTTCTTCAAGCGTTTCGCCTTCGAGCAGATCCATCACCAAGTAGATGCAGCCGTCTTCGTCGACATCATCATCGACGACCGACACCATGCCTGGATGATCGACCGCATTGACCGCGTAGGCTTCGCGCAAGAAGCGACTACGCGCGGTTTCGATCGCACTCAGTTCCGGGTTGAGGATCTTGATGGCTACGCGTTTGCCGTTGCGGTGCGTCGCGGCGTAGACGGCACTGAAGCCACCCGTTCCAATGACTTCGTCGAGGTGCCATTTGTCCCGCAATACACGACCAACACGGTCGCGCGCGGCCTGCGAGGCCATGCTGGAAGCGGGACTGCTCATCGGGGCGGAACGTACCAGACTTGGTGCAATTGGTGAACGAACATGCGCCAAATGAAAAAGTGAAAAAAAAGTTGGCCCTCCACGCAACTCGAACCGCGCCCGTTCGATGGATAGGGAAAGGCACTGATTCTGTCCTGCGGTCGCAGACGGGGTCGGGATTGTCTTTACAACCCCCGAACAACAGTGAGGTCCATCATGGCTACAGCGCGTGTCCTTCGTTCTTCTTCGAACACAACATCACCAGCGACGCCGCCACCGCCGCACAAAGAGGGCGCTTCCGGCGACAAACGTCGCAAGGTCAAGCCCACGCCGCGCGGCGTCACCCGCCGACCGGCTCGCAAACTCCCCGAAATGGAAGTGTTTCGGGCCCTCGAACGCCTCAAACGAAAGATGCGCGAGTGGGCTCCCTGCCATGACATCATGAACGATTTCCTCGACCGGGTGACGACGCTCCCGGGATTCACGTTCGAGCTCCGTCGTGGGCCTCAATGGCTCAAGGATGTCGTTGCCCGATCGTGCGAAGAGGTCCTGGACAAACCCTTTGGCCACGCGACCGTATTTCTCGTGTCCGTGCCCGAGCACGACCTGGTTCACGGATCGGTGACCTTGGGTAAGTACGTGGGATCTGTGGTGTATTTCGAGGATATTCAGCTTGGTGTCGTTGCGCTCATGCCGCCCAAGCCTTCACAAACGCAGATGTATCTGCGGCTTCTCATCGATCCGGCGTTCTTACGAACGCGGGCGGCTCCGAACTGAACGTTGCTCAGTCGCCGGCTTCTTCTGAACCACCTGCCGGACGAGCGTAAACGAATACCGTGGCGGATTCTTCAATCACGCCGTCCTTCTTGACGGCTGACACCCGGAAGTGAATGACGGCGCGTTCTTTGTTGAGTTCGTCGATACGGTACGTAATGAGTTTGTCCGGTAGCGTGCTCTTCTTGAAGCGTTCGAGGAGTTTGTCGCTCGAACGATTGTTGTCGTGTCCTTCCGGGGGCGGTTTGGCGCCGCCACCGGATGCGCCACCACCCAATCCGAAGCTCGGAACTCCAGGCAAAGCGCTGCTTTCTTTGGTCTCTTTGCCGTCGCATTGGGCCTGGCAAGAATGGACGTTGGCTGGGCAGGGACAAACGTCCGTGGCTGGCCATGTATATCCGACGGTTGCGTCGGGATGTTTTTCCACGACCTTGCACAGGTCCTTCTTCAACAAGAAGTGCGTGAATTCTTCTTCCGCAATGACGTTCGAACCCGAGGCTTGGCCTACGAGATCAGGCGCGAGCCAGCACGTTTCCTTGCTATCGGGAAGACGTTGTTCGCTGCCGTGAAACTTTGCGATCGCGTCGCGGTAATACTGGCGTTGGTTTGGCCCGGCGCACCCCGAAAGAAGTCCGCCCACCAGCGCGACGAGCAACACTCTCTGAATCATCGAATCTCTCCTCAGGCGGTCCCCCGCCCGCCAATCGGCGCCTGCATACCAGAACTGGACTGCCGCGGGAAAGCGTTTTGGACAGATGCCGTATCGGCAGAATTGGTCCTGCATGATTTCGTCATGCCAGACGCTTCAGGTGCTCACGAATTTGATGCTTCGACAACCGCCGGTTCAACCATGGGCGATGCTTTTTGTTGGTCGAGCCAAACCATCAATACAGTGCCCAAGCTCATTCCGATGATCGCTACGGTCGACATGGCGAATCCTGATTCCAGTAAAAGCCCCGCGAGGAAAGTTCCAAGGACCAAACACGCGGTCGTTGCCAATTCATCGAGACTCGCCAAACGTCCAATCATGTCGTCGGGCGCAAAACGTTGCAAGTTTGCCGCCGTGAGCACCCAATTGGCTCCTGTTCCGGTTCCCCAAAACAAGGTTACGGCGACCAACATCTTTGGAAAGGAGGCCAGGGACGAGAAAGCGATGATGCTCGTGAATGACAAGAAGACCGCAAATCGTTCGGCGTTTCGTGAAGGAGCTGCGCCGTGGGAAAACCACGTGAATGCAACGGGACCAATGCCCGTACCGGCGCCGCGCACGGCCTGCAATATCCCTAGTGATATCGCTGCTGTTCCCAAAGGCTTGGCTTGATCGGCCACCCAATTGATCAATATCCAACCCACGCCTCCGCCAATGGCGACAGGCGCTTTTCCAAGCATGGCTCGGAGCAAATTCGGGCGTGCGAGCGCATGCTGGAAGGCACGCTTCAGGTCTCGGGGAATGGTAAGGACAAATGATAGACCCAAAGGCGTCGACTTCGATGCACTTTCCGGCGGAATCATCGTCGGTAATCCCGCGGCGAGAAGACCGGCCAAGAAAAACGATCCGGCATCGAGCAACAGAGCCGTGGCTGGGCCTAAGACGGCCAGCGCTCCGCCCAGGGCCATTCCAAGAACATAACAAACACTCCACGTTCCGCCCATCAACGCGTTTGCTCGGACCAACTCGGACGTTTCCACCGTATGACGCAGCGCTGCCGTTTCTGCAGGCGGAAGACACGTTCCAATCGTCGCACGTATGACGATCAATGCTTGCAACGCTCCCAGGGATTGCCGCGAAGCTGCAAACGCCATGGCGATTGTGAGCAGCGTTTGCAGCAGTGGCACAGCGAGGAGCAAACGACGCCGATCGAATCGATCCGCCATCACTCCCGCGATGGGCATGGCCCACGTATGTGGAAGCACATGCGCCGCATAGATACCGGCCAGAGCGAGTGGGCCACCACCTTGGTCCAGCGTCAAACGACTGATCGCGACAAACCCCAGCCAGTCCCCAAGCAGCGAAATTGCCGATGCGGCCCACAAAAGTCGAAATTTTGGACGGTTCTGCAAAAGCTCGAACATTGTCCCGTTTTACCTGCCGCTTTCGAACTACCGGGGGACGAGGCACAACGCATTGGCAGAAAGTCAATCGGTGAGCAAGGGCGACGCGAAGTTGTCTTGCACGCACGCGCGATGTGCTACTGTGCGCCCGCGCGTTGCGGCGAGAGCAATGGCGGGTCCATCGACATGAGAAAAGCGTGGTTTTGTTCGGGTTTTCGAGTGCTGTGCGGGATGAACGTCATCACGTTCGTGGTCATTGTTCTGGCTGCGTGCACGCCTCCTAAACCCAACCGCGTCGTCGTTGGAGGTGACCCGGAACGAGGCAAAGTGGCGATCAAGAAATACGCATGCGGCGCTTGTCACGTCATTCCCGGCATCGAAGGGGCCAATGGTCGTGAATCGCATCCGCTTTTTGGATTTGCCAATCGTGGGGACATTGCCGAAACGGTTGTGAACACGCCGGATAATTTGGTCCGATGGATTCAGCGACCGACGGAAATTCGCCCGCGTACGCGTATGCCCATCATGGGCGTTTCGGAGCAAGAAGCGAAAGATATCGCGTCTTATTTGTATACGCTCGAATGACCATGAACGTTCGTGCGGCGCTGGCTTTTGTTTGTCTTGGCGTTTGTCTTGGCGTGAGTTTGTCGAAAACGACGTTTGCTGCTTCTGCCGTTCGTACCGACTTTCCCTGCAAAGGATGCTTGTATTGGCCGCCGCCGTCTGAATCAAAGAACGCGCCGCTTCTGGTCGTACTTCACGGGGACGCTCCGGGAGGTAAAACGCCGCTCGTCAAGCGGGATTCCGAGCCGTTTGTCAAGGCTGCGTCGGCACGGGGTATCGCGGTGCTTGCGCCGATGTGTCCCAAAAACGAAGGTTGCCTCGTCGGAAGTTATTGGCAATGGTCGCTTGGT
>JBGAOI010000044.1:0-23951 GCA_044221885.1 Polyangium sp. (in: bacteria)
CCACGCCGCGTTCTCCTCTTTTTTTGTTGTTTGGGGGGGGGGGGGGGGGCGGGCGGGGGGGGGGGGGCCCCCCCCCCCCCCCCCGACGCTTGCTTCGCCCCCCATACCCCCCATGAGACCAGCCTGAAACGCTGTTCAACTCATCGTGAGAATGACTCGATCTCGGCCTCTGGCGCGCATTCGAACCTTCTCGTTGAGCGGCAAAATTCCGCTGTAAGGTTTCGACGGGTTGCTCGTTGGCGCTTGGATTCAAAGGGGCAACACGATGAAAACGTCTCAATTCACGCTTGTTTCGGGGCTGAGTGCAGCAAGCGTTCTCACTTTACTTCTTACGTTCACACACGGTGCGTCCGCACAAACCACGCCAGATGTGCAGCCGACGGCACCGGCAACGCCAGCCGCGACGACGCTGCAGGTGGCGAACACAACCGCACCACCCACTCCACCTCCAACGCCGCCCGTGGTCGTCCAGCCGGAACAAACAGCCGCGACAAACCCCACCTCACCGACGAGTTGCACGGTGCGCGAATTGGCCGACTTGCATGCCGCTGCGGGAAGCTTTCTCGTCGAGGTACACGCGCGACAGAACTACACGGCGACGACAGGCGTCGTGATTGGTCCGGATCGCGTGGTGGTTCCGGACCGACGCGTACTCGATGAGCGATGGCCCATCACCGTGTATTTCGCGAATGGCAAGACGTCAGCGGCGACGGTGATGCATCACCTGAGCGATCCGAACATGGCCGTTTTGAAGCTGGAAACGCCGCCACCAAACCTTGCCCCGCGCCCGTTAGTCAAAACAAACCCGACGTTCGGCACGCCTGTGATCAGTGTCGGCGAGAGTTTGCACGGCGAAAAGTCCACGGCTTGGGACATGAAGTTTGCACACGTGACAAACCTTGTGGGGGGTCAAATTGCCGCTGAACCATCGCCCGCGATCGGCGCACCGATCCTCACGTGTTCGGGAGAATTGGTCGGCATTCAGATCAAGAACCCGTGGGATGAAAGCCCGCGCAGCGGGAGTCTCACCGCGCCTGAACTTGCAAAGTTGATGGCAACCGCCACCAAACCCGAACCTCGAGGTCAGATCGGTATGGGAATTTTGGACCCGAAAATCGTCTTGGCGTTGCGCCCAGGCGAGATGGGCGTGGGACTCAAATTCACGTTTGCACACGTGGGTTGGGCCCCACGGTTCTTCATGAACGCAAACTTCGTGGCCCAATGGCTCACGGTTCCGGAACGCAGCGACTACAGCAACGTCACCGATGCTCTTCGGTGGCGGACCCAAGTCGAAGCCGTTGCGGGTTTTAACCACGTCTTTGACATCGGCTCACCGGCCGATGGATTTATCAACCTCGGCTTGAGCCCCTACATCGGTGTGGCCGGACGAACAGACTACACCTATCTGCGCCGTTTGCAGCCGAACATGACGACCGTCGGCGGAACGATCATTGAAAATCATACCGATCCACTGATCGGGTTTGTCCTGCGCGTCCCGAAATTCTTCGACCTGGGCTACCAATTCCAGCTCGACATCAACGCGCCCAAACAGTCCATTCATACCATCGGCGCGATGGTCAAATTCTGAATCGACGTTCTCTCGCGAAGCGTTTGGAAAGACGCACATCGCGATCGAACGCACGTATTTCCGGAATGTGTACGGTCCGAGCGAACCTTTCCGCGATTCGTGCAACTCCGTGCTTTCGACAGACCTCGTTCGTAGAATTCGGCCCTTCATCCCGCACAATGGATGATGGTTTGTCTTGGAAGAATTCGTGGAGGTTTGTCGATGTCGTCCTTTGCTCCCCATCCTCGCTTTCTTGTCGTTGCCTCAACGTTGGCTCTCGCTGTTCTCGGGTGCGGTCCCGAGCCGATCGATGAAGCCGACATGACGATTCGTTCGGTCGCACAGCCCATTTCTGGGGGGTACACGGACGACAAGGACAAGAACCTCGTCGGCATCTACGCGAACAACCTTGGCGGCATCTGTACGGGATCGTTGCTCACGCCAAACCTTGTCCTCACCGCACGACATTGCGTATCGCAGATCAACAACTCGCAAGGCACGGTCCAATGTGGCGTGACGAAGTTCTATCCACCGGCGTCGGCAAACCAGTATTTCGTCACGTTTGAAACATCGATGCCGATGTCCCAGATCGGTTACGTGCCCGTACAAGAAGTCCTCGTTGCGCCATCGGACGACAGCTTTTGCGGCAATGATCAAGCGATCCTGATCCTCAAAGACAACGTGGATCCCAGCATCGCGAAGCCGCTCATTCCGCGCATCGACGAGAAACTCGCGACCGGAGAAATCTATTCGGCGGTGGGGTACGGCGCGACAAACGACTCGGGGGCTGGCGCGGGAACGCGTCGACGACGCGACGAGTTGCAGATCACCTGCGTGGCCGAAGAGTGCGAACCGCTCTACGTCAAACCCACGGAATGGCAGGGCAATCTCGGGGTTTGTCAAGGCGACTCGGGCGGGCCGGCCATCGATCAATACAACCGCGTCGTGGGCGTGTTGTCTCGAGGCAACGTTGGCTGTTCGGATCCGATCTACGGGTACCTCGAACCGTGGGCGCAGTGGATCAAAGACACAGCAACCCATGCTGCGGAACTCGGTCAGTACCCGGTGCCCTCGTGGGTCACGGGATGGCCCACGGATCCCGCGTATTCGATGCCCATCGGAGACAGTTGCGACACCAAGGATCCTTCGACTTGTGCATCAGGTCGCTGCATCTACGACGGTTACTCCAAGTACTGCACGCGGCTCTGCAACGAAGCGGCGCCTTGTCCCGAAGGTTGGCATTGCGATGCTGACAGCGCCGGACAGTCGATTTGCATCCAAGACCCTCCGCCACCCGAAGAAGTCAATCCCAAGAACGACAGCACATGCAGCATGCCGGTTGGTCCTGCCAATCCCACGCCGGCGTATGGAGCGGCGTTGGCCTTGGCCCTCGTGGCGCTTGGATTCCGCCGGCGTAACCGCTAGATCGTCGTCAGTTGCAACGCATGAAGATCACCCGTCGCCAGAGTTTGCTCGCGATGATGGCAGCAACGTTGCCATCGTGTTCGCGAGCGCCAACGCAAGCGAAGACGCTACGAGTCGTGTCGATTTCGCCCAACACGACCGAAACGATGTTCGCCATCGGCGCGGGTGATCTGCTCGTGGGGCGTTCGCGTTATTGCGACCTTCCCGCGGAAGCCCAGAAGTTACCAACCGTCGGTGGTTTTTCCGATCCGAACATCGAAGCGATCGTGGCCTTGACGCCGTCGCTCGTGATCGGGGCCCGAGGTCCGGCAGGACCAACCTTGATGGACAACCTGCACTCGCACGGAATCGACACGTTTTTCCCAGAAACGGAAACGATGGCCGCCATCAAGGCGATGATCACGGACCTTGGAAAACGTGTTGGTCACAGCGAAGGTGCGGAACGCGTCGTGCGTGAAATCGAATCCAAACAAAATACTTTGAAAACAAAGCTTCAGGGCAAACCTCGCGTGCGCGTGCTGTTTGCTTTCGACATCGCACCTGTGATCGCCGCAGGTCCGGGAAGTTTTACGGATGAAGTTTTACGTGAAGCCGGCGCCGACAACGTCGTGGTCAAAGGCGGCCCTTATCCCACCGTGGGCCTCGAACACTTGCTCACGCTCGATCCCGATGTGCTTCTCGATGGAGCGACGGACATGCAAGCGACCAAGTCGATGAAGGAACGCGTGACTGATGCTCCAGGTTGGAAGGAACTTCGAGCGGTGAAAGAAGGGCGCATTCGGCCCGTCGGTTCGGATGCGTTACGCCCAGGTCCGCGCATCGGTGAGGGCCTTTGGGCTGTCGCTCGCGCCATTCACGGTGACGACTTCAAGCCATGACGCGTTCGACAGCTCGTGTACGTGCGGATGCACTGCTCGTCACGCGAGGGCTCGCGGACTCACGCGCGAAGGCTCAAGCGCTCATCATGGCCGGCAAAGTCACGAGCGGACCGGTACGTATCGACAAACCTGGCATGCTCGTGGCCCCGGATGCTCATCTCGAGCTCGCGGCATCACCGAAGTTTGTCTCACGTGGCGGAGACAAACTCGATCATGCCCTCGAAGAGTTTTCGCAACTCGGTTTGCAGGTCGTTGGTGCCCGATGTCTCGACGTGGGCGCTTCGACGGGCGGATTCACGGATTGCTTGTTGCAACGAGGTACGGCGCACGTCGTCGCCGTGGATGTCGGCCATGGCCAGCTCGCGGACAAACTCCGCTCGGACCCGCGCGTAACCGTTCGTGAGCGAACGAATGCGCGCGATCTCGTGCGCGAGGACTTCCCCGAGGGACTCGATCTCGTCGTCGTGGATGCCTCGTTCATTGGCATTAGTAAACTGATCGGCCCGATCGCGGCGATTCTGGATCCTGGCAAAAACCTCTTGGCGCTGGTCAAGCCCCAATTCGAGGCGGGTCGCGAAGCCGTCTCCAAGGGACGCGGGGTTATTCGGGATCAACAGGTTCGGAGCGAAGCCATCGAAACGGCACGAAATGCCGTCACTGCGGCAGGATTCGAGATCGTTGGCGAGGTCGACAGTGCTGTTCCGGGGCCAAAGGGCAACGTGGAGCGGTTCGTCTGGGCGCGTCGCGTCAGCACGAGCGCATCTTCAGGTGCGCAGAATGCTGACGTTTCCTTGTGATGATGGTACCTATCCCCGGCGCGGCTTTGCGCGGTCGCGACACGGACGAGAAGGAGCAGTGATGGTCGGACGACCAGGTTGGGAACGAAGGCAGCTCTTGGCGCTCGCGGTAGTCAGTGCGACGGCGTTGTCTTTCGCCGGGTGCGACCCCAACAAGAAAAACCCCGATCCCACTCCGGATCCCGCCGGTGGCGCAACCACGCCCCAAGGCACGCAAGAGCCTTGGAAAGTTGGCGCGTACTTGAGTTTGTCCGGGGCTGAGACGCAGTTCGGCATCGAGACCAAAGAAGGTATCGAGCTGGCCGTTGACGAAGTGAACCAAGCTGGTGGCGCCAAAGGCCGACAGATCAAGGTTCTCTACGAAGACAACAAGTCCACGCCGCAAGAGACGAACAACAAAGTCTTGCAGCTCATCACCCGCGACAAGGTCGTGGCGTTGCTTGGAGAAGTCACTTCATCCCGTTCAATGGTGGGTGGCCTCGTTGCCAACAAGCACAAGATCCCGATGATCTCCCCTTCCGCGACAGCACCGGAAGTCACGCAAATCGGTCCCTTCATCTTCCGCGTCTGCTTCACGGACGACATTCAAGGCAAGATGGGCGCTGAGTTTGTCGTGAAAACCATGGGCAAAAAGAAGGTCGCGATCTTGTTCGCGTCCGACGATGTGTATTCATCGGGCCTGGCTCAGCAGTTCCGCGACGAATCCAAGAAGCTCGGGGCCGAGATCGTCATCGAGAAAAGTTTCCTCAAGACCGAGACAAACTTCACGACGTACATCAACGAGATTCGGGACTCGAAAGCCGAACTGATCTACGCGCCGATTTTCTACAACGCGATGGTGCCGATCGCGCGTCAAGCCAAGGCGGCGGGCGTGCCTGGAAGCAAGTTTGTCGGGGGCGATGGCTGGGATGCAGACACGCTCTTGACGGATGCGGGCGACGAGCTCGATGGTGCGTACTTTACAAACCACTACGCACCGGATGTGCCGTGGCCGAATGCCCAAGCGTTTCTCAAATCGTACAAGACGCGTTTCAAACGCGACCCAACCAGCCTCTCGGCCATGGGGTACGACTCGGCCAAACTGCTCTTCGATGCCATTGGACGGACGAAGTCGGACACGCCTGAAGGCATTCGCGACGCGATCGCGGATACGAAAGGGTTTGCCGGAGCAACAGGAACGATCACGATCGATCCGAACCGCAACGCGGATAAGTCGATTGTCATCGTGCAGATCAAGAACAAGAAATTCACGTATTACGCGGCAGTGAACGAAAAACGCTGAGCCGATACGGTTCACGCGCTTCCCTCGCTTCCCGCTTGGGTCTTGTTTCGAGTACCCTCTGCCCGCTGTTTCGAGGCTCGAGGTTTGGTGGCTCCATGCTCATGAAGATCGTCAATGCCCTCATCACAGGGCTCGCCCAAGGGTCGATGATTGCTCTCGTCGCGCTTGGCTACACGATGGTCTACGGCATCTTGAAGCTCATCAACTTCGCCCACAGCGAAGTCTTCATGATGGCGGCGTTTGTCGGACTGTTCGCCATCACGGGGTTGGGCGGGAAAGACGCTCCGCTCGTCGCTGGCATCGGCGGAACGCTCATCGCCATGGCGTTTGCCGGCGTGCTCGGCATGTTGGTCGAACGCATCGCGTATGAGCCGCTCCGGGCACGAGGCAAAGGCAAAGCGAACACGCGCATCACGCCACTCGTGACCGCACTCGGCATGAGCGTGCTTTTGCAGAACCTCGCGCAGCTTTTGTTCACGGCGCAATACCGCGGTTATCCGCAACTTTTGCCCATCGAACACACACGCAAAGTCATTTTCATCACGGCGTTCTCGACGATGCTCGCGCTTCAATTCCTCGTGCACAAAACGTGGATGGGCAAAGCGATGCGTGCGCTCAGTGTGAACATCGAAGCCGCGCGTCTCATGGGCATTCGCACTTCGCGCGTCATTGCGATCACGTTCATCACCGGCTCGGTGCTTGCAGCTCTTGGTGCTGTCCTCTACTGCCTCGATCAGTCACAAGCGTATCCGACGATGGGTGTCGTGATTGGCACGCGCGCGTTTGTCGCGGCCGTCATTGGCGGCATCGGCAGCATTCCTGGCGCGATGCTTGGTGGGTTGCTCATCGGCATCATCGGTGAATTGACCAAGCTCACGCAGTACTCGGGCCTTCAAGACGTTCTCGTCTTCACGGTTCTCATCGGGGTGCTTTTGGTCAAGCCGACGGGACTGTTGGGCAAACAGTCCGTCGAGAAAGTCTGACGTACCCAAAAGTAGCCTTCACGGCTCAGGGGCAGTTGTTGCGCTATCCTGGGATCGATGTTGCGCTCGTTGATGTTCACCGCGGTTTGTCTTTCCGGACTTGTCGGCTGTTCGCATACGCCTCCTGCGAACTGGGCCCGTGGAGGTGCGCCGCTCGAGATTCCGCGTGCACGTTGGATTGTCGCGACGTCGGTCGTGGATGTTTTTCCTGACGGGCGCATCCTCGTGAACGACAACCAGCAGATGACGATCGATCGAGGCGGTCGGGTGTGGGATTCGAACAACGACCCCGTGGCGCTCCTGGAACCGACCGGCAACGTCGTGGGTCCAGGGGACAAACAGCTTGGCAACGTTGGGTACTTGCACGCGTCGAAAGGCGGCGAGCAGCATGCGTGGCTGAGCGTGTTGCCGACGGGTGAAGTGGTGCAATACGCGGACGACGGAACGCGGAGTTCTTTGGGAGCGTGGGTGGGTTGCGGTCCGACGTACCAGGCGCATCACACGTGCACGTACTTGAGTCACCTCATGGCGCCGCAGATTTTGAATTCGCTCCAGAACAACCGGAGCATGTATCCGCTTGGTGGGGGTCTGAATCCGGGGATGATGATGCCGGGCAGTGGGTTCTGGCCATATCGTTGATATTCCGTATTGAATCGGGGATTTACGGCGTGTCCTGCGGAATTTCGCGGTCGACGAGCGTGCAAGTGTTTGTGAAATTTTTCGTGCCGACAACGTGATCTGGAATAGGTCTCGGCATGGCTTGTTGAGCAGTCGAGCGTCATTCGAGGCGTAATGACAGGCTATTTTGGATAGGACATTTCTTGTCCCAGCCTCATTTTATTTGGATGGCGTTTGTTATTTCGCGCGTTATGATAGGCGCCGCTCGTTGGACGAAAGAATTGGATGTCGTCCCGAGCGAGCGTCATTCAATGAACGGGTCTTGAAATGCCTGGGGGTCAGGTATTGCGCATTCATTTGCGCATTTTTCGGGATTCGTCGGTAACTCGAGGAGGAAATTGTGACATTGGCTATGTTGCATGTCGACCGCGCTCGAACGCGAATGCCCTTGGTATGCACTGTGATTTCAATGCTCGTCCTGGCAGTTTTCGGGGCGCTTGGATTCGTGTCGTGGTTGATCGAGACAAACGATTCGGCCCCTGATTTGCGGGGAGCAACGTCGGCACAGATGATGCACACAAGCGATTCGGCTGTAGATGGGCCGGATGCAGAATCGTCGGATTCATATGCGACGGAATCTTGGGTCAGACACGGACGTGAATTCTGATCCTGATGTAACGCATTTGGGGTAGTGGAACGCTTATGGCGTGGAGCCCCCAAACGCAGGCTTTTCCCGCGGGTGCAGTGAGTCTGTAAAGGCTTCTGCGCCCGCGGCCCATTTCATGCATTATGCATTTGCGATACCAAACATGCTCCTCTTTCGACCCCGTAGCACGCATTGCAGATGCGACCGAGTTTCCTTGGAATCCAATCCTCGGAACGGTCTTGACGTGACGACACGGGCACTTGTGCCATTCTCTGCGTCACCATGCGCAGTGTTGTGATTTGGCTGTAATCACAGTCGTTTCATTACATTCTGCTGTCGATGAACACGGTGGATCGCGGACATTTTTTGTCCTAGCGCCATTTCATTTCGATGGCATTTTGTCATTTTCGGCATTATATTAGGCGGCTCTCGTTCGACGACACATGCGAATTCCGAACGAGAGTCATTCGAGGGACGAGTCAAAAAGTGCTCGATGGTCGGGCATGGTGCTTTGCCCATTTTGACTTGCCCGCAACACATGGAGGAAATTGTGACACTGGCGATGTTGCAAGTGGAAAGCGCTCGAACGCGGTTGCCTTTGGCCTGCTCGATGATTTCGTTGCTCGTCCTGGCCGTGTTCGGGACGTTGGCAACGATTTCGTGGTTAATCGAGACAAACAACACCACGCCCGATATGAAAGGCGTGAACTCGGCGCATCTACCGATTACACCGGCAACGGACGTGCCGGATGCTGAACCGGCAGATCCATACGCAACAGAATCGTGGGTCAGACACGGACGAGAATTCTGATCCAAGGTTATTTCCCGCGGATGCAGTGAGCCTGAAACAGCGGCTCCTCATCCGCGGTTTTTTTGTGCGTCTATTGCGTAACGTCGCCCACGGTTAAAACCGTGGGCTACTCCATGAAAAGTCCCTCATTGCCATTCGGGACTGGCGTTGTTGATTCAATGAGAGAAATGGTTTCTTCTGCGAATTCCTCAAAAATTCACGATAAGAACACAACATTCCTCGCGGTGAATCCGAGCCCGGCAGGGCGAGGATTTTTTCATGGAGTAGCCCCAGGTTTTAACCTGGGGCGTGTGTCGGGACGAACGACGTGGCGAGTTATGAGACGTTCTCTTCAAGCATAGGGGCGTGTGTCGGGACGCACCGTCGTGCCAACTTCTGCGACAGCCTCGTCATTGCACCGCGGGGCTGGGCAACTACTTCAACAACCAACCAAACAAGAGCCGCTTCGTGGCGTCGCGTGAAACCGACGAAATGCTGTCCACGAGCGGAATGTCCTTCGGACAAACCTCGATGCAGTTCTGCGATTTGCCGCAATCCTGAACTCCACCCTCGTCCATGACCGATTCGAGACGCGCATTCTTATGCATCTCACCCGATGGATGCATGTTGTAAAGACGCACCAAGTTCACCGCAAACGGCCCGACAAACTTGGATGTCGGTCCATATTGCGGACAAGCTTCCAAACAACACCCGCACGTCATGCAACGCGATAGCGGATAACGCTCTTCTTGCTGCTCCGCCGATTCTCGCGGCCCGGGGCCCAAGTCATGCGTGCCGTCGATATCGATCCACGCATGTACCCGCTTCATGTCCTCGAACATGCGCCCGCGGTCCACCACGAGGTCCCGAACCAGCGGAAACTTCGTCATGGGCTCGATAACAATGGGTTCGCCATTCGGAGACAGTTTGTCCACCAAGGCCGAACATGCCTGACGCACGCGCCCATTGATGACCATCGTGCACGCGCCGCAGACCTCCTCGAGGCACGCCGATTCCCACACGACAGGCGCTACGGCTTTGCCGTCCGACGTACGCGGGTCTTTCTGTATTTGTTGAAGCGCGCTGATGACGTTCATCTGCGGCAAATAAGGAACCTTGAATTCCTCCCACCGCTTCGTTTCCGGAGATTCCGGGCCGTCCTGCCGTTTGATGCGGAGTTGAACGAGGCGGCCGGTGCCCTTGTCTGCGTTTGTCGTGTCTTTGGCCATGGTCACTTCTTCCCCGTTGCTGCCGCACTCGCTGCGCCCGCTTGCTCGTATTTACGTTCACGGGGCGCCACGAGGCTCGTATCGACCGAATCGGTCACATGGTTCGGTTTTCCGGCACAGGAATAATCGAATTCACGGATGAACTCGACTTCACCTTCACCTTTGTATCGAGCCAGCGTCGTGCGCAAATATTCCGCATCATTGCGCCTTGGAAAGGCCGGCTTGTAATGGGCTCCGCGAGATTCGTCCCGGCGTCGCGCGCCTTCCGCAATCACGCGCGAAAGAGCCAGCATATTTTCCAAATGCCGAATGAACTGGGCATTTTGATTGACACGTTGCGATCGGTCCGCGCACGAGACTTTTTTGAAGCGTTCGTCGAATTCCGAAATTTTGGTGATGACGCCATCGAGCACCGCATTGTCCCGTTCAATGGTGCAATCACGCAACATGATTTCGGACAATTCTTGATGCAATCGATACGGATTTTCCGTATCCGACGCGTCCCGATTTTTCTCGAGAATGCCTTGATATTCTTCGCGGCATTTCTTTTCTGCCTTCTCGAAGATTGATTTTGGCAGGTCGAACGCACTTTTCGCCAAACTTTGTTGGTAACTGGCCACGGCCGGTCCGGCAACGATACCGCCGTAGATGCACGACAAAAGCGAATTCGCGCCCAATCGATTCGCGCCGTGGTATTGATAATCCACTTCGCCCACGGCATAGAGCCCCGGAATGTTCGTCGCGTGGTTCCGCGGCGAACCTAGGCGCAAAGACCCACGCGCATCGCGTTCGAAATCGACCCACAAGCCGCCCATCGAATAATGCACGGCTGGAAATACCTTCATGGGATTCTTGTACGGATCGACGCCGGCGAATTTTTCATAGATCTCCAAAATACCGCCGAGCTTCGTACGCAAAAAGTGTTCCGGTTTGTGCGTCAGGTCCAAGTAAACTTCGTTTTCATTTCGGCCTGTTTTCCCATTAAACACGCCGCGATTCTCGTGAAAACACGTCTTGAAGATCGCTCGCGAGGCAATGTCGCGCGGCACCAAGTTTCCATATCCCGGATACATTCGCTCCAGGAAATAATCGCGTTCCTTTTCAGGAATGTCTTTGGGTTCGCGTTTGTCCGAAGCATCTTTCGGAACCCACACTCGGCCACCTTCGCCACGGGCACTTTCCGAAATCAAGCGCAGTTTGTCCGCACCAGGAATCGCCGTCGGGTGCACTTGAATGAATTCACCATTCGCATACACCGCGCCCTGCCGATACACGCTCGCTGCCGCCGTGCCCGTGCAAATGACGCTCATCGTGGAGCGGCCAAATACAATGCCAAGTCCACCCGTTGCCAAAACAACCGCGTCGCCTTGGAAATAACGAATCTCCATCGTCTTGAGGTCTTGCGCGACGCACCCGACGCAAGTTCCGCTATCGTCCAGTACGGACTGCAAAAAGTCCCAAAACTCGAATTTGCGGACCATCTTTTCGCCCGCAATCGTAAACCCATGCTCATCCGTTACGTCTTCGAGTTCGTATCGCCGAACCTGTTCGTCGAGGGCATACAGGAGTTGTTGTCCTGTCGTTGCGCCGGCATAAGCAGTGCGATGAAACAGCGAACCACCGAATCGACGAAAATCGAGCAAACCTTCGGGCGTACGATTAAAAGGCACACCCATGCGGTCGAGCATGAAGACAATGCCGGGCGCCGCTTCGGCCATTCCCTTGACGGGTGGTTGGTTGGCCAAAAAGTCGCCGCCATACGCTGTTTCTTCCAGGTGAATTTGCGGGCTATCGCCTTCGCCTTTCGTATTCACCGACGCATTGATGCCGCCTTGGGCACAGACGGAATGCGATCGCTTGACAGGGACGAGGGAAATCAAATCGACGGGAACGCGCGCTTCGCACAATTTGATGACCGTCATGAGGCCCGCGAGACCTCCACCGACGACGATCACCCGTCGAACTCTGCCCCCTTCACTCCGGTTCGTGCTTTTGCCAGCCATATCGATTCAATGCTCCGTCAACGCTGTCGCTCGAGACCAATCGATTCAAGGGTTTGTCGCTTGCGCATTTCGAGCTTTCAGCGCTTCTTCGCGAATATCGTTGCACGTTCGCGAACCCGTACCTTCATCCGTATGCATGAAGTGCTCTTGCAAAATGCCTTTGCCCGTCGCGAAGTGAATGATGGTATTGGCGCCCAAGAAAAACACGGCCGCGCCGAGAATGCCGAATACCCAGGCCGCCATTTGTTGCGATCGTTTGGAGACTGTAATGCCCCAGGAAAAGCAAAATCCCCAAAGACCATTGGCGAAGTGATACACACACGCCGCGATGCCAAAGATGTAAACGAGCGCAATGACGGGGATTCCCGCATGCGTCGAAGACATTTGTTCACAAAGACGCGTATAGAATTGATCTGGCGCCAATGTGTTGTTGAACTTTTTCCACCAAAATCCGTACAGGTGAAACCCAATGAAGAGAAATGCGAGAATGCCCGTGATCCGTTGCAGCGTGTAGGCCCAATTTCGCGACGTGCTGTATTTCGTCACGTTGTACCGAGCCTCGAGCGCCAGCTTGACCCCATATCCCGCGTGAAACAACAGCGGCAAAAGAATCAAGCCCCATTCGAGAACGGGCAGATACGGCATGTGCGCGATTTCGCGAACGGCTGCATCGAATGGCTCTTGTCCTCCGAGCGCCTTGGCGTTCGTCCACAAGTGAAACACCATAAAACCGCCAACGGGTACGATGCCCGTGAGCGAGTGCAGCTTGCGCAAAAGAAATGCGCGACGGTTCTTGGCGAAGAGCGATTGATCTTTCGATGTGGAGGACACGAGACCTCGTCGGCTTGCAGGCAGTGGGCGATGTATGGGACTCTGGCGGGGACGTCAAGGTAACGCAATCTTTTGGCGTACAAGTCGGGTTGGGACGAAGCCTCGGTCGCATTCACCCCATCGCCTCCTGCTCGCGCTTGATGCTTGGATCGCAGCAGGTTGCACAGGTGCGCCCGAGTCCGACACGCCCATCGTTCCCCTCTCGTCGGTCGTCCGGGCACAGGTGGAACGAGGGTCGGTCTCCGCCTCGTTTGTGGAGACAAACGCTGGGAACGCCTCGAGCTCGAAGGGCGCCTCGTCGCTTTTGAAAAACAATACGTAAACGATCCGCTGGTTCCCGTCGTCGATGTGATGCACGTGTGGATCGCACTCGCACGTACGGAGATCGCCGCACACGTGGCCATGGGCACGGAACGACTGCGGATCTCGCCTCGATGAGCGAAGGCGCCGCCCCTCACCGCGCGGGAAAACCCGAAGTAGCTCTCGACAAACCCTTGCCGTGGCGTGGAAAAGGCATCGATGGACACGCGCGCATGTTCCTGAACGACGAACGCTCGACGAGCGCGATGGGTGCCAGTGGTTACGGCCAAGCCATCACCTCGATGCTCGCGTGGCTCCATGAAGCAGGCGTGAAAATGGCGCCGAAATCCTCGCAAAACTCGACGATCTTGCCGGCAACATTTCCATGGAGCAACGGCTCCCGATCCTCGAAAGACCTCGCGCCAAAAATCCAGATCCGACAAACAAAGAACTTGCTGCTCAAACGATTCTTGGCACGCGTGGAAGCTCCCACGCTCAGGTTTGTTCTTCCCGTCGGGAGCAACGAGACGCAAAAACGAAGCGAAGAAGTCGCGCAGCATCGCGTGTGGACGTGGTTTGTCTGGGTTCAACGCGCACCTGACAAGCCGTGACGATCTCGGTTGCATCGAAGGCATCGAAGATGCTCTCGAAGGTCTCGTCTCGCATGGCGCTGCCATCATCATCGCCGGGATCGCTCAGAAAAGGCGACGATTGCCGCAAATTTCGCAACACGAACATCCTTCATCCATTAGCTCCCGCGGTCCCGTCATCGCCGTTGGTTTTCGTCATGGGTGAAGACCCCGATCGGTTTCGACAAACACTCGTCACGGCACTCGCGCCCCATGTTGCTTCGAGCAGAGTTCGCGCGAGGTTCCTCAGGTCAAACCAGGACGGATTGTGTGGGTTGGCGACCAAAGCGTCGTGGACATGAGGCCGACGAAATCGTTTGAATGCAAACGATTCTCGCCGTCGTGGATGGGTATTGGTGGCGTCGTTGCCTACGCACCGTGCCAAACGAATTTGCTCGAACTCGGCAAAGTAAACGTCGACCTGAATAACGTTTGTCCAAACAATGCGTGTCGGCAACTGCCCAGCCCGAGCTCGACAAGGCGAATCAACGGGCCAAGTTGTGGACGATGGAATTTGCTGTGGGTGGAGCTGCTGTGGTGGTGCGTGCCTTGCTTTTGGTCGGGCGCAAGCAGGAGCCGCTGACGAATTCATTCACGGGTGCGTAGTTGATTCCGTCTGCGGGAGCCGATAAAGTTGGTTTGGCGGGACGATCTTGACGCTTTGCGTATAAAATGATCAATGCTGTAAACATGCACCTCGATTGAAGCGCGGTCGACGTTCATGCGCAATTGACTCGTATTTCTCGTCAGCATACAGTTGGTGGTTGCTCATGACCCCAATGTTATGGGGTGCTGGGCGAAGGAGATCCGCAATGCGCAAGGTACTTGGATTCTTGGGTGCTGTCTCGACGCTGGTGCTTGTGGGATGTATGGGCGAAGTGGACGATGAATCGACGGACGGTCTCGATGAACCGCTCGCGGTAGAACTTGATCCGGAAGCGGCAATCAATACGGGTAGCGAGGATGTCATTGCGGGATGGTGCAATTTTGAGAGCACGTGGCCGGCGGCTTCGACTGATTTCGAAAACCAGGTATTGACGCTGGTCAATCAGAAGCGCGCGGCTGGTGCCACATGTGGTGGCGTAGCCAAACCCGCGGTGCCGGCATTGACGCTGGACACGAAACTCCGTTGCGCGGCTCGTTTCCATTCGAAGGACATGGCGAGCAAGAATTTCTTCAGCCACACGGGATCCAATGGCTCGACCTTTAGCGCGCGCATCGACAACGCCGGATATTTGTGGAGTTCTGCAGGTGAAAACATTGCAGCGGGACAAACGACGCCCGCGAATGTCGTGGCCGGTTGGATGACCAGTACCGGGCATTGCAACAACATCATGAACGGAAACTTCAAGCACCTGGGCGTCGGGTATGCTTACTCCTCGACCGCCACATACAAGCATTATTGGACGCAGGATTTCGGCAAACCCCGTTGAAACAAGGGGTAGATTCGCGCCCGTCCATTCCGCGCGCCCATCCACTTGCCCAATGAATAACGCGGCAGGGAAAACGTTGGGGAAACCTCCAAACCAAGTCTGAATTGCCAAGGGCAACTTCGTCCGGGGTGCTGCGCGCCGTTGCCAAAAGTCGAAATGTGTCAACCCGCGCCCAAGCTTTGGGCGCCGTTTTCGGATCACGAGCAACTCGCTCGGGATAACGCTCGATCGCCCATTGCACATTGCGTGGCGAATACCGCCCGTCGAGATCACCACGAAATGCTGCGACAAACCCAAGCGGTCCTCCCGCATACGTTCCCCATTGCGCGTGGTAAAACTTCCCGAGCAGATACGGCATGTGGGCGATTTCGCGAACGGCTGCATTGAATGGCACTTTTTCCTCAAAACGCCTTGGCGTTCGTCCACAAGCGAAACACCATAAAATCGTCAACGGGTACGATGCCCGTGAGCGAGTGCAGTTTGCGCAAAGGAAATGCGGTCCGCGTCTTGGCGAAAAGCGATTGAACTTTCGATGTGAAGGACACAAGACCTCGTCGGCTTGCAGGTCGTGGGCGATGTGTGGGACGCTGACGGGGACGTCAACGTGACGCAATCTTCTGGCATTCGAGTCGGGTCGGGGAGAAGCCTCGGTCGCATTCGCTGCATCCCCCTTGTCCTCGCACTCGGCGCTTGGATCGCAGCGGGTTGTGGCGGTGCGCCCAAGTCTGATGCTCCTACGGTTCCCCTTTCGTCCGTCGTCCGGGCGCAGGTCGAACTGCGGGCGATCTCAGCCTCGTTTGCCATAGCAAACCGTACCGAACGCCTCGAGCTCGAAGGGCGTATCGTCGCTTTTGAAAAACAATACGCAAACGATCCTCTGGTTCCCGTCGCCGACGTGATGCTCGCGTGGATCGCGCTCGAACGTGGGGACATCGCCCGCGCACGCGAACGCAGCACACGCGCATCCACAGCCACGCATGGGCGCGGAACGACTGCGGATCTCGCCAGAATGATCGAGGGCGCTGCCCTTCGCCGCACGGGAAAACCCGAAGCTGCTCTCGACAAACTCTTGCCGCTGCGTGGAAAACTCATCGACACCCACGCGCGCATGTTCCTGAACGAAGAACTCTCGACGAGCGCGATGGGCGCCAAACGTTACGGCCAAGCCATCGACTTGATGCTCGCATGGCTGCATGAGGCGGGTGTGGAAAATCGCGCGGAAATCCGCGCAAAACTCGACGATCTCGCCGGCAGCGTTCCCATGGATCAACTGCTCCCCATCCTCGAGAAACGTCGCGCGAAAAATCCAGACCCGACAAACGAAGAACTTGCTGTTCAAACGATTCTCGTCACGCGTCTCGCCGAATGGGCCTTGGCCACGAAAGACCAATCGCTCGCCACACAGCTGCTCGAAAAGTCGAGTTCACTGCTCGGATCTCGCGCCGATGCGATCGCGGCCCTGGCTCGCGGAGGTGGCGGCGAAGCACGCGTGGAAGCCCCAACGCTCGGGTTTGTCCTTCCAGTCCGCTCCAACGACACGCGAAAACGCGGAGCCGAAGTCGCGCGGGGCATCGCGTTTGGTCTGGGTTTGCCCGGCTCCGATGCGCGCCTTGCAAGTCGTGATGATCTCGGTCGTGTCGAAGGCATCGAAGATGCTCTCGAAGGTCTCGTCTCCGATGGCGCAGCCATCATCATTGCCGGGATCGATCGGGAAGAAGCGACCATCACCGCAACGTTTGCAACTCGAACATCCGTGCCGGTCGTGCTCCTTCATCCACCAGCTCCGTCCGCCCCGTCATCGCCGTTTGTGTTCGTCATGGGTGAAGATCCCGATCGTCTTCGACAAACACTGGTAACAGCACTCGCGCCATCTGTTGCTTCGAGTAAACCTCGTGCCGGGGTTCCTCAAGTAAAACCAGGACAGATTGTGTGGGTCGGTGACAAGGGCACGGTGGACATGGGCTTACCGGAATCGTTTGAGTGCCAACGATTGCCGCCATCTTGGCGGGGCATCGGCGGCGTCGTTGCTTACGGCTCATGCGTTTCGGACGTGCTCCTCGCCATTTCAGGTACGTCGATACAAACCGCAGTCGGCCTCGACCTCGATGGCGTTTCGCTCCCGAAAGGAACGTTGGCCGCAACTGCCGGCGTGTATCCGATCGATCCGCGAGCCATCTCGAACCCCATGCTCGTCGAGTGGATGCGACAACATGCGGATCCGCCGAGCATCTGGGCGGGTTTGGGACGTGATGCAGCGGTGCTGGCATGGTCCGCCGTGAAAGGTTTACCGCTGCAAGGAACGCGGGATCCAGAGGAAGTCAAAGCGCGGCATCGCAAAGCTGCCGACACGTTGGCCGCTGCCGAATCGGCCTTGTGGACGACAGATGCGCGTGGATTTGGCGGACAACGAAAACTTCCGCGACAACTCGGTACACGTCTCGTGCGTTGACGACGACGTCGATTGTCTTGACAATCTTGTCCCAGACAAACCTGTCGTTTCGTTCGTTCGAGCTGGCGGATCTACAGTAGACACACAGGTTCTGCGCACGAAAGTGCAGACCGTGGCGCAAGCGTAGTGCTTGGTGTTACGACTGCGAAGACGCATTGGTTTCGACGTGACGACCGTTCCTCTTCCCACACGCCGCGCGACGATTCGACTGGCTCGAGCGCTGGCCACGCTGCTGCGACCCGGAGATTTGCTCATTCTTTCCGGGGACTTGGGCGCGGGCAAAACCTTTTTCACGCGCGCTTTGTCTCGAGCCCTCGGCGTTTCACCGAACGAACCGATCACGAGTCCAACGTTCACGTTGATGCATGAATACGAAGCTCATGTGGCGATCACGCACGCGGACTTGTATCGCGTCGCCGACGAAGAAGAACTTGCACACCTCGGCCTGCGCGATCGTCGCGGTGAAGGCGCGCTGCTCGTCGTCGAATGGGGCAAGCCGTTCGAGGCAGCGCTTGGCGGCGACGCGTTGCGCATCATGTTCGACCTCGACGCGACCGGTTCTCGTTCGGCGCGTATCGAGGCAACGGGAAGCCGATCCCGCGAGCTTCATGAAGGTTTGTGCCGAGCGATCGGTCTTTCCCTCGATGCGTGATAGAAGTGGCGCCCGTGGCTGATCCCGAAGTAAGCATCTGGCAACGGATCTTCGGACCGATTTTGTCGGTGTTCGAAAGCGTCGGGATGACGGTTAGTTTGACTTTCCAAACGTTGGCATGGCTATTTCGGCCGCCGTTTCGAGTCAGTCAGATGCTCGCGGCGATGGACTACATCGGCGTGCAGTCGATCTTCATCGTGGGTTTGACCGGTACATTCAGCGGCATGGTTCTGGCGCTTCAAACAACGTATGCCCTCAAAGCGTTCAGCGCCGAGGGACGAGTTGGAGGAATTGTTGCGGTGAGTTTGGCGCGGGAAGTTGCGCCTGTGTTTTCGGCGATCATGGTCACGGCGCGCGCCGGCAGCGCAATGGCCGCCGAACTTGGCAATATGCGCGTGACCGAGCAAATCGACGCGATTACGACGATGGGCGTCAGTCCCGTTCAATATTTGCTTTCGCCGCGGCTTTTGGCGGGGACGGTCATGGGACCGTTGTTATGCATTCTCTACACGTCGGTGGGCATGCTCGGAGCCTATGTTGTTTCTATTGTTTGGCTCGGTGGTGATTACGGTATTTTCTTGAACAGCATTCGCAATACCGCAGTGCCCAAAGATTTGTTCATGGGCATCATCAAAAGCTCCGTGTTTGGATTTTTGATTTGTTCCATTGCTTGTCGCCACGGTTTTTATGCTTCGGGCGGCGCACGCGGCGTGGGCCTGGCGACGACGAATGCCGTCGTCGAAAGTTGCGTGTCGATCTTGGTCACGAATTACATTTTGACCCAAGTCATGTTGCAGGGTGAAATTTAGACACCGATGCTCACGTGCCGAAGGCACGATCTCGGGCTCGTGCGAGAGATGACGCGAAGATGCGGCATTTTCCGCATCTCTGGCGCTTGAACCGCGGAACGAATTTCTCTGGGAACTTTCGTCGCTCGGCGTACTCGGATCGCGCCGCAGAATCGAGACGACAGACGGCAGCATGGGCAATGGCTCGGCTGCCAGGTTCGATTCGTGGGCACCTTTTTTCTCCGCAGGGTCAATCGCCATGAAACGTCATTCCCTTCTTTTCACTGCTGGCACGTTGTCGATTTTCGCATTGTCGTGTTCGACAACGCAGCCGCTGAAGCATACGGAATCTGCGACGAATCCTCCGGTTTTGGTTGCGAAAAAGCCGGCACCTCCCGTGGACGAACCATTGCAAGCGCCCATTGTCGGGAGCGAAGTCAAAGAAACTCCGGCCGTTGTCGCGGTCGGTCCGGAAGAACCATTGGGAGCACCCATTGATACGCATTGGGGCAAAGCGCCGGATCCGGTGGCCGCAACGGGCCATATGTGGGGCGATGGTGGCCTTGGTTTGACGGGTGTGGGCGAAGGCGGCGGCGGGCGTGGCGAAGGCATTGGCCTTGGTTCGGTGGGCACATTGGGTCACGGCGCGGGAACAGGGACCGCCCCTGGAATTGGTGCTGGTTCGGGATTCGGGTCCGGACATGGGCGTTTGGCTGGATCGCATCGCTCGGTGCGTCCGGCCGTACGTATGGGCGCGACAAGCGCCGCGGACAGCAGCTCGACGCAATTGGCTGCGGGCGTGAAAACTGGCGAATGGGACGACAATGCCAATTTCCGCGAATTCGGCCGGTGGCTCACGATAGAAAAAAGCCGGGGCGCTTCGTCGATTGACGTATCCGTGCGCCGATTTCTCGTGGTTCGCGATGCCGCAGGAAAACCCATCCCGAGCTGCAATGTGACGGTGCGTGATGCTTCCGGAAAAACCCGCGACTTCATGACGACGAGTTCTGGACGCGCCTTGCTTTTCCCGCGCGCGGAAGGATTTCATGGCGACGACTTCACGGCGACAGCGCATTGCCAAGATGCGACTGTTGCGCAATCGTTTCGAGCCGGCGCTGGTGATGGAATCGTGGACTTGACGTTGCCCAAACTTCGCGTTTTACCCGACGCACAAACGATCGACGTCGCGTTCGTCCTCGATACGACCGGATCGATGTCCGAAGAAATCAATGCTTTGCGGGATACGCTAGAGAAAGTGTCTCGTTCTTTGAGCACCGTGGGAATTCGGCCCCGCGTGGGGCTCGTCGAATACAAAGATCGCGGCGATGCCTTCGTGACTCGAACCCATCAAATGACGACCGACGTGGTCGGATTGCAAGGTCGCATTGCGGCGCTTCAAGCACAAGGCGGAGGAGATACGCCCGAACACGTCAATGAAGCCGTGCGCGTTGCGGTGCGAACATTGAAGTTCAAACCTGAATCGATTGCACGTCTCGTGTTCTTGATCGGGGACGCTCCGCCGCACCTCGATTACACAAATGATGAAGGTTATGTAACGGCCATGCAGGACGCCAATCACAATGGCATTCAGATCTTCAGCATTGCTGCGTCGGGAATGGATGCCCTGGGACAAGTGGTATTCCGACAGCTTTCGCAATACACGGGCGGAACGCATATGTTCGTTTTGCGCGGAGGTGCGGGCCCAGAATCAGTTGGCGGTGGAGATCCTCGTTCAAGCTGCGGAGGAACGCATACGGATTATTCGAGCGGCAATTTGGATGCGCTCATTCTGTCGAAAGTTCGCAGTGCCATTGCGTTGAAAGACGCGAGCCCATTACGCATTGCCGGTCTGCATCAGGACGAAAAAGAACGTCCGTGCGATCAACGCATCGGCATGGTGCAGTAATACCTTGACAAACCCCGCCCCGCCTTGGATAGCATCGCCACATCCAAGGAATCTCATGCTTCTCCGACAACCCAATTGGATCCTCTACGGCGTCGTATTGGCGCTACTCAGCATGATCTGCATGACTGCAGGCCGGTTCGTCATGAACTCGTCGCGCGCCCTGTACGTCGCGCTGATGTCCAGCACAGCCATCTGCATGATCGGCGCGGCCTATTGCGTCTCGCGCAACAAGTGACGCGGCGATCCTTGCTGCGTGGCCAACCATCTCGCCAAGTTCGCTGTCGCGACCTAAAGTGAAGCGATGCCCATCGATGCGAGCACCTTTCGCAAGGCCCTTGGACAATTCGCTTCCGGCGTGACGGTCGTCACGACGAACCATGACGGAGCGGCGTATGGCATGACGGCGAGTTCGTTCACGTCCGTGTCACTCGATCCGCCGTTGGTCTTGTTCTGCGCGGACAAACGCGCTCGTACGGGCGAAAAAGTGGGAGATGCGGGTTGTTTTGCGATCAACGTTCTGGCCGAGCATCAACGACCCTTGTCGGATCTGTTTGCTGGCAAAGGCACGGAAGACGATCGATCCGACAAACTGCTCCGCGATTTCGTCCGCGCCGAAACAGGTGCACCCGTCCTGAACGATGCGCTCGTGTGGCTCGATTGTCGCGTGGATCGCGTGATCGATGCTGGCGATCACATCATCTACGTGGGCCTTGTGGTTGCATCCAACGTGCGGGGTGAGGATCGCCCGCTCGTGTATTGGCATGGGAATTATCGACGGCTCGACGAAACGCCGATCGCGCGTTGACGCGCTTGGGTTTGTCAGCTCGATCCAGTCTTCGACGCCACTTCTGCACATCGATGACGGACTGCGTTGAACGATGCATCGAGACCTTCTAAGGTGGGCGCTCGAGGAGAGCGTATGGGCCTGTATGAAGTGGTGCTGGTAGCGACCGACTTGAGTGACGCGGCGGATGAAGCCCTTCGCGTTGCGCATGAACTCGCTGGAGCCGACAAGAAGCTCGTGGTTTGTCACGTCGTTCATGAAATCCTGCGTGCTTCGCCGCTTTTCCCGCAAGCCGTGCAGGCCGACATGGAAGCCGTGATTCACGCCGAAAGCCGCGCTGCAGCGGCAGTGGAAGATCGGGTCAAAGCGCTCACGGGACGCGCCGCCAATGACTTCGACATTCGCATCGAGAGCGGTGCCGCAGACGGTGCGATCCTGCGTGTCGCAGAAGAAGTTCAAGCCACGTTGATCGTGACGGCGAGTCGAGGTTTGTCGGGCATCGTGCGGTTGCTTCTCGGTAGTGTTGCGGAACGGATTGTCCGGTACGGACATTGCTCGGTGTACATCGCACGACCTCAGACCAAGACAAACAAGATCCTCGTCGCGACGGATCTCTCGGATTCTTCGCTGCCGGCGGTCTCGGCGGCTGCCGAAGTGGCCAAGAAAAACTCGGCAGAACTCGTCGTGTTATTTGCGCTGGATGTGATGCCTTCTCCGGCGATGGGTTTGACCGTACCGTTTGGCGGGGTACCGATCGTTCCGCCTCCGGAGCTTATCGAACAAATGCGCGTGGGTGCTCGAGCAGGACTTGACGCGATCGTCGAACGGCTTGGTATCAAAGCGGAAACGCGCGTCATCGAAGGCGACGCAGCAGCAACGATCATTCGCACGGCAGAAACACTCGGCGCGGATCTCGTGGTCATCGGCACGCATGGGCGCACGGGCATCGCCCGTGTGGCGCTTGGAAGCGTGGCCGAAAAAGTCGCCCGCAGTGCCCATGCGTCGGTGCTCGTCGTCCGATCAACCCCCGCTTCCGCATGAACCATCAACTGAGTTGACGCGATGCTCGTTCGGTGGCACCAAGTCCTCACCCTCGGGACTTCGGTAAACCGACGTCCAACGTTTTCTGGAGACACCATGGCGAACGAATCCATCGTACCCACAGTTACCGACGACTGGACTGTGCCCAAGCTTCTCGGCATTGCAGTGGCCGTACTCGGCACGTTCTTCGTGTTCATCTACAACATCTCGCCGTGATGGCTGAGGTCGCGAACGTCCTTCGATAGGCTTCGCGGCCAGATGAGATCGTTGCAGCACCAACGGGTTCGTGATTACGAACCCGTTTTTATTGCGGTTGTTGGGGATCGATGCGTCAAGGTTCGGGGGAAGCGAAACCAACGGCGAGTTCGGCATTCCAAATCAAGTCGCCAACCAAACCGGCTTCGCCTGTGGCGGTGACGAAAAACCATTTGCGCACGTAGCCGCGGAGACCTGCACGAGCGGAAAATGCGAAATTGGTCGCCGCATAGTTGGCTTTGTATCCGTCAATCGCCAACTCCGTGTCGACCCAATGCACACCACCGATCAAATCAGCGAAAATGGCGACCTTGGTGAAGGGATATTCCGCGCCAATGCCAAAACGCAATTCTTTAGCCGAGAGCGATTGCACGGTGACTTGGCGTAATGTGCCATTGACGTCTTCGGGCACCGTCGTACCGCTGACTTTGTACGTCGGAAATGGAACGTCGAATCCAACGGTCATGCGAATGTAACTCATGACGAGGCGTACGTCGTAACGGAGCCCAAGAACCGTCGCCTTGTCGAAAGGCGCCCGCGTAAAGGGTTTGACCAGGCCACCACCGCCAATGCCTTCAGCGCTTCCGTCTTCGAACTTGAACGAGGAATCCGAATACGACCGTTGCCCGGCCAAGAATCCCATCGTGAATTCGAAATGGTCGTGC
>JBGAOI010000450.1:0-6329 GCA_044221885.1 Polyangium sp. (in: bacteria)
ATTCGCCTACGTGGCTCCGTCGGCCGCTGCATTTGGCGTGGGTACGTATGGCCTCGACACACCCGTACGCAAAAATGAAACCTCGTTGTCGATGCTGCCCATGCACGTTTCGGCGGTGATTCGTTTTGACGAACTCTTTCGCCGCACGCATATCCCCGTGGTTCCGTATGCCAAACTCGGTTTGGGGTATGGTTTGTGGTGGTGTTCGCTCGGCAGTAATGATTGCGGCTCCGTCGACGGCGTTGTGTCCTATGGCGCAAGTTATGGCGTGCACTGGGCGCTTGGTTTGTCCGTACCGCTCGATTTCTTGGGGCGACGAGAAATGTCGGCCTTGGATCAGGAAACCGGCGTCAACCACATCCACCTCTTCGGCGAATGGTACAACCAGAACTTGGGCCTCGGCACCAACCAAATGCTGATAGGCACGTCTACCTGGGTCGCCGGAATCATGATGGAATTGTAAGCTTCACGTTCCATCCGGGGCAATCGCGTCCCAGCCCGTCGCTTTCGCCAAACGACTCATCGCCATATCCAGTTCCATCGTCGCGTTCATCCACGCAAAACGGTTTGTCGCATACGACCTTGCCGGATCGAGCACGTCTTTGTCTTCACGCGTGCCCACATCGATGCCCTGCTGCACCGAAATCATCCACTTCTTCGCGAATGACGCCGCCTTGTAATACGCATCGACGCGTTTTTGCCAATCCACGACTTCCGCATACGCCGTCTCGACTTCCGCGCCCGTGCCTCCCGTCGCGAATTTCTCCAGCGCTCGGACTTCTTCGAGTTGCGCTTGCGCGTAACGAATACGAGCACTTTGGGCGAACATATCGAGTTTCCAATTAAAGATGATGCCCGCACCATACCCAAAAAGGTTCACCGAATCGGCGCCGAATGGATTGATCTGATTCGTGATTTCTGGACCTCGGGCATAAGCCATGCTCAATCCAAGCCCAATGTCCGGAAAAAACTGTGCCCGGGCCACTTCGAGTTGCGCTGTGCGAGCCATAACGCCGTAACGAGCCATCTGAATCTCGGGACGATTCACATTGGCGGCCAACAAATACCGCGTCAAACTCAAGAGCTTGTGTTTCGGACCATGCAATGGTTCGTCCGGTATGTCGACTTTTTCTAATCCTGAATAAAACCGCAGCCCGGCCAGAGCTACGGTGGCAAAACGCGTCGCCTCGGATTCACGCACTTCAATTTCCGCGACATACGTTTGCATCTTGTACAATTCAATCGGATCGACTTCGTCGTTTTCGACTTGCTCATTCACCTTGTCGACGGCTTTTTTCACAGATTTGCGCACTTCCGCCAAAAGAAGCTTGCTATCGCGCGCCAACTGCAAACCAAAATAAGCCTTTCGAACGTCGAGACGAACCGCGTCTCGTTCCTTTTCGATGGTCGCTTCATTCAAATGCACATTGGCTTCTGCTGCCGCCCAAAGGTTCGTCATTTTGCCGAACGTCCACAACGGCAATGCCCCGTCCACGCTTGCCCGCCAAGCGAGACCAATGCTGCCCGTCAGCGAAACGTCCGTATTGGGACTGAATACATTGTTACCGAGAACGGTCGGAGCCAGGCCCACACCGCCGGACATCTTGAATTGAGAAAACGGTGCGCGATGCGCTTCGTCGAGTTGTGCCCGTACGGCCAAGAGGCGAGCTCGCGCGGCGACGATATTGGGATGATTTCTATCGGCAGCTTCGAGGATTTTTGGCAAGTCGAGCACGACCGTATCGGCGGCATGAGCCTTGTTCGACGTGACAAACAGTGCGCCCAAGATCCCGGCCATGACAAACTTGCGCCCAACACCTGCTTGCAACATGCAGCGCGCATTGTTCATGAACGCCCGCATTCCGCAAGCCAAACGACGAGGAGTCGGAAAAGTGACGCTAGTCCGATTCGCCATCGTCTTGCCCTCGAAGTTCAGGGAAGATGCGTGCTTTTTTCAGAAGACGCCGGAAATTCGATCGATCCATACCCGCTTGTCGCGCCGCCTGGCTCACGTTTCCGCCCGTGCGTTTCATGAGGCGCTCGAGGTACGTCCGGTCAAACATGGTCGCAGCGCGTTCTTTTGCATCGGAATACGCCAAGTCCGTGAAGGTCTCGTCCCACAACGGCGTGGACGATCGATGCTCGTCGTCGTCGAACACGGGCCGTTCGTTTTCAGTCAAGGGCGGTAAATCCGCGGGCATGATGCTGTCGCCACGCGCCATCACGACCGCGTGTTCGATGGCATTTTCCAGTTGCCGCACGTTACCGGGCCAGGGTTGTTCCCTCAAAACACGCAACGTTTCCGTGCCGATGCGTCGGATCTCCCGACCGCTGCGTTGCGCGTATTTCTGCAAAAAATGATACGCGAGCAAAGGAATGTCTTCCTTGCGTTGGCGCAGCGGAGGCAAGTGCAATGGAATGACAGCCAATCGATAATAAAGATCTTCGCGAAAACGTCCCTGTCCGATGCGCTCTTTCAAGTCCACGTTTGTCGCGGCAATCACGCGAACATCGACGATTTTCGGATCGGATGCTCCAACGCGTTTGATTTCTCCAACCGCGAGCGCACGCAGAAGTTTGGCCTGGGCACTCAGCGGCAAATCCCCAATTTCGTCCAGAAAAACCGTCCCTTTGTCCGCAAGTTCAAAGAGACCCGGGCGATCCATGGCCCCGGTGAACGCTCCACGTGTGCTGCCAAAAAGTTCCGTCTCGACAAGCGTTTCCGGGATCGCACCACAGTTGATCGCGCGGAGAGGTTTGTCACTCCGAAGGCTGTGTTGATGCACGGCTCGCGCGACGAGCTCCTTGCCCGTTCCGTTTTCGCCAAGAATGAGCACGGTCGACGTCGTGGGAGCAGCTCCGAGCGCCACGCGATACATCTCTTGCATGCGCCGAGATCCACCGATGAGTTCGCCAAATCGTTCGTGCGTCGCGAGACGTTGTTCGAGCTGTCTCGTGTGATCGACGAGGCGCTTGTGTTCGGCAGCTTGAGCGAGCGCGATCGCGACGGCTTCCGTAGGTCCGAACGGTTTGGTGAGAAAGTTGTAGGCGCCTTGCCGCACAGCAGCAACGGCCGTGTCGATGTCGGCAAATCCGGTCATCATCACGACTTCCACATCCGCATGCGTTTTTTTGATCCGCCCAAGGACCTCCATGCCGCTCATGCCTGGCATCATCACGTCGAGCAAGACGACATCGACGCGAGTCGTTTGAAGAAGCGACAGCGCTGCCGCGCCGTCTTCTGCCGTGAGGACATCGAAGTGTTCGGCCGAAAGAACACGCGCCAAACTCCGACGAACGGTGGGTTCATCGTCGACGATCAGCACGCGCGGTTTTGCAGAGGCAGCAACATCCTTGCGATCGGACGCGCCAGGTGACTCGTGAAGCGCCGAGTTTGTCCTTTCGGGATGCGAGCTTTTCATGCGCGCAGCGTCCGTCGTTCGCGTGGTTGCATGCAGGCGCCTCGAGAAAAACTACTTTGCTGGCGGTGGAGCGGGAGTTTGCGCGGCAGGTGCGGGGACGTCGACTTGCAGCAGTACGCCGGCGTCGGTGTCGACGACCTTGTAGGTAACGGCGCTTGGTTGACGAAATTCGACCACGAGTTCGACGTCTTCATCACCAACTTCGACGAGACTCACGCGGGCAACGGGGGTCTTGAAGAAGCCAGTTTCGAGAGGCAAGAGGTTTGTCGTGATCGGCACGGACGCACCCTTGATGCGATACGCGATGCGCCCCTCGGCTTTACGTTCCGAGACGATGACCTTTTCACTGATCGCGACGTTGATGCGGCTCGAACCGTCTGGCAAGACGCGGAAGGACGGATAGTTGGCGACAGCTCCCTTGACGGCCTTGCGTTTTTTGGCTTTGCGCTTGACGCGTTTCGCGGGTTTGGCCGGACTGTCCGACGTGGTCATCGTGGAGTCCGACGTCGTGGAGGACGAAGTGGAGCCGGTGGCGGTGTTTTGGGCGGATCCTGCGGCTTTGGGAGGCGTTTCTTGCGCGGTGGCTACCGACGCGAGCAGCGAACCGGCTACGAGAAGAGGCAGGGACTGGCGCATGGAGTTCATTGAAGCACATTCGCAACCGTGCGATCCAGTTTCCGGCAGTGACACGTGAGCTACATCGAAGGCGGGTTGACTGGGTCGGAGTGGCGGATGGAGCCGAAGAGTTTGGCCGAATGCGACTCAGCACTTTACGCTTGCTTGTGAAGCCTTATTTTGGTTTCAATGCGCATGCATCCAAGGAGCACGATGACGATGCTTAGGCGATGGGTACCGGCGAGCCTTTTGCTCTCGAGCGTGGTGGCAATGTCCCCCACTGTTTTGGCTCAAACGGCACCAACCAAAACGGCGGCGCCAACGACGACCGCAAAACCTGCGACAACGGCGCCAACAGGGGCCGCAAAACCTGCGACAACGGCGCCCAAACCGACGGACGCAAAGGCTACGAAACCAACGGATGCGAAAGCTCCGGCGACCACCGCCGCAGCTCCTGCACCGGCCCCGACAAACGATCCGAAAACGGCTGCTGCAACTCCCCCCGCGCCGACAACCGACGCGGACAAGGAACTCGCTCGACTCTTGGACGACGCGAAAAAGTCGTTCAAAGCTGGCCAGTTCGAAAAGGCACGCGAGTTCTACGCTACCGCCTACAAGCAGAAACCCGATCACGCAACGTTACTGCTGCTCGCGCAAGCGGAAGCGAAAGCAAACAAGAACGTCGACGCTGCGGGCCACTTGGAACTCTACCTGCGCGAAGCAAAATCCGCATCGGCAGAAGATCGTGCGGCTGCGGACAAACTCTTCTGGGATGTGACGGCGAAGCTTGCGACATGGCGCGTGAACGTCAGCGTCGAAGGCGCCGAGGTGTACCTCGACGGTAAACTCGTGGGCAAGTCGCCTCTTGCTGCCCCGTTGTTTGTCGAACCGAACACGCATGAAGTCGAAGCAAGAAAAGAAGGGTTTTTGCCGGAAAAGGACATGCTCGTCGCTGCTCCGAACACGGAGAGCGAGACGACGTTGGCGATGAAGCCTGCGCCGGTGGAAGATAAGCCGAAAGAGGATCCCAAGAAGGAAAAACCAATTCTCGTGCCACCTCCACCGCCGTCGCCGAAATGGCGCACGTACGGGATCATCGGGGGAGGCGCGCTGACGGCGCTTGGTTTGGGGTTGGGCGTGGGTTTGACGGTGAGTGCTGGCACCAAGGGTGACGAAGCGGATGCTCAGCTTGCCGAATTGCGACGCACGACGCCCAATACGTTTGGGATTTGCGGGACAAACCAATTTCCGCTCAACCAAGCCGGTTGTACCAAACTGAACGACACGTTGTCTTCACAGGATGCTCGCGCCAATGGGGCCGTTGCTGGTTTTGTGATTGCGGGTGTCGGGGCGGTGGGAACAGTCGGATTGATCATGCTGCCGAAGTTTGCTTTCGGCCGCAAACTAATGGCTATGAGGTTCAATCCTGTGATCAGTCGTGATCGCATGGGTGGAACGTTGACCGGTACGTTCTGAGCGGGATGGAGAACGCCAACATGCGGCCGACAAAACGCGTGACGTGGATCATTGGGCTCTCTTTGTTGGGGCTTGTGGGCTTGCAAGGCCCTGGTTGTTCCAATGAAGTGGATAATATCGCTCGCAATGGCATGGATCCCGCAGCCAAAGGGCAATGCACGCCTGCGGCGGACGATGGGGATCCTTGCACCCTCGAAGGGTGCGAAGGGCAGGCGAATGCGCACGTTGTCGTTGCTGGGCTTCCTTGCGGGCTCAACAATACCTTGACGTGTACGCCGACGGGGGCTTGTGGCGGGTGCATGAGTCCCGATGAATGTGGTTCGTCCACGGCCTGTTTGCCTTGGGTTTGCGACGTCGACCATATCTGTCGTCAAACGCCATCCCCGGATGGACAAGCATTGCAAACGCAAATTCCCGGCGATTGTAAAAAAGTCGTTTGCGATGGCTCAGGCGGCGAAAAAACCGTCAATGACAATGGTGACGCGCCGACCTACGACTGTTACATGACGGTGTGCGCCAATGGTATGGAAGTCAAAACCGCGGCACCGCAAGGGACTGCATGCACGGCCAATGGTGGCAATTCTTGCGATAGCGAAGGCAATTGCGTTCAATGCAATACCGATGCGGATTGCGGGCCCCTTGGAAACTTCTGTGATCCCAAGTCCAATACGTGTTTCCGGTGTGATGACAACCTTCAAAGCGGCGACGAATCGGACGTCGATTGCGGTGGTGACAAGTGCCCAGCGTGTGCACAAGGAAAGAAATGCAATGTCATTCAAGACTGCGCGTCCAATTTCTCCTGTGCCGACGGCGTCT
>JBGAOI010000451.1:0-6326 GCA_044221885.1 Polyangium sp. (in: bacteria)
CTAACAATAAAAATTCGAGTGACAAAAAAAGATGGACGGTCCTGCCCGATTGGAGCGCTAACGGTTACCGTTTGCCCACAGAAGCAGAATGGGAATTTGCTGCGCGAGGTACGGCTGGACGAACGTATCCGTGGGGTAGTGATCGACCGGGGTGCAATCACACGTGTTTCGATCGAAATGGCAAGTGTTTGGACGGCAATGAAGGCGCGAGCACCTGCGGCGTGCTTTTGCGTCCGAAAGATCGCACGCCGGAAGGCATCTACAACATGGCCGGGAACGTTTCGGAATGGACGGCCGATGGATTTACAGGTTCACCGCCGGGTGGCGTCGATCCGAAAGCGCCAGGTGCACCTATGCGCGTTGTTCGTGGTGGAAGCTTCCTCGATTCGGCCGCGCACGTAAGTTTGTCATTCCGGACAGGCGCGGTGCCCACGATGGCCCACGTTTCGATTGGTTTCCGCTGCGCAATGGACGGACCTCCCGATGTGCCAGCTCCCGCCCCCGCAGCGACACCGTGAATTTTTAGGAACGAGCAAAAAGACGAATTCATTTCAGCGCTTGGGCATGCTCGAAGGTCCAAGATAACCAGGCTCCACGCAACGTGAAATCCGATGACCTAGATTCGCCCAAAAGAATTTTTAGGCGCTCATTCGTTGGAGAATTGCCCCGACGCGTGACCGTTCCGCTGTCATTAACGACATTGGTTGTTCTCGGCGCAACCATTGTTTTTTTGCATGACTCGCTTCCGTCACGATTCCAGGAGTTTATCGGGCTCATTTGGTCGGGGTTTGCCGGAGCTTGGCTCGTGGTGATTTTTGCCTGGCGTTCGGCGTGGCAAACCTATGTTCACAACGAAGATCGCTGGCTCGCTTCATTGCCGTTTCGTTTCGATGCGGAGAGCTACAAAGAAATGCTCCACCGCAAGATGTCACGAGCTCGCTGCATCGTGATTGTTGAGACAAACTCGGCTGAAACACAAACCCAGCAGCATGTTTCGGCGGCGCTTCGTGGGCATCACGTGGAGAAGGTGGTCGAACGACGAGCGGGCACGTTCGAGGTGCGGAGTGTTTTGTTCGAAACGACGACCGATTCGGAAGACTACAGCGTTTATTCCAACATCCGTTTGCATCAATGGTTCAAGCTTTATGTCAGCAATGTCCTATTGCCGCTGCATGCGGTAGGCATTGTCAAGAACGTCCGCGTTGAGGCAAAAGACTGACGCCGCAAGAATTCAACGGCGCACGGAACGAACGGACGGCGGAGGACACTTTCAAAAGCGTTGTCGACGCAATTGTGCGATATGAATTACGGTTCTTGGCGAAGCGTGGGGCCTTGGGATCGTGGTCCGTAAAAACAAACCCTACAAAACCCGTTCTTTTCAACAAAAGTCGGAAGCCTTGAAATTTTTCCTCCCTCTCCGGCGAACTGTGGCGCGAGGATGCAGTTCACGCCCATGACCCCCAACGTCCCCGGATCGAAGGAGGTGCCCAAAGTGGCTCCGATTTCGCCGGAGGAGACAGCGGCGCTACGACAAGTTGTCGTGGCGGTGGTGGCGTGTGTCCTTGGTGAGCGTCGGGATCATCCCGATGTTGAGGATTGCACGCATGAAGCGCTTTCGCGTGCGTTTGCGGGACGGGATCGTCTTCGTGAAGGTGAACCGCTTCGTCCTTGGGTGATTGGCATTGCGCGCCACGTGGCGCTCGATGCACTTCGAGGCCGTAAGCGGGCGCGTCGATATGAAGCGCAGGTGGCCACATCGGAAGACGAAGCATTGTCTTCGGTGCGGCTCGATTGGGTTCCAGATCCGACGCCGGGTCCGGAAGAACGAACTGCCAGTGCCGAGCGCGCCGTGCGTCTCGAGAAAGCATTGGCAACGTTCCCGGACGAACAGCGCCGGGCGCTCGTGATGTTTCACGTCGAGGGCGTGGGATATCACGACATTGCAAAACGTCTCGACGTTCCTTTGGGAACCGTCGCGACGTGGCTCGCGCGTGGCCGACGGCTACTCGCGGAATCGGGTGGCGAATGAACCTGGGTAGGTAAAAGGAGCTTCGGGTGGCGACGATGGATGACTTGGACAAACTCCCCGCCGATCTCGTATGGCAAGACAATGGGCACCTCTCGGATATTGTGCTCTCGACCATCGCAGACGGGGAAGACGACATCGTCCCTCTCGAAGCTCATACCCACCTCGAACATTGTGAAGAATGCACCACGCGGTTTGGCGCGGAAGCATTGCTTTCAGTTCATGCGGGAGAACTTTTGGCTGAAGTTTCCCGGGCGCAGAACATGCCGGTGGTGGTGACCCCGCGTTCGGCGCGAGAAGTGGCCGTTGATGGTTGGGCCAAATTGCCCAAGTCGGCGTTTTTCGGGGCATTATTTCTTGCGGCAATGGGAGCCGTTCCCGCGATTGTTTTTCGCGGGCACGTGCGAATTGCCGAATTCACAGAAATCTTTGGTCGGTCGATTGTGATGCTCGCGCGCGGCGTAGTGCTGGTGGCGAAGAGCGGGTCATTTACGGTGCTCCTTTGGGTATCGGCAATGACATTACTTTTGGTGGGTCTTGGTGTAGCGCGCGTGGCGCGCCCGAGGCTCGTAAATGGTTTGGCGGAAGAAGGAGGCGTGTGACATGTTTCTGCGTAACAGTTCGTCTGGGCTCACTGCACTGGTAAGTCTTTGTACGGTTTTGGCCGTCACGAATGCGGCGAATGCCACGGTGGAGAAAAAAGGCGAATGGCCTGCAGAAGACAAGAAAGTCACCCTGAGTCTGGACGATATCGACCAGAAGGATGCCCTCGAAAAACTCGCCGATGAAGCTGGCTGGAGTATCGTCGTCAAGGGAATGGGTCTGGAAAAGACGACATTACATGTCAAAGATCAACCCGCGGAAAAAGT
The DNA here is from genome assembly GCA_044221885.1 of Polyangium sp. (in: bacteria). GTDB lineage: Bacteria > Myxococcota_A > Polyangia > Polyangiales > Polyangiaceae > Polyangium. The sequence goes on from JBGAOI010000451.1 coordinate 2,896, forward strand.
CTTGAGTGTGCTTTTGGCGGACGGTGATTGGATTGCGCAACGTGATGGTTCGCTGATATCGATATCACGCAATCCGAATGCAAAACCTGCGGCAGATGCGATTGCGGCGCCTCCCGCGCCTCCACCACCACCGGTCGTACCGCCACCGGAAGCGAAACCGGAGATCAAGGTCAAGGTGGCGCTGAATTCGGACGAGGATGAAAAGGGACCGAAAAAGGGTGAGGGAAAAGATCGCGAGGTTGTCGGGCAAAACCTGGTGATTGAAAAAGACGAGGTTGTCCGGAACGTACAGCTTGTTGGGGGATCGCTGGTGGTCAAGGGGACGGTGACCGGCGATGTGGAATTGGTTGGGGGAAAAGTGGAGCTCGACCCGGGATCACGCGTCATGGGGGACGTGGAAGTGATGGGCGGCTCGGTGGATATCAAAAATGGCGCGCGTATTGATGGGGACACGCAAATCGTGGGTGGGCATCTCGAGCGTGAAGAGGGGGCGCAAGTGCACGGCAATGTGTCGACGCGTATTGAAGGCGACGAAGACCATCACGAGAATGCCGCGGGATTGGGAGCGCGAGCGGCCCGAGAAATGGGCGAATGCACGACAGCGGGTGCGTTTCTTTTTGCGCTCGGATCCGTCCTTTTGGCGCTTTTCTCGAAGCGTTCAGAGACGCTCAAAGTAGAATTTGCCGCGCGGCCGATGCGAATGTTTGGCCTGGGCATTGCAGGATTTTTCGGAGGACTCGTGACACTGGGCGCGCTTTGCGTGACGGTGATCGGCATTCCGTTTGCCGTGATTGGCCTCCTGTTGGGAATTTTTGGAACGTTTGCCGCAATGACGTCGGTCCTCGAAGTCATGGGTCGAGCGTTGATTGGTCATAAAACGAAAAACGAATATGCGCATCTGGCATTTGGTTGTGCGCTGTTCGCCGTGACAATGATGATTCCGGTCATCGACGACATTGCCAAACTCGTGCTGATGTTCGTCTCGATTGGCACGCTTGTCGCGACGCGTGGCGCGGGATTGATTCCGCAACGTAAAAATGGGTCGAGCATTCCGGACGCCCATCCTTATCGCAGCGCTGAAGCCGTCTGAAAGAAGGTTTGGCGCGGTCAATGAGGGAGCCCCACAGTGGGCTCCCTTTTTTGCTTTGTATTTGGAGCTTTTTCAAGGGCACTCGAAAACAAAGGCCACCCAGGCGACACGCAACGCCGGAACCGCAAGAGGTTCATCGCGGATTGTTTCGCCTTGACAGACGCCTAACATTCCGGAATCATAGGCAAACTGGAGCCATCATGCACACAAAGTCCATTTTTTCTTCTCTTGTCGTCAGCACAAGTCTACTCGTTGCCTTTCCGGCGCAAGCTTCGCATATCCTCGGCGGTTCGATTACGTATCGAATTCCCGACCCGAACAATTCGCCCAACACGGTCGAATTCGACGTCTACCTTGGTACGACATCGAATCTCGGCAATTCGACCATTGAACTCCAATTCGGCGACGGCACTTCGGCTCCCATTGGCAACGGCGCTGTCATCAGCCAGGGATTTTCGTCGCCAATGACCACGCGCCATACGTTGAAGCATACCTATCCGGCCGCAATGGATTACGTCGTATCGGTCAATCATTGTTGCCGTCAAAGCACACTCGTCCAAAACGCGGACGATATGTTTCGGCTTGAATCGCGCATTGATTTATCGGCTGGAAACTCAGCCGGACCATTGGCGTTCATGCATCCCATCGTCCAATTGCAAACCAATGGGATTCGCGAGATTTTCATTCCCGCTGGCGACATCGACGGCGCACCTGTGGCCTGCCGATTTGCCACGAGCGCAGAGAGCGGACTTGGGGTCAATCCCACGCCAACAAACGCCGGAAACGTTCCGACGCTTTTGCCAAGCATCTCTCCTCCCGGATGCAATCTCGCGTGGGATTTGACCGGGGCCTTGGTCAGCCAACGTTATGCCATCGCCATTGTGGCCGAATCGCAGAACGGAGCGCAAATCAGCGCGACGCCCATTCAATTCGTCGCCGAAACCGTGTCGGCTCCGCCGCCGCAATGCACAACCGACGGTCTTGTCTTGGCCGACATCGGCTCACCTGTGAATGCGAATTTCACAGGAACAGGTTCGACCGATCTGACCCTCGGATTGATCAGCAGTGCCGCCGGTACGATGCCGAATCCAGGAACCGTTGCGCCAAGCCCATTCAATTCGAGTCTTCAATGGACGCCAACGCCGTCCGATGCCGGACTGCACTTGGTTCAAGTCTTGTACACGAATTCGATGAGCCTTCACACCCGGTGCTCGATGTTTGTCGAAGTAAAACCATGTCCACAATTCGGCGCTGCATGTTCGGTCGGCGTTGGAGCGTGTATGGCGACGGGCACGACACAATGCAATAGTGGGGCTGCTTTTTGCACCGCAATGGCGGGAATGCCGACTTCCGAAATATGCGACAACATTGACAACGATTGCGACGGCGTTGTTGACAATGGTTGTGGCGGCATGGGTGGAATGGGTGGTTCTGGTGGAATGAGCAGTTCGAGCGGCACCGGCGGCATGGCTCCGAATGGATCGGGCGGAAGCCCTGCCGCTCCGCCGCAAGGCCAATCGGTGGAAAAATCGTCATGCGCATATCATCCAGGTTCCACCAACACCTCTTGGGCCGTCCTCGGTTGCGTGATCGGGATCGCCCTGAGCGCCCGCCGACGTCGAACCGCCCACACGTATTGACGCGATAACGATACCAGCCATCTGCGACGCGCCACGTCACAAAGACTTTCCTCACGAGATCGAATTATTTCCTTGACGCCGGCATTCCACGTCCGTGTGATAGATTCGCGCATCCATTCGGGAGGTCTTCATGGCATATCGTTGCGACTATCCAGAAAAGTACGAAGGTAAAGTGGTTGACGATGGGCATTGCGCCCGTTTCATCCAGATCGCTTGCGGAGCTGGGCACACGACCCAGTGGGTCAAGGGCGAACACGTACAAACGGCGACGTACATCAGCAAAGGCACGGCCATTGCAACGTTCGACAAGAGTGGCAAGTACCCCACCGACAAGATGGGCAAACACGCCGCCATCTACATCTCACACGATCAATACGGCATCGAAGTGTGGGATCAATGGGTGGGTCAACCCGTGCATCGCCGCAAGATCGCGTACAAGGAAGGCGATCACTATCGCAGCAACGACGGCGATACGTTCTACGTGATCGAGTAGGGTTCGTCCTCTTCGTTGCCCCGCCTCACAGCCCACCCAAACACTCGCTTCCACATCCTTTCTCGACGTTGGTTTGTCGTGGCACTCGATAGCAGTTGCCCACCAAAGACCTGCGCCGCATGAAATGGTGTTTTGGGGGCGCAGCCCCAATGCAGACCAGGTTGAAGGAAACTGCCGAAAGACTCGAAGCGTCTTGTCGGCATGTTTT
>JBGAOI010000452.1:0-6321 GCA_044221885.1 Polyangium sp. (in: bacteria)
GTCGTGACCAGACAAACTGCCCGATGGCTCGAAATATGGCCAATGGATCTACTCCCGGATGCCACCGAAAACGTTTGTCCTCGGCGGCAAGCAACGTGGAGATGATGCGATCGCCGGCCTCGGTCAGCTTGATGGGACGCGCGCGAGCACCATCGGACGCGCGCACTTCGCAAAGCACACGACCATGACGGTCGAGAAAAACCGTGGACGTTCGAGCCGAAACATCTGACGAGCGCAGTTCGTCCGGGAGCGGCATCAACGCCGCCGCGAGAACCAAGCACAAAACGGGGGAAAAAACGAAAGCCAGGGCGAGCTCGAGCCGTTGACGTCGTGTCCGCGGAACGAGCAACCGAATCATGCGGCTACCGAACGTCCCACGAACACGAGATTGTCTAGACGAACTCACGCCATGCGTCACTTGGCTGAGACTTGGATGGTACCGGCGGCTGTCCGACCAAAAATTTCGGGCGTGTACATTTCTTCAGCCCGCGTGGGGGGCAGGACAAACGATCCCAAGGTCGTGGCACGAGCCAAGTAACGATACCGATACATGCCGGCAGGCATGCGATCGATGAAGAAAAGTGCGCGATCATCGCGCAATTCTCGCACGTAGATGCTCGAGAAAAACCCCTTCCCTGCGGGCACGCTGTCGTACCCGTCGTCATCGAATGCACTTTCAGGATCGTCGTTGTCATCGGTGCGTTCGTCGATGTCGAGACCACCGGCCGTCGTTGCAAGGCGCGCATCGACGGGCTCGAAGCCTGCGGGAAGCGGATCATCCACCACGACATAACGCCGTGCGTTTGGCGTCACGACGACGATCTCGGCAAGCACGAGGTTTCCTCCGACAAACGAGGCGATGGACGGAGACGTCGGGCCGGCAAGCACCTTGGCAAGGGTCTCGTGTGTGACGGGACGAAGCGTCTTCTGCACGAAAAAGCCACGTTCGAGACCCGACGTTGGCAAAGCTTTGGGGGCGTAACGAAGACGAGCTTCATAGAAGAGGCGTCCCGATCCGTCGACATCGAACGCCAATGTGCTTCCGCCTGCAGCGACCAAACGATCCGCAGGAATCGAGGTTCGCATCTGTTCGGTGCTCGCACCTTTGAACGGATGTTTGGCGATCTCGGTTTGTCCCATGAAGATGTGGGCCAAGAAGTTGGGCGGCACGTTCTCCTGCGCGTCTCGGTACGCTGCCAATGCCACCAAGGACCACGCCGTTTCTTGCGTGTTACGCCATGTTCCACCTTTGCGATCGGCGAGCAAACCCATGGCCAGTTTGGCGGCGATCGGGTGATTCGGCTTGGTCGCAAGGATCGCTCGCAACACGAGCGCCGTCGTACGTGTGTCCGAATCCATGAGCACTGCGTATCGATCACCGAGGTTTGTCGCGACGCGCGCGATATTGGCATCGAGCCGGAGCGATCCTTCCAATTCGTTCACAAGCGTATCGATGCTCTTCTGGTCGCCCTTCCCGGTCACCAGCGCATGCAGCAAGAACGCTTGTCCAAACAGCGGCAATGACTTGCGATCTTCGAACAACCGCGTCATGCGGCCGTGATCCGGATGGCCATTCTCGGCAAGCACATCGAGGATGAACGGAGCGGTTGCTCGACCGTACTCGTCATTGGTTTTTTCGAGCCAACGCGTGACGAACCGAGAAGCGTCGTCGAGCACGGATTGGGGTACCTGGACATCGTGTCGTTGCGCCTCGCCCAACCCCCAGAGTGCATACGTCGTCGCCCAAAGATTGGCCTCGCTCGAATCGGCCCACATACCAAAACCACCGTCGCCACGCTGGTTCTTGAGGACTTGCGCGATGGTCGACTGAATGATCGCGTCGGTGTTTTTCGGAAGCGGAATGTGAAACGCGGTCGCCAATTCACGCAACGGCAAGAGCGGAACGAGCTTGCTGACGAGTTGTTCCGTGCAGCCGTACGGATATTCGACGAGTTGTTCGACACCTCCACCGAGGCCGACGAGTGCCGTGGAGGACGTGGTCACTTCAAGGCCGCCGACATCATCACGAATCGCCGTGAGATCGCCGAGTTTTTCCGCGGAAGCGTTTGTCGTGTCGCCATACAGCGCCACGGCTTCAGGAGACAACGGGACGCGAACGTCACGAGTTACTTCGACAGCATCTTCGAAGTTTTTCCCGCCATCGGATGCTTTGACCACAAACCCAACCTTCGCCGTTCCGGCACGCGTTGCTGAAAGTGGGAAGCGAACTTCGACGGGTGTTCCCGGCGTGAGATCCACCGTGCGCGTATCACCTTCACGCAGCGCCAAACCTTGCGGTTTGACCTGCACGGTGGCTTTCATCGGGCCCGTTCCTTTCGAGCTGACGATCACCCCAGCGTCGACGGAATCACCGGCCCGGAAAAACCTGGGCATCGCTGGACGGGCCATGAGCTGACGACTTGCAACCACTCGGTTTTCAGCGAATCCGAAGCGATCGTCTTGAGCTGCCGTCACGGCCATGAGGCGATAGGTCGTGAGCGTATCGGGCAATCGGAAACTCAAATGGGCACGCCCCGAATCGTCCGTGATGACGTTCGGGACAAACGTTGCACTGGAGCGGAAGTCACGACGTACGGACATGCCGCCACCGCCGTCACCGCCATCGAGCCCTTTGTCGACACCGAGATCGCCATAAGGTCGAAACACGTGTGCGAGAGCTTCACGCATCTCGAGCGAAACGACACGCAATGGACGTCCGGCACCAAACACCGCGATGGGATCGGGCGTCTTGTAACCAATCAACGAAAGAACACCTTCGTCCACCGCGTAAAACGTCACTTCGGATCGAGCGGGTTTGCCTTGGTGATCTGTGACCTTGAGATCGACTTCGATGTTTTCCCCGGGCTTGGCTTCGGTCTTGTTCGGCGTGATGGCGATCTTCAAACGTCGTTTTTCCGGGTTGATCGGCAGCGACGCGTACCCCATACGAAACGCAGGTGCGCCAACATCGGGATCCTTGGCCTTGGCCGGAACGGGTTTCGTTCGTCCTCGAACGAGCATCACCGAGACAAACGCATTGGGGCGATAGTCTTCCGTGATCGGCACCTCGATCGTGGGCATTGGACCCTTCAGTTGAACCCGCTTTTGCGAAAGAATGCCGGCTCGCTCGATGGTGACCAACGCTTCTGCTGACGTGAACGGGCTCTTGACCAAGATGCGTGCTGTTTGTCCCGGCTCGTAACTCTTCCGATCCGGCACAAGCTCTACCGCCAAACGATCCGAATCTCCGAATCCTGCCATTCCCGAACCACCAAAGACGTACAACGGCTCGGACGAACCAATCGGGTTTTTCCGAGCATCCACGGCGGTGGCGTGAATGATGTGGTACCCCGACGTAGCCGGCGTCAGTTTGCACGAGCCTGGGGTGCTCGCTGTCGATGTCGTCACGGTGCAGGTTTCCACAACCTTATCGACGGTTTCGACGACCGTATGCGTGTCGCCTCCGCTTGTCGCTTTGCGGGCAACTTCCCACGTTCGATGCACCAGTTCGAGTTTGACCGACACGTTTCCAACACGATTGCCCTTGGGATCGACTGTAAATACTTTGGGCTCCAAAGGTTTGGCCGCGTCGACGAACAAGTCGCTGCCCGACGCGAGCGCTATGTAAAACTCGGCCGGATGGACGATCGCAGTCGTGCTACCGGCCACGGATTGACGAGATACATCGGTCACATCGGCCTCGGCCGTCACTCGTTCGGGACCAACCTGACCTTCGAGCGTCAACTTGGCTTCGATATTGGCATTGCCTTTGGCATCGAGCTTCGCTTCGCGACTTTCGACTTCGCCACCGTGAGACGAAGAGTCGTGTTTGTCGGAATGGAACACGATGTCGTCCACCGTGAAACCGTCCGTGTTTGGTGGAGCAAAGTAGGCTTCCGATCGCGTGACCGTCATACGGGCGTTTGCCGTGGCCATCGGCGCGCCATAAAGGTAATCGCCGCGGGCCAACCACTTCGCCGCATCGCCGCGAATATAGCTGGGTTTGTCACTTTCAACGGACACCGCGAACTCGACGGGCCGGTATTCCGCTACCTCGAAATCCACCGACGCATCGCCGGCGTAACTTGTTTGCCCGTCGCCTACGTTGGCGCGAATCGAATACGTGCCAAGGCGTCCCGTGCGCGGCACCGTGACGTCGAACGATGCGGTTCCAAAAGGACTGAGTGTCGCTGTTTGTTCTGAAATCGTTTCGCCTTCGGGGCTTTCAACTTTGAATCCAACGGGTGCCCCGGCGGGCGTGACGGTTCCGGGATGTCCTTCGCTGCGGAAGATGCCTTTGACGTGCACGGTATCGCCAGGCCGATAAATGCCGCGATCGGTGAACACCAAACCAAAGGGCCGATCTTCGCTCGTATCGACGCGAGCATCGAAACGCCATCCATCCAAGCGATCTTCGAGGTGTTTGTAGGTCCAATCGTTGCCATGACGAACCACGATCACCCCACGCTCGGTTTCCGAAAGGTTGGGGGTGAAAACATTCGCCGGTAACGTGACAAACCCTGACGCATCGGATCGGAAGGGACCGATGGGTGCATTTCCGGGACGCTCGATCGTGACGTCGGCACCTGAAAGCGGCTCGCCATTGGACAAACGGCTGATCCACAAAAGTGATCCGCGGCGTGAAATCTTGCCCGTGATCGCGAGATCCGTGACTTTTGCGACGGCAGTCGAACCCATCGCTCGCGCGTGATCCGACCCGGGCCAACCTGTGTAGCGGATGCCCATGGCCACTGCGCCACGCGCATCTTTGCCCAAAACGTCGTCCATCTTGATCGTGAAGCGTGACGTCGCGTTCTTGGCGGCGTTCGGGGCCAGGCTGATGATCTTCGCTTTCGGGAGGGCAGCAATGGCGTGGAACTGCGGATTACGGCCGGGACTGTATTGATCATCCTGGAGGTTAATCGCTTCGGTCGCCGTGAGAGGTGCCACGACCAACTCGAGATCGTTTGCGTTTACCGCATCGACGGGAATCTCGCGTCGCGCGACCGTTTCGAACACGTTCCCGCGTAGACCGATGTCGGCTTTGGGCCAGAGATCATCGAACGTGAGGTCCTGACGAACGTCTTTGCCCAACGGCTGACCATGTTGGTCCTTGAGTGACCCGGCGATGGCGACTTTGAACTTCTTTCCAGCGGGAAATGCGCCATACACGGTGACGTTCGAAACGTCGTCCTCATCGGTCAGCCACGAAGGAAACACCAGCTTCACTGCCGGTTCGAACTTGATGGCTTTCTTCAGTTCGCCGAGACCAACGCGTGTGGTGAACGAAATCGATACGCCTCCATCGGGAGCGCACTGGTTGTGTGGCGTATTGTAGTCGCAAGAAATTTCTTTGAGGGCCAACGGTCCGTAGGTGTTGAAGTCGTATTGCTGCGCCTTTTCGGAACGTAGGCCGCCTTCTTTGCCGACGAGATCTTTGACTTCCATCGAGACTTCGGAGGCCAAAGGCAATGGCGATCGCGGCCGCACCTCGAAAAGCTGGTCATTGTCCGCGTTGGGTTTGGTGATGTTGACGGCGATCTTTTGCTTCTTGTCGCCTGTCGTCAGCGTGATGGCGCGTTCGAGTTCCCGCATGTCGAGCGGCTGATTTACGCGCAGGGTGAACTTCGCATTCGGTTCGAGGTCATCCGTTCCTGGAGAAGGTTCGATCGACACAACGGAGGGACGCGCGGTTGAAAAGCGAAAGGTAAAACCTTTGTCGAGCACGCTGCCATCGAGCGCTTTCGTTCCTGCAGGTACTTCGACCACAAACGAAGTTGCTCGCGGCAAGTGTTTTTCCGGAACGAACGTGACTGCCGTCGTTCCGACCCAGTTCCAACGTCCCGGAACTTCTGGCGTCATTTTTACGGGCGGAGGCGTTTCGGAACCTGCGAGTTCCAGTGCTCGCATGGGCCGATTCCAGACGATGCTGATTTCGGAGCTATCGACCGTCTCGCCACGGGGTGACGCAAAAACAACGGCAAAAGCTTGAGAATCTGGAGCGGCGGCGCCGTCGGAAGCTCCAGGCGCAAGCGTTCCTCGGGGCGCAACATCCGGTGGGCGAGCGCCTGGAAAACAGGCAAACCCGAACGCCAAAGCGGAGATCGCGAGAAACGAAACGCGGGGACCGGGGAAGTGCAAACGTGAACGCATCACTCTCGCTCTTGTCGTGTTAGCGCCGCGGCTGCAAGCAAAACGGCTGGATCCAAGACATGAAAAGCTAAACGCCCCGATGCTGGTGCATGTTCCAGCGATTTTGTAACGGGCAGAGGGGTTCTGTTGCTCCGAGCATGGTCCGCTTGGGAACCTTTTTCATCGTGG
>JBGAOI010000453.1:0-6306 GCA_044221885.1 Polyangium sp. (in: bacteria)
ATTGCGTGAGCTATCGAAACCGACAACGGACGAGAAGTATCCCGAGGTGATGCGCCGCCGGGCCTGGGGCATGAAAACGATCAACACGCAGCACGCCTCCTGGTCGCAGCTTCGGCATGACACGATTCTCTACGTCAAGCAATCGTATTCGTCCGTGACGATGTGCGAATATCCCGCGGGGTATGTCGAACCGTATCCAGCGTTTTATGAACGCCTTGGCGCGCTCGGGCGACAAACCGCGCACCTTCTCGGAGCCGCCGACGTCAGCGACGTGGATCCTGCGAGAACGGAAGAAAACGCGGCGCTTCGGCAGTCGATGGTCACGTTTTGGGACGGTTTTGGCGCAACGATGGACCAATTGCAAACCTTGGCGAAAAAAGAATTGGCAGCCCAACCGTTCACTTCGGACGAATTGGCCTTTATCAAGAAAACGATTGACATTCGTGGCGGCGGAAGCGGGCCGCCACGTTATGACGGATGGTACCCCAAACTCATTTTTGGCGGTGATCCGACCAAATGGAACCCGACCGTTGCGGATGTACACACAGATCCCACGACCGGGCAAGTCGTGCAAGTTGGCGTTGGCGATATAACCTTCTTGGTCGCGGCGATCGACAACGAAGGTGATAAGATGGTGTACGTTGGTCCGATGAGTTCTTATTTCGAGTTTCTCATGCCGCCATCCAAACGAATGACCGATGAAGAGTGGCGAGAAAAGGTGCAAGAATTCGTGCTCCCAGCGCGACCGTCGTGGAGTTTGTCCGTGCATCCTTCGCGAACAGCGCCGGCGCTCACGAGAAGCCTCGGTCCTCCGCCTTCCCGCTCGTATGACGATTAGCCAAGGTCAAGTCGTTTTACGCAGTTGAACCAATCCTCTCCAAACGCACGAGTCATCATTACCCATCATGGCCGAAAACAAGACAAAGCCCACAGACGTCAACCCCGAGACGCATATTTCTGCTATTCCCAACGAAAAGCAGCGTCAATTTTGCGAAAAGCTCCTGAAGCTCATGCGCAAAATCACCAAAGAAGAGCCCAAGATGTGGGGACCCACCATCGTTGGGTTTGGAACGTACCATTATCGTTATGAAAGTGGCCGAGAAGGCGACGCTTGCCGCACGGGATTCGCAGCCCGCAACAAATCCGAAGTCGTCGTCTACCTTGCTGGCCTCGACGAAGTTCCCGCAGAAACCATGATGGCTCTCGGATCGCATCGCACGGGCAAAGTATGCCTCTACCTCAGCAAACTCGAGACCATCAACATGACCATTTTGGAACAACTCATCAAAAATTCCCTGGCCGAGATCAAAAAGCGATACGGTTGATACGACGCTCAGCCTCGTCTTATTTCTTCCGTTTTCGTGGTTTGTCTGCTTCCTCGGCGTCTTTCCGCAAAAACCCGCGCGAAAACCAATCATCGTAGACAAACCCGATTTCCCCTGAAGCAAGGGCTCGCATTCGTTCCGCAATCCGCCGGACGGCAGGATTGGTATGTTTCGACAATCCATGGGCCAAGTCCACCATTTTGCGCGGCTCGTGTTGACGCAGTCCCGCCAGGTGGCAATACATGCAATGCAGCAAATACTCCGCTTCAGGCAATGACGCATCGGACGCCAAGTCAGCAAGCCAATCCAGGCGATCCTCCCAATTCACAGCGATATCCCATTCCATCGCGGGCGCTCCGCTTCGCCGCAAAGACGCCCATTCGATCAATTCGAGGTAACTCGGCTGGTAGACGTCCTTGAAAAACATATTTTTGGTGTCAATGGGCAATGCATGAAGCAGTTTGACCTGGCCATGATCCCATCCCGTCACGACACGATAGGGTTCGCCGGCAATCGTGGTCGGCAACGAACGCGGTGATTCGAGTTTCGCGTCTTCCAACACTTTCAGACAATGATGCAATCCGTCCCATTCTTGGACGCCATCAGGAAAACAAGGCTCGAACATCACCCAATCCAAACTCACGGGGCAATCTTGAATGCGAATTCCTTTTACATCGAGGTCCAAATAACGCCGCAAATATTCGGCGGCATTCACACATCGCGACAACGTGAACGTTTTCTTGAGCTGCTCGAAAATCATTGGCGAAACTTCGCAATTGACGAGACTTTCCTTTTCCAGAGCAACAAGCAGCTCGTGACGCCAAAATTCCGCGTCATCCGGCGTATACGAATTCCCGTTTTTCTCAAACAACCCGGCATAACGGCGCGCTGGTTCTTCCAGGCGCTGGAGTGTGCTCGGCAAGAGCAATCCTTTTTTCCATGTGCGATCGAACTTCATCGCCCAATCGTCCACGCTGTAGACTTCCACGCCTTCGGGATAGTCGGTACGTCCTTCTGCAACCATTTTTGCCACATCGATGAGCTTTTGCAATGTGCTATGGGCCATGAATGTGCTGAGCAGCATCGTTGGGACGAACTTGTACGTCCACACGGGTTCGTCGAGGCGCACGCCGCGCGTATGTTCGTAATCCTGTCGCACGCGGGAAAACTCGACGACCATCGAAAGACGCTGGAATTCGTCGGGCTGAATCGGGTAATACCAAAGCACGCCGCTTTCGTTGATCCGTGCAAATTTCTTCAAATTCGCGGCGAGTTCTCGATTGTGAATGGCGCTGATAAAATATCGGAGCAATTCATTGCGATCGTGTTCATCGGCAAACCCGAGTTCTCGTTTGTTGTTCACGCGTTCGACGTATAATACAAAACCGTCGATGCGTACGTAATGCTCCTTCATGGTTTTTCGCGGCGAACGTGAAGATGGCTCCGCCCTGGTCCGCATCAAACGTATCCGAAAACCCCGTGGCATGTCCAGATGGAAACAATTTTCGCGCAGTCGGGCGATTTTGATTGCCGATCGGTTCGAGTTGCACCAAAGGGTTTGCCCATGAGTTTTGGCAAGAACCCCCATGTAGCAAAAGCGCAGGCGGCCGAGCAAAAGGCGCAAGATGCGACGGATGATCGTTCTCGGGCGCTCGCGTATCGCGAAGCGGGCCACCAGTGGGAACGAGCTGCCGATCGCGAATCGCCCGGCAAACGCCGGTCAGAATACGAACGAAACGCGGCTCGAGCGCGATCCCTTGCCGACGGCGGTGAAGAAAGCAGCGGTGACGAAGACATTGCCGCTGTCGACCCGAAAATGTTGAATTAGAAGCGGAAACCACATCATCGCTTGGCGCGACGTTGCCGTGAACGAGAATCTTCGGGCTCATCCTCCGCGGGAGAAATCGGAACTTTCATTTCCTGCGCCAGCCAATGGTCGACAATCACAACCTTGGCAGCTTGTCGCAGATCGAGCAATTCGAGACGCCCAGCCAAACGATTTGTCACCGCGTCGCGCATGGGTTGTAGCGCCAAAGCGTGATCTCTGGCAGATGTTTTCAAGACAAACGTCATTTGGAGCGATGCCGGCCGTTGTGGTTTCGCATGACAAGCGGACGGCACGTCGCTCTTGATGCCTTCCGCATGGGGCAAACCATAATAAATCGATCCCAAAAGCAAAAGACAATCCGTCGCTTTCTGAACCAACTCGTCCACGAAGTTCGGCGGCAAAGGCTTGACCGAGTAGTCTTTCAATTCGAGCAGATGTAAAACCTGGTCTTTGGCATCCCACCACCCGAAGTCCATTTCGCAAAGACCTCGACCTTTAAACACTTTTCGAAAATATGCCGCTTCTTCAAAACGAAAAAACTCATTCTCGCGTGGATCGAACAACAGGCCAGATTCTTGAATGAGCCGTTGCATTACGACGTCGGCCCCTTCGCAAGATCGACCTCCAATTCCTCACGATAGAGTCGAATTGATTCATCTACGATCGGATTGTCCGGCATTCCTTCGCGCAAATCACTGAGTTGCCCGACGACATTTCCTTTCTCCCGGACAATCGAACAAAATGGAATGCTCTCGTCATATTTTTTCGCGAGGATCTGCAACTGCTTCAAAACTAGGTAGTTGTGTGTCGACAGAAACACCTGTGCCCCGGTACGACCAATTTCGAAGAGCATTCGAGTAAGATACGTAATGGCCTTGGGATGCAAATTGGTTTCAGGTTCGTCCAGGAAGACGATCGAATTACGATTCAAACTTCGGTTCTCGATGAGCGTGGCTAGTATGCCGATTTTCTTGATACCATCGGCCGTCTGCGGCATGCCGTACGAACGTTTGCCCCGGTTGAATCGAAATTCGTCCGATGACTGCGCTTTCACGATTTTACCATCAAAAAGGTCACCTAAATCTTCCAGCACCTTTGATAAATGCGGATCGATTTCGCCCTGCGTTGGTGGAATACGCAGCAATTTTATCAGATCGTAATAAGTATCGTCGAATCCGAAGATTTCGAGCGATTCCCGAGTAACTGCAATGGCTGAAAACGTCGTTAATATCTCTTTGGGTGGAATGAAAATCGCATTGATATCTGGCGAAGAAGTACGAATCTTGGGGGCCAAAATGACAGCTTCGGGGCTTCGTGCCACGTGGCGGAACGCAAACTCCCAAGTTTTGCCTGAAATCGTACCTTCGACATTCGTCGACGCTGCACCGTGGCGAATCAATGCCCCCAACCCCAATGTGGGTTGAAATGTCCAGCGCATCTTATGAGCAATCGTTTCGATCCATGTCGTTTTTTCGTCGCTTTTTTTCAACGCCTCGACACTTTTGGCCAAGACGTACATCGCCTTGAGCAAATGGGATTTGCCCGTGTCATTCTCGCCGACCACGACATTCACGCGCCCGAGGTCGGACCACGTAAAATCGGCAAATGCGCCAAAATTCTTCAAATGAATCTTGCTGAACAATGGATCTCCTGGTCACACCAAATGGCTGTCGTGACGCAAACCTTACCCCGATCTTTGAAGTGACAGCAAGTTCTAGACGTAACGTCTCGCCAAACCCCAACTTCATCACCCTGAACAACGCAGCTTTGGGAGGCTTGATTTCTAGGCGCTGCGGCGGGGCCCCACTGTTTGAGCCCGAAGGGCGAGTTTGGGGTGCCGCTTGTGCCGAGAAATCGAGCCTCCCAAAGCAACCCAATCTCCGCTCAACCTCACCCAATCTCCTCAACGCAGCTTTGGGAGCGGCTTGATTTCTAGGCGCTGCGGCGGGGCCCCACTGTCTGAGCCCCGAAGGGGCGAGTTTGGGGTGACGCACGTGCCGAGAAATCGAGCCTCCCAAAGCGACCCAATTGCCCTGACGTTCGCCATTCCAAACCCGCCCTCCAAACCCTCCGTCCAGGTCACCACGATCCCCACGTCGCGCAAGCTCGTCGTTTCCACATGCTCGACTGCCTGTCACGTGCCACACACGACCCTCACGGAACGGGAATAATCCCCACGCGCGTCTGCTATAAGGGCGCCGTTTGCGGCTGCGCCATGCAGCCCCAGCTCCGAGGTTCTTGCTGTGATCGAAATCGAAGACCTCTACAAATATTACGGTGAACGCAAAGCCGTCGGGCCCTTGTCGTTCTCCATCGAAACCGGCGAAATCGTCGGTCTACTTGGCCTAAACGGGGCGGGAAAAACCACCACCCTGCGCATTCTCGCCTGCGATCTGCTCCCATCTTCCGGCACCGTCAAAGTCGACGGCCTCGATGTCGTCGAACAACCCCACGACGTCCGCGCTCGCATCGGCTACTTGCCCGACACGCCGCCGCTCTACGGCGACATGACCGTGCAAGCGTACCTGCATTTCGCTGCGCGCTTGCGCGGATTGTCCACCAGCGACGCCAACAAACGCGTGCCCGAAGTCCTGGAAATCACCTCACTCGACGACGTACGCGACCAACTCATCTCGTCCCTCTCCCACGGCTACAAACAACGCGTCGGCATCGCCCAAGCCATCGTCCACAAGCCGCGCTTGTTAGTCCTGGACGAACCCATCAGTGGTTTGGATCCAAAACAAATCGTCGAGATCCGCGAGCTACTCCGCAGCCTCAAAGGCGAGCACACCATCCTGCTCTCGTCTCACATCCTCTCGGAAATAAGCGAAACCTGCGATCGATTGCTCGTCATTCGTGACGGCCAAATCGCTGCCGCTGGTACCGAAGCCGAATTGAGCGCCAAGCTGCTCCGACAAAAGGGTGTCGATGTCACCGCTCGTGGAGACGAATCCAAAGCCGTGGAGATCGCGCGCGGTCTCGCTGGTGTCGTGAATGCAGACGTCGATGCCGCCTCCGAAGCCGGCGAAGGTCTCTTTACGTTGCGTGTCGAAGCCGAAGGCGACGTGCGTGAGGCCCTTTGTAAAGCCCTCGTCGAAGCGGGCATCGGTTTGCTCGAGGTTCGTCGAAGCGAACGCGAGCTCGAAAGTGTGT
>JBGAOI010000454.1:0-6296 GCA_044221885.1 Polyangium sp. (in: bacteria)
TGGTACGCCTCGACAATCTTCAAATCGCGAGTGGTTTTGGGAATTTCGACGGGCCCAAACGTACCCTGACATTGATCAAACGTGCACTTCGGCGGGGGCTCGGTGGTCCAATACGCGTCATCGACAGCGGGTATCGAGGACATGATTTGCACGTAATCGGCGAGTTCGAGAGCTTGTTTCTCTGCGTCGGCTTTCGACAATGTGGCGTCTTCGGCCATGAGCATTTCGACAAACGCCTTTTGGCCCAGCACACCTTGATCACAGAAGCGACTCGAAGCATCTTCGAATGTGGCTGGCGTGGTATCCAAGGAGAGTTTCGCCGCTTTTCCGGAAAAACCAGGAAGTGGTCCCTCGTAAATGACCGAGAAGGATTGAGTCGACGTGTGCGCGCGAGGATCTTCCAAGTTTGCAGCCAACGAATGCCTGACTTCTCCGCCGGCAGTTACGAGGCCCGTATCTTTGTCGATGACCCAAACGCCTGTCGCAACGGCCAGATTGAATTGCTCGCGCTCCACGGCTGGCTCGGGCAATGTTGCCCGCATTGCGATCGCATTGGGATCGAAAGTCGCTTGCAATGTCCCTTGGTCCGAATAAAGCGTGGGAAAACTCTGAATCCCGGGCTGATTTTGACCGGTTTTGTCGCTCGAACGCACGTACGTCGCGTCACGCAGCGTATGCGGCACGACGACATTACACGTCGCTTCTGCCGAGCTTTCGTAATCTTTTTCGTGACCAATCAAGTCGGACGGGCAACCATTCAAGTGCGAAGGACGCCTGGGAATGCGACAATCTTTGTCGTAATCGTCGACATCGACGACGGCAATTTGTCCGGTCGAGAGAAGCGAATACACGAACGCGCCGCGCATACGCGAAGGACCAGCACCTCGATCATATGCCGCGCCGGTGCGATACAACGTTGCAGGATCGCACGTCATGGAATCGGCCGTGCACAACGTGAGCGTGGGATCCGGATCGCACCGAACCCCTTCGGCCGAAATACCGGATGCCGGAATGATCTGCGGATTATCGCGTTCAATGACCGCAAGATCTTGAATCGGCACGCCGACGTCGATGCGGTCGGGCGGTTGGTACGGAACCCATTCTTGGTTTTTTCGGACAATCGGTCGACGGGATGTCGACGTAGGACTGATATCGAAGACCATGAGGCTGCCGTCATTGTCGTCGACGGCATAGAGGAATTGTTCGAGCGTCGAAGCCAACGTGCCAGAAACGGCGACAGCGTTCGTCGTGACAATTCGATCCGGTTCGCGCACCGACGAAGGAAGCAGTGGCGCGATTTCGGCGGGCTCGCACGGCGTTTTCATGTCGAAAACGTGAATGACCGGTGCCTTGGTGTCCCCGATGAAAAGTTTGTCTTTGGACCGGGCCAAACCCATAGGATGCGGTTCGAAGGCCACTTGCGCCGCAGGCGGATCAACCTTGCGATCGACACATGCGGGACCGCCTGCGCCCGTGGGAGATGGACTCTGCACCGGCACATCGGCCTTCAACGGCTGCCAATATTCGATTTTGCAGGGATTCCATGACCCCGCGGGATGGTTGTACACAGCCTCGCCGTCCTTTTCGAGGGGCTTGCCTGTATCGTCCACGGCTTGGTCGAAAAACGACTGCGCATCGATAATCGCCAGTGCTCCGCGCTCGGGAATGGTCACGACGATCTTGGGGCGGCCATTTTTGGCATCGGCGACGTTGACGATTTCTTTGCCCTTGCTGTCCTTCAATGTCGATTGAACGGTTTCGTACGGGCTTTGGCACGTTTTCCGAACTTGATCATTCTTCGGTGGATCGTCGAGGATCATCATATCACCTGGCGCTGCGGGAAGCGCACAGGCATGCCAATCCGAAAGGTTTTTCGGGGCACATGTCGAACAACCGCGAATATCTTTGGACGGCAAAGCAAAAATCCCGTGTCGACCCGCTTCGGCGACAGCGACAAACGCAGCATCTCCGTCCGATGTGCTGGCAATGTCGACGGGCTGGGCGCCGATCGGCAAAAAGTTCGCACCGGGAACACGTGGGTTTGCGTCGAGCACCGATTCGGTTTTGGTGCTCATGTCGATCACGGCCACTTCGCCGCGTGTCGTTTGCGTCACGAGCGCGTACAAATGCGGTTTCGTTGTCTCTCCATCGACGAGACCATAATCGTCCGTCGATTCGTAACGCACCCCCGAGCAATCATTTTGGGAACGTCCCGGCGAAACGGACGAGCCTGGTGCGTCGAGACAAACGAAGGTCACTTGGCCGGAATGTTCGAGCGAACGCAACGAAGCAGCTTGTTGTTGCTGCGAGCAACCATCCGTCGCGAGTAACGCCAAGGGCGCCCCGAGAGATACCCAAACGATTTTCCCCAAAACTCCCCGAATCGAGCGTCTTGACAAACTCATTGCGACCCCTTCGGCGGTACTGGCTTGCCCAATGTCATGTACATGGATCCAAACGTGGCCCGATTTCTCATGTCCAAATCAACGACGCCCACGTACGAATCCGTGAAATGCGCGACGTACATGGTCGAATACGCACGCATTTGGCCGTCCGGACCAGGCTCTTGTCCGCTATCGAAAACCACTGCATGGGGGCCTCGACCGGTGCGAATGATAGCATCGACGCGCCGTTGGTCGGGATCGTACGAAAATACGAATCGGGAATCGAACGTCACGGCAAAGATGCGTCTTGCCAAACGCCCCTGTTCGTCGACCACGTGGCCAAACTCGACCCGCGACGCGCCAAAAGCGAGTGGCACGGAATCGTGGAACGATGGAATTTCGTAGGCGCCCGTGACTTTGACGCCGCCGTTTCCATCGGATGCTTCGGCGAACACCGTATCGACGCGACCGATCACGAGCGCCGCTGGAGCTCGATTGGCCATGTACACGCCAAGGGGATGCGTTTCGGCGCACGAGCGTAAACATGCTTCACGTTCAGTCGCTCCACACGCGTCTTCACATGCTTGCCGTTCGCTGCCATCGACGACGACACCGCGTGAGTCTTGCGCACTGGCGGTCGTGGTTATGCCGGTGCTCAAACTACGCGTCAAAAAGGGTCGTGGGGTCGGCGCACCCAAATCATCCTCGTAACGAATGAGCGTGAACTCGGACGTCGATCGGTACGACACGACAAACGCTGGCGAGTAGTCGATTCGTTCGACGTTATTGACGTCGTACAAACGATTGTTCTCGCGAATCAATTTCGGAATCGGCAAGGCCGCCGTATCCGTTGGTCCAGGTGACAAACTCGCCGTGGCGTATTGCAGCCTGGGACCCGTTTTTAATGAGACGTCTTCATTGAAGTCGTTGACGATGAGGCTGGCGGTTTGTTGCGTTTGATGCACCACGACAAACGCTTCGCCACGTTCATCTCCATCGATGCCATAAGGATCGACGTCCAGCGAAAGTTCGCGTACGCTTTGCGAAGGATCGACGCCGATGAGATGCGTCGACGCGCAGCGACCACTGTTTGTCTCGGCACCACACGACAAACAACTCAGGGCCTTCGCGGGATCCGTACCGCACGGAGACGCAGGCGGAAGTGCCGTGGAATTGCAGACGATGTCGCGATCATCGGTCACGTCGATGTACGTGACAGACGGGTCACCGCGGACGGGAACGAAGAGGCGCGCAGCGCGACCCCCCTTCTTTTCATCACAAGGATCAGCTTGAACGGCGAGCGTTGCGGACGATGCAAACGCGCCAATTTCCACACTGTTCTTGACGAACGGAACCACATCCACGGGCGTACAGGGTCCGGGATAAAGTGCCGTGTTGTCGTTCCTCGACAGGACCGGTGTTTGTGCTTTGCAAACGACGTCCATGCCTTTCGGCTCTTCCGCAGCGAGGTTGTCGTTGAGCGTGTTGCGTAGTGTCGACGTGGTTTGGCGAAGCGCAACAAGGTCCAACGCTTGCACGGTTCCACCGCTGTACTGCAAGTCGAAGTCGGAGTTGATGACGTAAAGCGTCGTTCGTCCGGGTGAAACCGCCAACGCCGTCGGGTAGTAGAACTGTTTGTCCGGCGGAGACAACCCGTCGGCGGCGGAGAAGCAACCCGCGAGGCCTACGAAGCTTGCGGCCAAGCCCGCAACAAGTGCTCCGACGTAGTGATTTGCCGCAACGTGAGTGCAGCGAAGGGTTCGAACAAGCGACATCACGCGCGCAGCCTAGTTTGCCGCGAACCTTCGGGCAAGGCACCTCGTTGCTGGAAGACCAAGTTTGTCGGACAACCCAGCAATCCCCGATCATGCATCAAGTTAACACTGCGTGAAAGGCACGATCTTGCGGGCGGCGGTCCTGGACTTCGCGCCCGACACGCGCATAGTCTCAACAATACCAACAAGATACGATGCTCGAGCCGAAACTGGTCCCCGCCGAAGACGAAGAAGCCTACCGCAAGCACTATTTGCGTACCGACATGGTGCAAGTGATCGTCATCATTGGCGTCCTTGGTCTGGCCAGCTTGGTGTACGTGCGTGGGGATCTGGAATCACTTGGCCACGATTCTCGCGTGATGCAGGTGTTCGTCAATCGAATCCTGGCTGGTGTGCCTCTGACGTTGGCTTCGGTGGCGTTGGGACGCGCTACGACGAGTCGAGCGTTCGATCGGGCGCTTGCCGTGATGTTGGTGACACTCGTCGCGTCCACAGCGCATGTTTTTTACGTCCGACCTCCCAACATCGTCGCCTACTTACCCATCAATCTATTGCTCATCACCTTGCTTTGGTTTGTCATGCCCGGTCCCGTGATGATGCGCGGGCTTGCAGCATTCACCATTTCTTTGGTAACCGCACGTTCGGGGCATTTTGAGGAACTCCCGCTCATCGCCACACATGCTTTCGGACTGGCCCACGCGATCACACATCTCATTGGATTACCGATATCGATACGTATGGCGCGTCTTCGACGCG
The DNA here is from genome assembly GCA_044221885.1 of Polyangium sp. (in: bacteria). Classification (GTDB taxonomy): domain Bacteria; phylum Myxococcota_A; class Polyangia; order Polyangiales; family Polyangiaceae; genus Polyangium. The sequence continues at coordinate 4,916 of JBGAOI010000454.1, forward strand.
ATCGTTTCCGCGCGCAACTCGCCGCGGAGCGCACGCAAGCGCAGCTCCTTGCGGAGAAAGAACGTGCCGAAGAACTAGCGCGTGCCAAATCGGATTTTTTGGCCACGATGAGCCACGAATTTCGCACACCCATGAATGCCGTGCTTGGTTTGTCCGAGGTTCTTTTGCATTCGCATCTTCCGCCAATGCAGCACGAACAAGTGCAAACGATTCATCGAAATGCCGACGGTTTGCTCGTGTTGCTCAATGACATCCTCGAGCATGCCAAACTCGACGCAGGACGCCTGACCCTCGACCCGACGTCCATCGATCTTCACGAATTGACGTGTAACGCTGTCGCCGCCGTACAGCATCGGGCCGAAGAAAAAAACCTCACGCTCAAAACGACACTGCCGCCCGACCTTCCGCGGCATGTGGTTGTCGACGGAACTCGTTTGCGACAAATCCTGGTCAATTTGCTGTCGAATGCAGTCAAGTTCACAGAGCGCGGGACCGTGACGCTCGAGGTTTGTCCGCGCAACGTCGAGAAAGACAAACTCACGCTGGTGTTTCGAGTCACCGACACGGGGATGGGTATTGCCGAGGAAAACATAGAACGGATTTTTTCGGCATTCGAGCAGGCGACGCCCCAACGGTTGGGTAATCAAGGCGGCACGGGATTGGGTTTGTCGATATCGCGTCGGCTTGCACAACACATGGGTGGAACGCTGACAGCCTCGAGCACCTTGGGAAAAGGCTCCACGTTCGAGGTCGTCATTCCAACGCGAACATCTGAAGGTCCGAAAGCCAGAAAATCCACTCCTCCAGCGCCGAATGGATCCGCAACGGAACTGCGTATTCTCATTGCGGAAGACAATACGACCAATCAATCCGTTGCCGTGGCCATGCTGGAGCAACTCGGTTATGCGGCCGATATCGCGGACAATGGACAACTTGCCCTCGAAGCCGCACAAGAAACGCCCTACGATGTGATTTTGATGGATCGACACATGCCCGAAATCGACGGGCTGGAAGCGACACGTCGTATTCGGACACTTTTGGGTTCCAAGCCGTACATCGTGGCCATGACGGCAAGCGCATTTGCCGAAGATCGCGCCGTGTGTTTGGACGCTGGTATGGACGATTTCGTCGCCAAACCCATTCGTTTGGCCGATCTACGCGATGCGCTCGTTCGAGCCCGGACACGGGATGTTTCGCCGAATTCGGTCCGACGAGCATCCCTTCCCCCTTCGCGCCCCGAACCAACGTTGTTGGTTTTCGATCCGGCTCCATTGGATCAACTCCGGGCATTGGCGGAACTTGGCGAACCGGGATTTTTGGAAAAACTTTGCGAGGATTTCATCCGCGATTCTGATCGCCATATCAAGCGTTTTCCCGAATG
>JBGAOI010000455.1:0-6288 GCA_044221885.1 Polyangium sp. (in: bacteria)
AGACCACCCAACTTTTCGCAAAATCCATCATCGGACAAGTTGTCCGACATCAGATCGGGCCACTGAGCCGCGATGGGACGATCGGCCCACCCCAGATCGGGCATCCAAGGTGCCATGGACCGATTTTTCGGACCGCACGTTTTGGGCTGACCTGCCATCGGTCTTGAAAGCCATCCATCGCTCATTTTGCAGATCTGCCTTGGGCCGCTGTGGCGACACCTCACTCGTTTGGCAAATCCATGGGTGTACAACTTGTCCGATGGCACATCACGAGCCCGAGTGACCTACGGAACGACGCGCCGGAGGCAGGTTGGGGGACTTTGTCGCGCGGGTTTTGTGAACGTCGGCGTGTTGCGGGATTTTTCCGGCCAAGTCTTCAAAACAGCCGCAACTTGCAGACTTGCGCTCCCATATGCCTTCTTGACACCCCCATTCACTTCGCGTTACCGTGCGCCGAACCTTTCGCGCATGGCAACAAGCCATGATGCAAGAATTGCTTACCGGAAGGACGCGCATGAACCTCGATATCGGTCAAGTCGAACGGAAAACGCAAGACCGCATCATCAAACTCTTCATCGATGCGTTGAAATACGAATACATCGGCGACCTTTCCGAAAACGAAAACAATTCCAACGTCGATGAAGGACGCCTCGAACATTTTTTGTTTGCTTATCAAGAATACGATCAAGATCTTATCCGCCGCGCCATCGCCGACTTCGTCAAACTCGCCGCCGATACCAGCCTGCGGCTGTATTTTCGCAATCACGCCGTTTATGAAGCCTTGCGGTATGGCGTGAAAGTCAAATCTGATGTCGGCGCACCGACCCAAACGGTGTGGCTCATCGATTGGAATGTCCCCGAACGGAATCAATTCTCTATTGCCGAAGAAGTCACCGTCAAAGCGGCGTCCGACGTGAAAGGGCACGAAAAACGTCCCGATTTGGTCCTGTACGTCAATGGTATCGCCCTCGGCGTTATCGAACTCAAGCGTGGCTCGGTGCATGTGGAAGAAGGCATTCGGCAAAACCTGGACAACCAAAAAGAAGATTTTATCCAGCCGTTTTTCTCGACGATGCAAATCGTCATGGCCGGTAACGATTCGCAAGGGCTGCGATATTGGACCATCGAAGGAAGACAAAAAGATTACCTGAGCTGGAAAGAAGACGGCCCGGGCGCCAATTCACTTGATAGAGATCTGCGTCTCTTGTGCAACAAGACGCGATTTCTGGAATTGATTCACGACTTCATCGTTTTCGACGGCGGCACCAAAAAGATTTGTCGACACAATCAATACTTCGCCGTCAAAGCTGCCCAGGTGCGCATGCGCGAACGTCAAGGCGGCATCATTTGGAATACCCAAGGCTCGGGCAAAAGCTTGATCATGGTTTGGCTTGCGCGGTGGATTCGTGAGCATATCCAAGACAGCCGCATTCTCATCATCACCGATCGCACCGAACTGGACGATCAAATCGAAAGCGTTTTTCGCGGAGTGAACGAAAACGACATTTATCGCACCCGATCGGGCGAAGACCTCGTCACGCACTTGAACAGCCACGAGAAATGGCTGATGTGCTCGCTCATTCATAAGTTCGGCCCCAAAACCACCGACGACGAGAACGACGAAGAATCGGGGCATTCGACTGTCAAGGAATACATCGCCGCGGTGAAACGCGCGTTGCCTTATGGATTCAAAGCCAAGGGCAACCTTTTTGTGTTTGTCGACGAATGCCACCGGACCCAATCGGGAGATTTACACGGCGCAATGAAGGCGCTTCTGCCCGAAGCCGTGTTCGTGGGTTTCACCGGCACACCGTTGCTCAAGACGGACAAGAAGAAAAGCGTCGAAGTGTTTGGCGGGTTCATTCACCAATACAAATTCGACGAAGCGGTGAAAGACCAAGTGGTCCTCGATTTGCGATATGAAGCGCGTAACATCGAGCAAATTCTAAAGTCGCCTGAAAAGGTGGACCAATGGTTCGAGTCAAAAACGAAAGCATTGACGCCGATTGCCAAAGCGCAACTCAAGAAGCGCTGGGGCACGATGCAAAAGGTGTTGTCGAGCGCGTCGCGGCTGGGCGTAATTCACGCGGACATCCTGCTCGATATGGAAAAGTTCGAACGATTGGAGAATGGCCGAGGCAACGCGTTGCTCGTGGCAGGGAGCGTGTACGAGGCGTGTAAGTATTACGAATTGTTCTCCAAAGGCCCGCTGGCGGGTAAATGCGGCATCGTGACATCGTACACGCCGAAACATGCAGACATCAAGGGCGAAGAGACGGGCGAAGGCGAGACGGAGGCGCTGGAAAAGTACGCGATTTATCGCAAAATGCTGGCGGAATTTTTCGATCAGCCGGCGGAAAAAGCGATGCACCGCGTGGAAGAATACGAGAAAACAGCCAAAGAACGGTTCAAGAAAGAACCGGGGCAAATGAAGTTGCTCATTGTGGTGGACAAACTGCTCACAGGATTCGATGCGCCGTCAGCGACGTGTTTATACATCGACAAGGCGATGCGGGATCACGGCTTGTTCCAGGCCATTTGTCGAGTGAATCGATTGGATGGCGAAGACAAAGAATACGGGTACATCATCGATTACAAAGATTTGTTCAAGAGTTTGGAAGGCGCCGTCAAGGATTACACCGTCGGGGCGCTCGATGGGTATGAAAAGGAAGACGTTGCGGGGCTTTTGGAAAACCGCTTGGACAAGGCCAAACAACGCCTGGAGAAAGCATTGGAGTCCATTCGAGCGTTGTGTGAGCCGGTGGAGCCCCCGAAAGATCAGGAAGCATTTTTTCGCTACTTTTCGGCTCAGGATCGCGGCGATGCGGGGCAACTCAAGGCGACCGAGCCACAACGCTTGGCTCTGTACAAATTGACGGCTTCGCTCGTACGCGCGTATGCGGACATTGCGAACGAGATGGAAGAAGCCGGTTATTCCGCAGCGCAAGCGGAACGTATCCGCGGCGAAGTGACATGGTACGAACAAGTCCGCGGCGACGTGAAGGTGCATAGCGGGGACGCGATTGACTTGAAAGCGCATGAGCCGGCGATGCGGCATTTGATCGATACGTACATTCGGGCTGAAGACAGCAAGAAAGTTTCGGCGTTCGAGGATTTTTCGGTCGTTCAATTGGTTGCGTCCCATGGCTTTGCCGCGGCGGCCAAAGCTTTGCCTAAAACGATGAGCAGAAAGGCGGCTGCGGAAACCGTGGAGAACAATGTGCGCAAGGTGATTCTGGAGCAATCGCCAATCAACCCGAAGTATTACGAAAAGATGTCGCAATTGCTCGAAAGCCTCATCGAACAACGGCGACTGGATGCCGTGGCCTATGAAGAATACTTGGCGCGTATTGAAGACTTGGCGCGCAAAGTGTACGTCGGGCCCAGCGGCACGGCGTATCCGAAATCAATGCACACGAAAGCATTGCGGGCATTGTACGACAATTTGGGGCAAGATGAAATGTTGGCGATGAAGGTGCACGAAACCGTGCGCGCGGTCGCGCAAGATGATTGGAAAAAACATCCCGTGAAGATGCGTGTTGTCCGCTTGGCGCTGAAGGGGATCCTCGGCGAAGACGAAGAACGCTTGGCGCAAGTGTTCCAATTGGTTCAAGCGCAGCATGAATACTGAAGCCGCCATATTTCTGGTGAGTGGCGTCGAAGTGCATGTTGTGCGCAAGGACATCAAGCACTTGCATTTGGGCGTGTATCCGCCGGACGGCCGCGTGCGTGTGGCGGTGCCTTGCGCAGTGACAAATGCGGCGGTTCGCGTGGCTGTGGCGCGAAACTTGGCCTGGATCAAGCAACAACGAGCGACATTTGATCGCCAATCGCGACAATCCGAGCGCGAATACATCAGCGGCGAGAGCCATCATTTCCTAGGGCGACGTTACTTGTTGCGCGTCATTGAAAGCAACGGTCCGGGCAAAATCGTTTTACCCAACAAGAAGTACATGGAGCTCCACGTACGCGCGGGCAGCGACCGCGAGCAACGCAAACGCGTCCTCGAAACGTGGTATCGAACGGAGCTTCGTAACGTTGTGGGGCCCATGTTGGAGACATGGTCGAAGCAGCTTGGCGTCGAGTTGACCGACTGGGGAATTCGGCGGATGAAAACGAAATGGGGAACGAGTCATGTCGACGCGCGTCGTGTTTGGCTGAATTTGGAGCTGGTGAAGAAGCCGATCGCGTGTATCGAGTACGTTGTCGTGCATGAACTGGTGCATTTTTTGGCGCCTCACCATGACGAACGATTTGTCGCCTTGATGGACCGGCAATTGCCGACATGGCGCTTTTTGCGGGCCGAGCTGAATGCCTTGCCCTTGGCCGACGAGAAATGGGTGACCTCGAGCCGCGGTTCTACTCCCGCGTCAATGGCGATTTCCCGGCCAAACATGTAATGAATTGAGCATCAAGCCGTTCATCGCGCTTGCCGCTGTCCGTTCCGGCAGCGGCTCCTGGGCATCAAGTGCAATCCGCGATCGTTGCCGTTGTGCGCACGCGGGTTGTTGGTGTAACCTACGGTTCACGGGAACTTTTCGATCATTTCGTCGACTGAGTGCCTCATGAACAACCTCGCGACCGTCGTTCGACGCAGGTCACCTACTCTGTTTTTCACGATCGCGGCCTTGTGCGGATTGACTTCACCGGCGGCCGGCGCTTCGATCGATGATGAAGCAGCCAGGGCCCAAGCTTTGCTCGACGCGTGGAATACGCAAGGTGCTCCAGCATGCCTCGCAATGGCCGCAGATTGTCCGCGTTATGGTGATTCGTTGTACAACGCGGCCCGAGCTTTTCAATCTGCGGGGGAGCTAAATAAAGCGATTGCTGTCCGAACGATGCTCGTCGATCCCAAGTATCATCTGGACGCGACAGACATCGGCAAAAAGACGCTTTTTCAATTGGCCGAAGATTACAAATTGTTGACCGAATATGCTAAATCGGCAGAGTTTGCCGAAACTGCCGTTGCCGCTTCGCCCACCGCCGCTGAAGCTCCCGATGCGCTCATGGATGCCGTGCTCTTTCGAATGGCGCTGGGCGAGACGGACAAAGCGGTCAAAAACGCTGAATTGTATGATAAATTGTTTGGCGCGAAGAAGCCTGCGGAAGCGCTGAAAGTTTGGCAAGGCACCGCGGCGATACGTCTGGAGCGAGGCGAATTCAAAGAAGCAAAAGCGATCCTGGAAAGCATCATGGACCGCGTGGATCGTTATGGTGACGTGCGGGAGAAGTTTCTGAGTCACGCGTACCTTGGGCGCGTTTTCGCCAAACTGAACGATCAAAAAGGCGCAGAAAAGCAATATACGTTGGTGCGTGCGTTCTGGGGCGATGCTGAAATGCAAAAGCGGGCATTGGCGGAAGCGAACACAAATCCACGGAATCTTGGCAAAATAATCGATGTGGTGGGTGAAGCCTTGTTTTTCTTTGCCGAACAAAAGCGCAAAGAAGCCGATGCCATTAAATATCCCGGATACAAGGGCTCTCCCAATCAGAAAGCCCTCATGAAACACATCAATACGAAGCTCGTGAACTGGATCAAGGAGAAGAGGCCGGCCATTGAAGCCGCAGAAAAGGAATATCGCAAGATCCTCGATCTTCGGCCAGCTCCTCCGCCGCAATGGGTCATTGCTTCGGCATCGCGGGTCGGGAAAATGTGGGCCACGTTCGTGTCGGAGTTTCGCGCAGCACCTATTCCTGCCGAATGGAAGACGGGCGGTAAGATACCTGGATCGAAGACGGTGGATTTCGAAGACTTGCGCCGAGCTTATTATGCGGCACTCGACGAAGCCAGTGAACCGCAACGGCAAGTGGCGAAAACGGCTTTCAAAACGTGTGTCGATTATTCAGTGAAGTTCCAATACCACGACGAATTTTCGCGCTCGTGCGAGGTGTGGCTCGAAAAACATTACAATAAAGAATTCGTCCACGTGGATGAAATCATTCCGGCTCTCCGACCGGCGGTGATTCCAATGGATCGAGCCACCGTCCTTCCGGATTTTGGTGGCAATGTGCCATCGCGTGTCGCAGATATGGTCGAATGATACGCCGCTGGAAATAGTCCAGCCGTTGACGCTTTACCGGTCCAACTCTTTTTCCTCCCCACTCTTTGCGCAAGGCGTTGTTTTGTTTTCGATGCGAATGCGTGTAGACATGCGTTGAATTCTGCGCCTATCCTGAACGAATGAAACACTTCTCTTATCACATCTGGGTTGCATGTACGGTGGTCGGTGGCCTTTTCATCGCTGGTTGCGGTGATGGCGACACCACGGGCGTTTTCGGCAATGTTGG
>JBGAOI010000456.1:0-6282 GCA_044221885.1 Polyangium sp. (in: bacteria)
GGCGTGTAGCGACGTTTGGGCAGTCGTTTGGCAGCCCGTTGAATTATGCACGTGTAGGGGCGCGATCTAGAGTCCGTCCCAGAACTCGCAACCCTCGTTCGTCTCGACACACGCCCCAGGTTAAAACCTGGGGCTACTCCATAAAAAATCCTCGCGCTACCGCGCTCGGATTCACCTTTTGGAAATGGCCTCGTTATCGTGAATTCGTGACGAATTCGCTTATGAAGCCATTTCTCTCAACGAAAAACAACGCCAGTTCGGAACGGCAGTGAAGGACTTTTTATTGAATAGCCCACGGTTTTAACCGTGGGCGGGGTTACGTGAAGGACGGGGCAAACGGATTTGTGGGACGGTCTCTTTAACCCGAGGCGTCCCGGTGGAATGCTCGGACCGCGCAAAGGACACAGCGGCTTCACGAGGCAAGTCACAAAATGCCAAACGCCACCGCGAGATGCCTCACGATGGCGCTTGAATCCGCAAACTTCGTGCGCTCAGTCCCGCTCAGTCCTGATGCGTCAACGTTGCGCTGGGCTTCTGCCCTTCTTCCATCTCTTCCACTGGCGGAGCTTCCGCCTTGGCCGCCAAGAAACGCGTGTCTTCACGAACGATTGCGAGCGGCGGGTCACCAATCAAGTCGAGCTGCGTGGCGAGCCACTGCTCTTCCTCGATGAGCAACTTGCGCTTGGGATCCGTCATGTCGCCTTGCCAGCGATCCAGCTCGGCATCCACATCCTTCAAACGAGCGCGGACCTTGATCACGTCCACGTCGTCCTTGTTGATGAATCGCTCCGTCAACAGCAGCGCCTTGTCGCCAATAACCTCGACAAACCCGTGCGCAACCGCGTGACGATGTTCCTTCCCGGCCTCGTGGTAACTCACGATGCCCGTCCGGAGTGCGGCAAGCAGCGGAACGTGTCCCGGCATGACACCGAACTCGCCCGCAACGCTCGGTGCAGTCACGTCAGCGACGTTCTTGCGTAAAGCAATGCCGGTGGGGGTAACGATCTCCAGCAAAATCGAGTCGGACATCGATCAGGTACTCCTACGACCCAAACTCAGCTCTTCGTCGCCGAAGAACGCGCTTTCACTTCGTCGATACCACCCGCCATGTAGAAGTCCTGCTCGGAAACGTGATCGAGTTTGCCCGACAGAATCTCTTCAAAGCCCGAGATGGTATCCTTGAGGCTCACGAGTTTGCCTGCGAGGCCCGTGAACTGAGCAGCAACGAAGAACGGTTGCGACAAGAACTTCTGCATCTTGCGTGCGCGTTGCACGACCAGTTTGTCGTCTTCGCTGAGCTCGTCCATACCGAGAATCGCGATGATGTCTTGCAAGTCCTTGTAACGCTGAAGCGTCTGCTGCACGCGACGTGCCACGTCGTAGTGCTTCTGGCCTACGATCTGCGGGTCGAGCATCGTCGACGTCGAGTCGAGCGGATCCACGGCCGGGTAAATCCCGAGCTCCGAGATCGCGCGCGAAAGAACCGTCGTTGCATCCAAGTGGGCGAACGCCGTTGCGGGAGCAGGGTCGGTCAAGTCGTCAGCGGGCACGTAAATCGCTTGCACGCTGGTGACCGAACCTTTGGTCGTCGACGTGATGCGCTCTTGAAGAGCACCCATCTCCGTCGCGAGCGTCGGCTGATAACCGACGGCGCTCGGGATACGACCGAGAAGAGCGGACACTTCCGAACCGGCCTGGGTAAATCGGAAGATGTTGTCGACGAAGAGGAGCACGTCTTGGCCTTCTTCATCGCGGAAGTACTCAGCGACTGTCAGGGCCGAAAGAGCAACACGGGCACGCGCGCCAGGGGGCTCGTTCATCTGACCGTAGATCAACGCGGCCTTCGAGATAACCGCAGCTCCGGATTCGAGTTTCGACTCCGTCATTTCGACGAGAAGGTCGTTGCCTTCGCGCGTTCGCTCACCGACGCCCGCGAACACGGACACACCACCGTGCGCTTTCGCGACGTTGTTGATGAGTTCCATGATCAAAACCGTCTTGCCGACGCCTGCGCCGCCGAACAGACCGATTTTGCCGCCTTTGCGGTATGGAGCGAGCAAGTCGATGACCTTGATGCCCGTCTCGAAAATTTCGACCTTCGTCGATTGATCCACGAATCGCGGCGGATCGCGGTGAATCGGGAGAAACTTCTTGGCGTTGACTGGACCGGCTTCGTCCACCGGCGCTCCAACGACGTTCAAAATGCGGCCGAGGCACTCGGGACCCACCGGCATCATGATCGCCTTGCCCGTATCGCGAACTTCCATGCCGCGAACGAGACCATCGGTGGTGTCCATCGCGACTGCGCGGACGCTGGACTCACCAAGATGTTGCGCCACCTCGAGGGTCAAGTTGTCCGCCACCGAGGAAATGCTCGGGTTGGTCACTTTGAGCGCATTCAAGATTTGAGGAAGCTGGCCCGCGGGAAATTCAACGTCGACGACGGGGCCGATAACCTGCGAAATTTTTCCAACCACCATGGGGCGGGACTCCTATGAGCGGACGTCACGAACGAACGCGCGCGGCCACTACCACAACCACAAAGGCTTGTCGAGGGGGCAATATGCAACTGCCCTCGAGCATGCGGCGAACTGCTTAGTGCGAGTCGCTCCAAGGTTCAAGTCTTGGTTTGAAAATCCCGCCCCGTTTTCCGTTTGTCCTCGAAAGATTGACCAAAACAGCACGAATCAACGCGCTGTTGACCATTGGGGACTTCGAGTCGCCTGCGGCGCCCTTCGCCGCAAACACTGGCTCACTTCACATTTCGCTGCGCCGCAAAGCGCGCGAATTCCTCGACGCTCAGCGTTTCTCCGCGAGCATCCAGCGAAATTCCCGCGGCTCGAGCATGCATCTCGAGCTGTTCTTTCGACCAACCGTAAATCGACTTCCACGCATTTCGCAGCGTTTTTCGACGCATACCAAACGCCGCCCGCACTGCATCCCGAAACGCATCCGTCTCGTCCGCAGTCCACATCCGGCCGTGGATAAAACGCGCCCGCCCGCACCGTGAGTACACGACGAACATCGAAGGCGGCTTGGACAAACACCGTCAACGCTCCGTATTCCTTCGTTGACGGCTTAGCCATGAGCCGCTCGGCAACTTCGAGCTGCACCATGAACACCACACGATCCACGTGCTCCACCAACGTCGTTGCCCGTTCGAGCAGCGGACCTGTCAGCAAGTACGGCAAGTTGCCCGCGATCACATGCGGCTTGGGATGACCCTGCAACAGCGCCGCCCAGTCTTGCGCCATCGCATCACCTTCCACGATCTGCAAACGACCTGCCGCGATCTGCTCCGCAAAGTCCGCCGACAAGAGGGGCACCAAGTCGCGATCCCGTTCGATCACCACAACATGCCCTGCACGTTCGAGCAGCGGTCGCGTGAGCGCACCCATGCCCGGACCAATTTCCAACACCGTGCCGCCCGTTGGTGTGGTTGCTGCTTCCGCGATCATCTTCTGCGCATGGACGTCGACGAGAAAGTTCTGACCGAATCGCTTCTTCGGACTCAGCCCTCGTTCGCGTAACCGCTCGGCTATCGACATGAACTCGACTCGTTGGAGGTGAAACAATCGGAGGTCAAACGAAAGGGGGAAAGATCATTTCGCCGCAGGTTCGTCAGGAAAATCTGGTCGACGAAGGGGCGCCGCACGCAGGCGCGTAACGCGTACGCCCATGCTGCGCAACGTGGCTTCCGTGCGCACCGCTGCGACACGTGTCCGCACAAGAACCGCTCGCGCCGCATCCCCAGCATCTTCGGACCAGTTCTCGATGTCCGCGTCGTTCGTCAACAACGCCGAACCATCGGTTCGTCGCGGCGGATCCCATGGGGGCAAGAGGCTCGGTTCGAACTGCGTCACGGACCAATGCAGCGTGACGCCGTGACGGGCAAGCCGACGCAAAGCCTCGCTCATGGGTTTTTCATGTGCAACCTCGCCCGGCGCCGGAGCGATCACGTGCACGATGCTCGACTTGGGTTTGTGCTTGCCAATCTGCTGAAGTACGTCCGCAAGAACCTGACCCGATTGATGCCGATCCGGTTCGGCTCGCGGTGGTGATTCGATCCCGTACGCAGCCAAGTACCGGCGCAAACTTCGCTCACGTGTGGAACGAGCTTCAGGCGTTGGTGGATTAAACGGAGCTCGCGAACGCACGGCATCTGCACGCATCGCCAAACGATCCAAATCTCCTCGACGCAGGTCGGACAAACCTCGCCCATCGAGTGGACGCATGTGCTCGAGGACGCGCACGGCGACGTCCGCCTCGTCGAGATCACTTCGTGCAGCGTCGTAGGTATTCGTCGCGCCAACCAGCGCTTGGACAATCTTGTGCCCATGCACGGGACCTTGGTCTGGCGTGAGAAACGCCCGCATCGACGCTGCGTACACGACAAGACCCACGCGATCTCCGCGCGACAAGTAACGTTGGCAAATCGAAGCGGCCTCATCGATCGCCAGATCCAACGGCGCTCGGCCTACTGGACCCGACCACAACTCGACCGACGCATCGAGCACGACCCACACCACGTCACGCTCTTCGCGTTCGAACTCGCGAACCAAAAGTTGTCCCCGTCGAGCACTCGCTTTCCACGCGATCCGTCGAAACGGATCCCCCGGACGATGCTCACGTAGCTCGCGGAGATCGCTGCCATCGCCTCGGGCTCGACCTGGGCGACCCGTGTGCGCCAAGAGCTTGCTTCGTCCACCTTTTGGCGAAGGCAACCATGCAGCGAACGACCGCGGAATCACTTCGATGCCGAAAGGATTTGCGAACGTCAGAGGTACTTCGAAGAGTCCCGGAGCTCCGTGCACTTCGAGCGCCAAACCGTGCAAGCCATGTTGGCCGACACGTGGCGTGTGCACCGAAACCTTCACTTTCAAACGACCCGATGCTGGAACTTCACCCGCTTCGGGGATGATCTTGATCTCCAGTTGCGAAGACGCGATCGGACGTAGTCGGACAAACCGTGCCGCAAGTGTGTCGCGGTTGCGTACTTCCGCTTCGACTTCGATCGTGCTTCCGCGACCCGTACGAATCAGGCGTTTGTGTCCCGTCCAAAGCATTTCGAAACCCGCAGAACGAATGCGCGAGATCGAAACGAGCGTGACGGCACGTGCGAGCGCCATGGCCACGACCATGGCTCCGGCCCAACCCACGATCGCTGGTTCACGCGCAATGAGGCCGATCCCAGCAACAGCCAGGGCCCCAATGCTTACGTGCGCAGCCGATCGGGTGGGAAAGATCTGCATCGGTCAAACCGGACGTACAGCGCGTCGATACGCAACACGCGAGATGGCTTCTTCCACGATGGCGTCGCGTGTACGCGTGTCGCCTTCGGCTTCCGGCGTGAGCACCAAACGATGCCCAATGACCGACGCGGCGACACCTCGAATGTCGTCTGGCGTGACAAACGGTCGTCCGCCGATCACGGCAGCACTTTTGGCAGCTTGAATGAGGCCCAGCGTGGCGCGTGGTGATGCGCCGAGAAGAACCTTCCCATGGGATCGCGTAAACGACGTCAACCCCACTGCGTATTCGTAAAGATCGTCATCGACGTGAATCCGTCGCGCGATCGCTTGCAAGCTGAGCAGTTGTTCCACCGACAGGATCGCGCGGGCTTTCGGCGTGTCCGCGTTGTGTGTCCTGAGCATCGCGACTTCGTCTTTTGCGGTGGGATATCCGATGGGCACACGCACGAGGAAGCGATCGATCTGCGCTTCGGGAAGAGGGTAGGTCCCTTCGAGGTCGATCGGATTTTGTGTCGCGAGCACCATGAACGGCGCGGGCAATTCAAAGCGATCTCCTTCGATGGTGACTTGCCGCTCTTGCATTGCTTCGAGCAGCGCGGACTGGGTTTTCGCTGGTGCGCGATTGATTTCGTCGGCCAAAACAACGTTGGCGAAGATGGGTCCTGGGCGCAGAGAAAACGTCCCGTCTTTGGGCGACAGAACGTACGTTCCCGTAATATCTGCGGGTAGCAAATCCGGCGTGAACTGGATTCGCCGCACCGATGCTCCAAGCGCCGATGCGTACGCTTTGACCAACGTCGTTTTGGCGACTCCGGGAACGCCTTCGAGCAACACGTGACCTTGCGCCAGAAGCGCCGTGAGCATGAGGTCCAAGGTTCGTGTGGGGCCGATGTAAACCTGACTGATCTCGCGACGAAGCGCGTCGAGTCGGTCTTTGGCGGAACTGATCTCCTCGATGGCAACGGCCTGGGTCAAGGCGACTTCTCCTCTGGTTCGGGAGCAACGGTGGACGATGGTTTGTCGGGTGCGT
>JBGAOI010000457.1:0-6277 GCA_044221885.1 Polyangium sp. (in: bacteria)
TATGCGTATGTCGAGATCTTCGTGATGGTTCGGAACGACGAACTTTGGGGCGAGGCAAACAGGGTTTGGAGCAACGAGCGCCAACGACGCATCGAAGCTCCAAACGTTCAACCTGCGCGTCGAAGAAGAATCACGTGGGGCGCTTGTCGCCTGTGTTGTCACTCGGCGGGTTGTTCTGACCGCTCGTGTTGACAGCAAGAAGTTCCGCAACGAGATCGCGGCACTCGGGCTTGTTGCGCACGTGCTGCAAGAGCAAGTTCGACGCTTCCGTGAAGGACTTCTCGAACGCCAAACCTTCGCGCGTTCGATGCGCGACCTTTTCCCGACCTTGCGCCAAATCTTCTTCGAGCGCTTCGGCGTAACGCGTGAGTTGGCTGCGCAGTTCATCGATTTGGCGACGCAGATCCCGCGCCGTTGTTTCGCGTGCGTTTTTCTTGGCCTCATAGCGACCAAGTTGTTCGCGCTTGGCTTGCGCCGTCGCGCCGGCGGCACCAGCTCGTTCGAAGATCGTTCGATCGAAGCTGTTTTGTCGCGCGGCAAGATCGGCTTGCGCCCGGGTTTCAGCGGCCAAACGTTCGGCTTGGGCCAGTTCGGCCCGCACCTTGTCCGCATCGTCTCCGTCGACCGCAGCTTCACGCATCACGCGCGATTCTTCGTGCGCGAGTTCCTCGACCTTACGGCCGATTTCTGCGCGCAACGCACGCCCACGTCGTTCGAGCGCTTCGAGCTTGCGCGTGTGACTTGCAACTTCGCCTTCGAGACGATTGGCCTTGGCCGCGAGATCCCAAAGTTGCGCCAGAGCCGTCGAGATTTCAGGCGGCGAATTCCCTGACGGATACGCACGCGCGACCATACGTGCAAACAGTGCCGTACGGTTTGCCCATTCCGTCACACCTGCTGATTGCGGCGGCGGAGGCGGCGGTGGCGCGGCAACGGCGTCACCCGATTCGATCTCCCAAGGTGTACTGGGCAAACTCCGTTGGAGCGCCTTGAGTTCTTCTTGGAGATGATGTGCATCGCGGTAACGCTTGCGAATGTCCTTCTCGAGCAAACGCATCGAGATGGTTTCACCTTGCGGGTGTGCGTCCGGACGAATCGAACGCGGTCTTCGCGGAATCGCCGTACGTTGCATCTCGAGCAGCGTTTCACGATCGTTTGCCCGGAACGGGAGTTGTCCCGTGAGCATCTCGTAAAACAATACTCCGAGCGCGTACAAATCTGCGTGCGGCGTCGCTTCTTCACCACGCGCTTGTTCCGGCGCCATGTACTCGGGTGTTCCGAACACAGCTCCCTTTGGCGCAAGACGCGGGTCACGGGCGATCGCAGCAAGACCAAAGTCGAGGATCTTGACGAAGTCTTTTCGTCCACCGCGTTGCGTGAGCAGGATGTTGTCGCTCTTCAAGTCGCGATGAACGACACCGAGGTCGTGAGCACGCGCGAGAGCGGCACACATCTGTTCGAGAATGTCGACAGCGCGAGCGATCGGCATCGGACCGCGCGCAAGCTCGGCGCTGAGCGGTGTTCCGACGAGGTACTCCATCACGAGATAGAGCTCGCCTTCTTCCGTTTCACCGATGTCGTGAATGTCGATGATGTGGGCGTGATCGACACGGTTAGCTGCGCGAGCTTCACGAAGCATCCACTGTCGAAGATGAGTTTCGCCACGCAGATCGGGGCGAATGAGCTTGAGTGCAACGACGCGATCGATGAGTACGTGACGGGAGCGGTACACAACCCCCATGCCACCTTCGCCGATCCGAGTTTCGAGACGGTAACGGCCGGCAACGACCTTGCCGATCATCGGGTCCGAACTTGCGGATTTCGGGGCTGCTGATCGCTGAACCGAGCGCTGATCCATGTTCGTTCGTCTTCTCCTCGAGGTCAGGAATGGCAACCGCGACGCTCCGCGGGCCTCCCGCTTCGTGCGTCACGACGAACATCTTTTACGAGATGCACGACGTGCGGATTTCGAAGCCTTGTGGCAATCGTCGGGGATACTAACAGGCGATCTCGGGGCGCGTCGACGGGGCTTGATGACCCATGCGCAGTCCTGGTAAGGTCGCCACGAAACTTCCGGCCTCCACACCAACGCGTAACCATGTCCGGACCGATCGAGAGCTCAGGCGACATCGAGATTTATTGTCATCCAACGACGGCTTCGAGTCGTGGATCCGTGCCGCATTTCGAAAAGATCACCGCCGGCACGCGCCTCGCCTTGCTCTTCATCCCTGGTGAATCGACGCCTCCGTACGCGCTGAGAATTTTCGCGCCTTCAGGCTCGAACATCCTCGACACACTCGTCCGAGATCCGCCGACAGGCGCGCCACAAAGCCCGCCTCCCGTCGAGTTTGTCGTGTCCGCCAACGGCATCTACCGAATCGAAATTCGATCTGCCAACGGGCGCCAACGTGGCGAAGCCCGAATCCGCGTCGGCTGATTCCACGAAGCCAAACCCTTCACGTCCAAAGCAAGTACGCAACGAGCGGCGTTGTCGCCATGCGCAACGCTTCGGCTCCTTTGACCCACGAGCGCCCTTCCATCACGGCGCCAAGAAATCCCAAAGTCACGGCGAACCAGACGGCAAACACGAGCTTGGTTTGAGCTGAAAGTGTATTTGCTTTGAGCAGAAACAAAAGCGACACACCGGTGGTCACCACGAACGCCGCGATGAAATAGGCGATGGTCCCGCGCGATGGACGCACATGATGTTTGGGTC
The DNA here is from genome assembly GCA_044221885.1 of Polyangium sp. (in: bacteria). Classification (GTDB taxonomy): domain Bacteria; phylum Myxococcota_A; class Polyangia; order Polyangiales; family Polyangiaceae; genus Polyangium. The sequence continues at coordinate 2,717 of JBGAOI010000457.1, forward strand.
TGTCCGGGTCGATATCCAGCTCCGCTGGTGGCATGCCCTCGGGCCGCCACTCGGGAGGCATGAACCAGACCTTGAGTTTGTCCAGAGCGGTGGGCAGGGTTTGCGCAAACTTGACCAAGTCACGAAATGGCGCGAGCGCACACGTCACCGGATTGAAGGAAGCAACGGGTTTTACCGTACCATACACAGGCGGCTCGATCTCTGGCTCGAACGAACCAAACAAGCGGTCCCAAATGATCAAAATCGCACCATGGTTTTTGTCGAGGTACCGGCCATTGCAACCGTGATGGACACGATGATGCGAGGGGGTATTCAGGATCCATTCGAGCGGACCGATTGTCCGGACAAGCTCGGTATGCAGGAAGAATTGATATACCGTGTTGATTCCAACCACCGTTGCAAACATCGCCGGGGGAAATCCGACAAACGCGAGCGGCAAATAAAAGAGACTCGAAACGGCCGGCTGAAACGGCCCTTGGCGAAGAGCAACGGCAAAGTTGAAGTCTTCGCTTTGGTGATGAGGCGCGTGACCAGCCCACGCGAAATTCATGCGGTGCGAGACACGGTGAAACCAGTAATAAAGAAAATCCTGGGCCAAGAAGAGAACCACCCAAGCCCACACGTCGCTCGTCGTGATCTCGAATAGGTGATGCGTAAACAATCGCGCGTAGTTTCCGACGATGAACCACGCAGCCAATGCGCCGAATACCGTTTGCGCAAGACCGAGCATCAGGTCGGCAGAAACATCGGCGGCCCGGAAAATACGCTGCTTTCGGCGCCGTCCGACGAACGCCTCGATACCGATGAACAAGAAGAATGTTGGAATCGATAAAACGATGATGTCCACAATGAACCGAGCGTATCACGGGATGAAAGACGACGACCAGAACGCGTTATCCCGAACCAAACGCGGTTTCACGTGGCGTCACTTGCCAACCTTGCGTTTGAGCGCAGCGAGTTCGTCATCGATCTCGGCGTCTTGACGCTTGCGCTTTTCTTCCGCTTCACGCAGCTCTTTTGCGCGAAGTTTCTCTTGCTCGACGGCTCGTTTGCGTGCTTCGGCCTCGGCTTTTGCCTTCTCTTCGGGCGTAGGGTCACGAAATGCGTTGCCCACGTCTTCGACGGCCTCGTCGAATAATTTCCTGCCGGCACTCAGGCCAAAACCAACGACGACTGAATCCATGAGGCGCTTGATCATCGGAAGCCTCCGCGACAAACGAGCTTCCCCGATTCCACGTTCCAACACAAGCAAAACGCTTACGTACGCAATTGTTCGGATCTCTCGCCCGCGAATCGTGGCATTCTCATTGAAGGTCACGTATCCGGCATGGCGCCGTCGTCACCTCGAAACATCCATGCGCAGACTGCTCCCTTTCGTCTTTCTTGCTCTTCCACTTTTGTCTTGGGCCTGCTCGGCGACCGGTGATCGCAATACCGCGGCAAGTGCGTCCGGAGGAACCTCCGGCCAATGCGGCAAGTGCGTGGAAAAGGTCTTCACTCCATGCAACGGCGATGGCACGCCAGGTACGGCCATGGTTTGTCCTGACGCGTGTGTCCCGGACAAAGGGTGTGCCAAGTGTGTACCGGATGCATTGCAATGTGTGGGCAACGAGGTGCATGCGTGTTCGGCGGATGGGTCGAATTACGATCAAGTCGTCGAAGTGTGTGATGTGCTCAATGGTCAGGCGTGTTCCAATGGCAAGTGTACGTCGGCGTGTATTCTCGCATCGGATCAGCCATCGAACGTGGGTTGCGAATTCTGGGCGGTCGACTTGGACCAATTCGATTTGCTCAACAATCCCGCCAATGCTCCCTGGGGTGTGGCGTTGTCCAATGCGGGGCAATCGAAAGCTCACGTGGTCATCGAATTGAATACGGCTCCGTATGGCCAAGCGCCCGTGCCGCAAGTCGTTTGGGAAAACGATGTTTTACCGGGAGAACTATTTACGCCCGCACTTCCCACGCGCGAAGTGGATTGTAGTGCCAAACCTGGCGATGCAAAGGCTCCGGGAACGTGTTTGTCGTCCAATGCGTATCGCATTACGTCGTCGGCGCCGATTGTCGTCTACCAATTCAACGTGTTCGAAAACGCTTATTCGAATGATGCGTCGTTGCTCATTCCGACAACGGGCCTCGGGCAAATCTACCGCATCATCAATTGGAGCGCCGGACATCCCGTGCAAATTGGTACCTTCCCGGTGGATCGATCCTACATCACGGTCGTCGGAACAAAACCGAATACGCAAGTCAAGGTCAAGCCGACGTGGAAAATTCGTGGTAATGCGCCCATTGCGGCGACCCCAGCGGGGACGGAAATCGTGGCGACACTGGGACCTTTCGATGTGCTCAATCTGGAGACCGATGACGCGACGCTTGCGGAGATCATGAACAACCCATCGGCAACGGATTTAACCGCGTCGGTGGTGACGTCTGACAAACCCATTGCCGTATTCTCGGGCGTTGAATTGACGGGCGCACCTGGAACCGCGGTGGATATTCCCACCTATCCGGGCTGGATGGAAGGCGACACGTGTTGTCTCGACCATTTGGAAGATCAAATGTTTCCGGTCGAATCCGTCGGATCGCGTTACGTGATTACGCGCAGCCCCGTGCGTTCGACATCGGGGTATCGCGAGCCGGATGTCATTCGATTCATGGGCGTCGCCGAACCGGCAACGATTACGACGACATTGCCTGCACCGTACAATTCCTTTACGCTGGCTCCAGGAGAATTCCGGACGACGTACACGCAAGACAACTTCATTGTAAACTCCGACAAACCCGTGATGGTGGGTCAGATCTTGATCAGCAACCAATACGTGGATGGGCCCTACATCGGCGATCCCTCACTCACGGTGTTCCCACCGATTGATCAATTTCGTACGGAATACGTGATTCCAACGCCACCCAAGTGGTCCCAACATTGGGTCGTCATTACGGCGGAAACCGCCGCCGAAGTGCTTCTGGACGGTGGAGGAACGTTCATTTGCTCGGTTTCTCCGGCCGGGATGATGGACGGGAAAAACTACGAATCGCGAACCTGCTCGCTCAAGACGGGAACCCATCGACTCACGGGGGAAAAACCCTTTGGCATCGTGGTGTATGGGTATGGCAACGCCGGTTCGTATGCGTTCGTCGGAGGAGCCGACGTCAAACGCGTGTACGAACCTCCGCCGCTCAAGTGACGTTTCTTTCACGCAAAACGAGTCGATCGCCAAAAATATGGCGGCTCATTTTTCTTGGAATCCATCAAGAATTGGGTACCTCTGATGGATGATGCACGTAGAAGACGAGCCACATCATCATGAACGGGTGTTTGGTGAACACCACGCATGGACCAATGCCATCGATGCGGTCTTCGTCGAATGGAATGGCGATGTGCGAGCCGCGGATATTCGGGTGATCTCGGAACTCGTCAGGACATTTACAGACACGACCAAGCAACTCGTCTTGGTACAATATGTCAAGCGCCTCAAGCGGTTCAGTTCTGATGCGCGGGCACAGATTCTCAAGGAGAAGGATTCGCAAAGATTCGGCGCGATTGTGGTGGTAGGAGCGGAA
>JBGAOI010000458.1:0-6276 GCA_044221885.1 Polyangium sp. (in: bacteria)
GCTCGTCCACAATGATGCCCTCGGATGCCAAGGTATCCCACCGATGCTCGACATAACCGCGCAAGACGTCCGCATCGAGTTCCGGATGAAATTGGACGCCATAACAAGTTTCCGTAAAGCGGAGCGCGTGGTGATCATCGAAATCATTCTTCGCCAGAACCTTCGTGCCTGGCGGAAGTTTCGCCACCGTATCGATATGCGTGATGCTGGCTTTGAAAGTGTCCGGAACGCCTTCAAAAATAGGGTCGTGCTCGACTTTGTTGATGTGCCGCGTACCAATCTCACGCCCCCGAGGGTTTTTCCGGACCTCACCTCCGAGCGCTTGCGCCAATATTTGGTGTCCAAAACAAATGCCAAACGTTGGTACGCCAAGCTTTACGACATCCCGCAAATACGCCTCGGTTTTCAGCATCCATTCGGCGCGATCTGGAACGTTCGCGGCTGATCCGGTAATGACGAAGGCTTCGGCTTCGTGAGGATCTGGGGGCGTGTCCGTACGCGCATCGAAACTCGCAAAGCCATGTTTCCAAGCTTCCCCGATGGTTTCGACGATGAGATCGCTGAATTCACCACGCCTTTCGCGCACTTTGGGCACGGGTTCGCCCGTTTTGATGATGAAGATTTTTTTGGGGTGCGCTGTTCGATGCCGCGTGGTCATTGTGCGCGGAGCATAGCGCACGCTCGGGAACTGCAAAGCATTTTGCCGTGAAATTCTTATGGGCAGGGAAACAACGCGTCAATGGCCGCCGCGACTTTGGCTCCGTCGGCGACATTCGGGGGCGCTTTGGAAACTTCTTGTGCCAACACCGCAGCTTGCGCCGGATCGCGAACTTCGGCTTCCCGCAATAAGACTTGGCCCAGGATTTCTACCGACGGCTGTACGAGCTCGCATGACGACGTAGCAAGCGCCCGTTGTCGCACAATCAAGGCCACGCCTCGAAGCAAGGCTCGATCGAGCTGCGCAACGGCTCGCATTTGCAAAGGCTTGTCCATGGCCACGCCCGTTGGATTATCGAGATCCCGCCAGCAACGGACGGCAAGCAATGCATCCCAAATGCGATCATGAGCTTCCTGGCTTCGTTCATGGACGTACTTGGCAAACCCAATCGCATTTTCCCGCGGCTCGCCACCCGTGTAATACGCCCAGCACGAATCGGTATCGACAAACGTTTCGGCCGCACTGATGGCCTCTTTGTAGGTCGAAATGTAAAAGAACCACAACAATGCGGCTTCAATGCGTGCGGAATTGAGCACCGGTTCTTCGCCCTTGATTCCGGCCTCGAATGCGGCATTGAGAATCGGCATGATTTTCACCGGACCGACACATCGATCGGGATATTGTGCTTGCTCGGCCGGCGTCATGTCGCGACACAATTTGGGAGCTGCGGGGTAATGGTCGTCTTCGCGGCGCACGACGCGCGATTCGATGCCCTCGGTCAGCGTGTATTGAACGCGCGCATCAATGAAGTCTTGCGGCGTGGGCGTTTTCAACCCGCCAAACCCAAGCAGTTCCGAAATCTTCTCCAATGCAGCCACGCGAGCCATGGACGAAATGTTCATGTCGAACGGTACGTATTTGTTTCCGTCGCTGATACATGGTTGCCAGGTATCGCCCATGGATGCATTTTCCCGCGGCGTGTAATCGTCGGGCAATGCTTTGCACATCGGTCCCGACATATCCATCGTGCCAGCATTGACGTCACAAAGGACTTCGGGGCTGCCGCCGCTTCCGCCACTTCCGCCACTGCCCCCACTTCCTGTCGTATTTGGATCCGGAGCTTCGCACGCTATCGCGGCGATGCCCAAGCAACCCAAGAAAACCCATGGAAAAGCCAAGTTTTTCGAATCTTTCATAATCCAGCCTCGACGTTGATGATGAAGCCACGGCCCGGACCGTTGATGCTCGAGCCATGATAACGATACGCTGCGTCGCCGATATTTTCCAGAACACCAGTGATGATGAGTTGCCGCAGGATGCGAAAACCAGCTCGGAGATCAACAACGGCGAATCCAGGCGTGCCTCCACGGGGAATGCGAGCGTCCGTGAGATCCGTCGGAGCTAGGCGGTTTTGCAATGTTGCCCAACGTAATCCGGCGCCCGCGTAAAACCCTGAACGATGCGACCATCGCGTTTCTACGGAACCATTGAGTGGCGGAATGCGAGAAATCGGAACGCGAGTTTCGTAAGGTAAACTTGGATCGTCAGGCGGTGCCTGTGGATTGGGGCTCGACCCGTACGCGTAGGAAATCTGGGCGCGACTGTCGAATCCGTCGGGCCAACGTAATCGCGCAGAAACCTCGAATCCAGTGATGATGGACGTTCCTTGCGCATTCACGAGCTGGTACCTCGACCAACTGGCCTTGCATTGCGGAGTTTCGGTTGGACAATCCGCAATGGCCCGTAACGATCGCACGATGGCGTCGTCGACGGTGGCATAATACCCCCACAACTCGCCGCTCAATCGACCGCGATTCAAGCGAACACCGGCATCCACGGTCAGGGCTTTTTCCGGATCGAGGTTCGGGTTTTCGAATTGAAATCCAGGACCTGCTTGTTGACGCGACGTCAAGTCGTCGATGTTTGGTGCGCGAAACGATCGGTCCACGCTCACGAGAATCGAAATCGGTTTGGCTGCTCGAAACTCGAGCCCCGCGTGTCCCACGAAAACAGGCCACGTCGATTCCACCGGACGCGTTCCTGAAATCGGATCTGCGGGCGCATACGCGCGTACGGCGCCGGCCCGCGTACCTGCACGTAGAAAAATTCGGTCCAAAAACGATAGTTCTGCTTCGACAAACCCGCCACCTTGAGCATACCGAGAGCCTTCGATGTATTGCCCTCGAGACAAGGCGACGGTTACGTCCACATCGGTGAACGAAGTCCAAGCGCGTGATGAAATGAAATCGAAGTAGGCGTCGGCTCCTCCGTCGATTCGTGCCGAGAGATAAGGAATGATTTCTTTGGGGTGCCCGGTGTATTTGGCGGAAATACCCAAGGTATCGACCGCGTCGCGTCCGATGTTTTTCACGAAAGACCCGGGGCGGTCGAAGGTTCGTCGTTCGTGTTGCCGTTGATAAGAAAAAACGAGTCGTCCGTATCGTCCCCATTTGGCGAGAGGTCCTTCGGCCGCGATATACGCAAGTGAACGAAATTGCTCATCGTACTTCAAACAATCCGTAATGGGTGCATAAGGAGGCGGGCATTGATCCGTACGCGGAGAATCGTATTGACGATACAAATACGTCGCGGCAACGAGGCGCCTTCCGCGTGGCAAGGCCAAGACAAACCGAGCATCTCCGGTGAATTCTCGAAAGCCCGTACCCAATTGTGTTCGCCCGTCGGGGGCAAATACAGGAACGAGCGGCAATTGCCCATTGAGCGGATTCAGTACCGGACCTCCGCTTTCGAGTTGCCCGGTTTCCCGGCGCCCAAAACCGCCAAGAAATCGTAGACTCTTGCCGACACTCGCGTCGACTTGAAAACGATGGGAGAAGTCTTGGTCCGCAGACGCATAACGAGCGACAGCGCGTGGACGCGCAGAAAATAGTTTGGCAGAAAGGTCAACCGTGGGCTCGACGGGACGAGCATCGAGCACGCCGCCAAGTGCGTCCGAGCCATGGCGCGTGGAGGAGCCTCCGCGCATGACATCGATATGGTGAATGGTGTGGGCATCGAGGGTGAAAAAATATTGATTGGGGCCTTGACGATAGAGGCTTGTATTCATCCGAATGCCGTCAAAAAGCATGACGGTTTGTTGTCCCGTGCGTCCGCGCAAAAAGGCTGAACCTTGTCCGTGCGCACTTTGCTGCACGAAAACGCCCGGTTCATAACGAAGTGCATCCGGTGCGGATCGGGGTAGACGTTCATCCAATTCCCGACGATCGACGTGAGAACTCGGTCGATCTTCGGCTTGATGCGGTCCTTCTTGGGAACCTTGGATGACAACCTCGAGGGGCGTTGTTTCGTCGGCACGTGCCGGGGTCGTCGTGGGAAGGAAGATGAGTGCTGTTGGCAGAGCGAAGCGGACAAACCAATTCAATTGTCGAGACAAATCTTGAAACAGACGTTCGATTGCGGAGTCCGTCGTTGGTCCGGGCGAACGATTGCGCGTGTCGCTCGACGGACTGCTCAGAGCGTCACCGGTAGCAGTTGGTGCGTCTCGTCAAACGCTTCCTTTGATTTCACAACGCCGCTTGCTCGTTCGGTTTCGGCTTTGTCTCCAAAGACGCGCATGGTTTTTCCACGCAATTCTGTTTGAACCGTTCGAGTTCGTACGATTGCGGCATCACGCGCATCGACTTCATCGAGCGGAATTTCCGGGAGAGTTTTGGGGGTTGCGCCTGAAAAGTCGATGGGAACGATGGCGCCGCCGGTCCACGTGCCTTCGTTTTTGGAAAATCGTTTGGTCGCCAAGAAAATCGTTTGACCATCAACGATGTACGAGCGCAGATCGAGCAGGCCATCGATGGTGATGACCTGGGTTTGTCCTTCGTGATGGAGTGCTACCGGACATTGGCCTTCGGTGCACACGATGTACCCGACGAACTTGCCTGAAGCGGTGCGATGCCGTTGCAGAGCGTTTTTGCACTCGTATCGTTGCCACTTGGCGCCGGACTTTTGAATGGCGTCGCAAAATGTCGCGACATTGGGCACGTCAATGGTTTCGCCCAGATCTTTTGTAAAGACGTAAAGTTCTTCGGTGCTCGGCCAACGACTGAACAAAATCATGTCGCTATCACGTGTCGTAACGACACCATCGACTTTTTCTTTCCAAACGAGATGCCCTTTGGGCTCACCGCGCACGTAGATGAGATCGCCTTTGCGCAAAACGGCCATCGGCTCTTTCGTCGGGCGTAGTCCATTGAGGCAAGGCGCGACATCCGACGCAACCACGGTCATTTTCTCCGTTGTTGCGGCCGCAGGCGTTTCCTTCTTTTTGCCGCAACTCGTCATCAAGGTGACGGTGAGCGTTGCGAGCACACAAGCGGAGCGATAGGCGAGGGGCATACGTTTTCGAGTCTCGAGGCGACCATACCAAAAGGATCTGCTTGACGTCGAGCATTGACGACGGTCTTCTGGCGCCAAGGTTTGCGCGAATCCCATTCGCTCTCTTGCCTTGGGTTGGAAGGTTGCGATGAACCGTAGCTTCACATGGTCGTTATTTGCTTCGTTGCCGTTGGTGCTTTTGGCGGCGTCCCCGGCGGCGGGACAAACCAAAACTTTTACTGTGGATCCTGATTTCGATAGCGGAACGCTGACAAACACGCAGCACAACCCATCGCATCAGATCGTACTCGGACGAACCCCGGTTTCAAAAACAACAATTGTTTGGGCCACCAACTATCGGTACGGCTGGGTGGTTCGTCTAGATTCGACGACCGGCAAACAGACGGGTAGGTACGACGCAGCGCTCGTTTCGATCAACGGGCAGCTCACGGGCGCCCAAGCATCGAAAACGTATTGCGACTTTGCTTCTGTGGGCAATTGTCCTGGTCGCGTTGCGGTCGATACACGCGGCGACGTTTGGATTGTCAACCGAGCGTTCGGGAAACAAGGCACGTTTTCCAAGTTTTCTGGCGATTTGGCCCACTGCATCGATCGCAACAACAACGGCGTGATCGACACGTCGAAGGACATGAACAACGACGGCGTCATCAATCCTGACGATCCTACCGAGTTTTTCGGGCAGAACGACGAGTGTATTCTGACGACGATTCCGGTGGGGCCTTCCAACATGTGGCCGCGTGGTGTGGCCGTTGATCGGCGCGGCAAAATCTGGGTCGGAACACATCAAGACGGCAAGATTTATCGGTACAACCCGGACGAACCCGTCGCCCTTGAAGCGACCGTGACGGTTGGAGGCAATCCTTATTCGCTTGCAACCGGAGGCGGGTACGTTTTTGTCTCGAGTTCGTCCGGTGGAACTCGACGGGTCAACATCGACACGTTGGCAGTGCAAACGGTCAATTGTCCGGGTACGTATGGCATCGTTGCCAGTCCGGATGGAAATACCGCCTATTTGGGCAGCTATTTCAATGGATCGGCAGGCTGGTTCAAGGCTGATTTTGTCGCCAATACGTGCACGTTGGTTCCAGGGCCGAGTCGTACGACGGCGATGACGCTCGACCTCGGGCTGAATGTTTGGAGTGCCAACTATGACGCGGGCACCTTCTCGAAGTACGCGCCGAACGGAACGTTGCTCGGGACGTACCCGGCGGGGTCTTTGCCCCATGGTTTGTCCGTGGATTTTCAAGGCAACATTTGGGGCATCGTGC
>JBGAOI010000459.1:0-6262 GCA_044221885.1 Polyangium sp. (in: bacteria)
TGGAGCAGAAAATAGCGTCATATTTGTGACGAATCGAAGCCCTTTCACGACAACGCAAGAAGCATGCTGCACCGTCGAAATATCGATGATTGGAGCCTGCCTCAAACAATCCGTAATGACTTGGAATGGACGCAAAGAGAAAACGCGACGATTCAATTATTTTGTTTGGCAAGGAATACCATTGCTTATGTCAACCAGTCCAAATCCGTTTGGTTGCGGCAATATCGAATCAATGCTTTCGTCTGCCGAACCAAGCACTTCAAAACGTAATCCACCTACCATCCAAAGGTGCCATCTACATTTGATGCCTCACACAAATCGCCATCATACCTCTCGCGTTCGGGACGTCGGCGCGCTATGCATCGACCTGCCATGATGCGACAGAGATCAACGCGCGCACGAAGCCGACAAAACGATCGCCCCTCGGCCCCATCGTTGCTCGAACTCGGATGGACACTCGCGCTGGTGCTCGTCGCGGGAACTGCTTCGGGACAAACCCAAACCACCAAAAATCCTGCTGGAAAAACCGCTCCAGGCGTCACCAAAGCTCCGGCGCCAGCCACACCAGCCAAGGCTCCGCCGGCCAAGTCTCCGTCCGGAAAAACAACGCCCGGAAAAACTCCTCCCGCGGCTCCAAAGCCGACAACCCTGGTCAACCCGCCCGCAAAACCCGCGCCTCCGCCCCCTCCTCCTCCCACGCGGTGGACCTCGGCGCAACCCGACGCGATGGTTGATCTCGCCATAGCGCGCGCCCGGGCGAATGGAACGGATGCATTGGCTGCGTTGCTCGTGGCAGCAGCACTTGACGAACGAGCGACCCTGAACAAGGTGCGCACGGGATTGCGGACCATTGGGCAATTGCCTCAACCCATTGCCGATGACGCACGTTGGCTGGCATCGGTTTTGTCTCCCACGGGCGGCATCTCGACGTGGACCGGTTCGCAAGCCATTGCGTATGACTTGGGCCCCGATTACACGGGCCTTGTTCGTTCATTCGCCATTCTTGGGCCTTTTCCCGACAAAGGAAATGGTATTGCCGAAAAAGAAGGCCCCGAAGCCCCAGGTCAATCGTTTATCGACATGAATACTCGGTATTCATGGGGCGTATTCGATGTTGCGTGGCGACGTACCCTTCCCGCTTCGTCAACACCACGCGGAGTGCCGCTCGATTTGTACATTCATCCCCGCACCGAAACGTGTTCGTATTTGGCTTCCAAAGTCGTGCTCAGTGCCGCGGCCAAAGTCATGACACCGCTGCTGATGCATATCGCGTCGACAGGTAATGTACGCGTCATGTGGGACGGAGCCGATATTGCCTCGAGTGAAGACGTTCATCAGCGCCTCATGGTCGATCGATTGGCATTTCGTATCGACGTAACGCCAGGCCCGCACCTCGTGGCTTTGAAAGTATGTTCGGGCTCGCTCCATGATGACGGGCTCGTTCGCGTACGATTTTCAACGCCGGACCATAAGCCGACACCCGTTCTCACGTCGTCGAATTTGCTTGGTTTGACGCTCCCGCCCCCCGCCAAACCTGTCCCTGCCAAACCTGTTCCTGCCAATCCATCAGCTACGCCAGCGAAAGCGGCTCTTGTCTTGCCCAAAGGCGTCACGCGAGTTCCCACATTTCTCGAGCAAGGATTGGACGTCGGAACGAATCCGAAACCCGATGTCGCTCTTCGCGCGGCCATTCTCAGGACGCTCAGTGGCGCCGACGATACTCGGTCGCCTCGTGCTCCTGGATTATTCGAATTGGTTGTTCGGGACAAAGCCGTCGCACCGGATATTCTTGCGCTTGCTGGTTGGATTTCGCCATCTGGGGCCGAACGAACGGAACGTCTCAATCAGGCCATGGATCGAGCCAACGCCGCGAAAGACACGGAAACGGCCGCATTTGCGCAACGTCGATTATTCGAAGCTTCGTTGACGGCGCATTTGCCAGATTGGGCTTTGGCGCGCGTTCGCGAAGCACCGCTATCGACAGCCATCGACCTCGAAGCTCGGCTCCTCAAGCTTGCCGCCCGTTCTCGAATGAATGTCCCCGGAGCGCGTCGATCTGATCGCGAGCAGTTATTGGCGATGACCGGCGAACTACGCGGCCGTGCCCCCATTGCCGTGTGGGCCGAGCTGCTCGATGCGTCTCGCGGTGACGGGGCGTCTTACCTGAATGCAACGAAGCGTCTTGCGGATATGCGTGCGGATTCTCGTTCCAGTCAGTTTGTCGGGGCACATGGAATCCTTGGAGGTGCGGAGCTCGAAAAAGCAGCCGCGGATGTTCTCGTACAACAACGTTCGGCCGACGAACTCGTGGCAATTGGCAATATGCTTCTCGGGGCTGGTCGCAACGTATGGGCGCGGGAAGTGTTTTTCTTGACGACCAAGTTGTCGCCGAACAAAGCGTCTGCATTTCATGGTTTGGCCGTGGCTCGAAAAGCTGTTTTGGCTGACGAACAGCGCGAAGGCAAAACGCCTTCGGAGTCGCCGGACCTCATCAAGGAAGCCTTGCTTCGCGCCCAAGCACTCGAACCGACCGATGCGGCACGAAAAGCCGAAATTGCCATGCGCACGCGGCTCGGGGGTGGACAAACACCCATGCCCGACGAACGGTCGATTGTCCAGCCAAGTGTATTTCTAGCTCGCGCCAAGGCTTCGCCCGCCAAGAAAACCGACGTTTTTGATCGACAGCTCCATTGGTTGCGGTTTGTCACGTACCATTCGGATCGTCGCGTCTCGCAACTCATGCATTATGCACGAGAGATCGTCATCGAACCGCGCACGGAAGCGGAACTCACCGAGCCGGATGTTCCGGCCGAAGGAGATCGCACCGAGCTTCTTTTTGCTCGCGTGCATCGAAAAGATGGTTCCATTGGTTTGCCCGAGGAACAGGCAGGCGGGGGGCGAGGCGTATACATTCGGTGGCCCAAGCTGCAAACGGGCGATGTCGTGGAAGTTGCGGTTCGTTCGTGGACGGCGAATCCTGTGGGTCGTCGAGGCGACCCGCCGTATTACTTCATTGATATCTCTGGTTCGACGGAAACGCGGCCCGTCATGTACAATGAAGTCATTGTCGAATCGCCCAAAGCGTCGCCTCTCGCAGTGGACGTTTTGAATGGCAAAGCCGACCGTTCCGATACGAAAACAGAAGGCGACCGTATTATTCACACGTTTATCTGGGACAAACCAGTGAACGTTCCCGACGAACCCTTGGCGCCTTACATCATGGAAACGGTGCCTCTCGTCGTGGGGTCGACGTTTGCCGGTTGGGCAGATTTTCGTTCCTGGTACAAAACGGCCGTGGATGGTTTTTCCAAACCGGACGAACGCGTCAAAGAACTCGCCGCGGAGCTGACCAAGGGCAAAAAAACGCGGGACGAAAAAATCCGCGCGCTTTTCGATTACGTTGCCGATTCGATTCGATACGTGAACTATGTTTCGGGAGAATCCTGGCTTCCCAATCGCCCCCAAATTTCGCTTGCGCGTAAACAAGGCGATTGTGACGACAAAGCCATGCTGCTCATCACGCTGCTTGCGGCCATTGGCATTGACGCGACGGAAGTTTTGATCCAGACGCGGTATACTGGCCAAACAGCGCTTCTTCGCAGTGAAAAAGTCGCCGTGCCGTTATTCGATCACGGCATTGCGTATTTGCCGCCGAAGGACGGAGCCCCCGCGGTGTGGCTCGACGCGACGAGTCCCCAAAGTCGCATGGGTCCATTGCCTTCGATGGACGCGCGGACGCTTGCGTTTTTCATTGACAATGGCCCGCCGAAAATGATTGAAACGCCCGTGAGTTCGCCAGACGATCATGGAACCGACGCGAATTGGAAACTCGTGCTTCAGGCTTCCGGCGAAGGGAAACTCACGGCGGCCGAGCAACATGTGGGTGACGCGGCATTCGAATTGCGCACGAACCTCGTCGAACCCGACGCCCGCAAACAATGGGTCGAGCAATACCTCACGAACAAATGGGTCGCGGGTGTCGAAGTGGAAAGTGATATCGGCTTCGACGGAAATATGCCGAATGGCGGAGCAAAACTCCGTTATCAAGCTTCGAGCCGCAACATTGCCCGCCGCGAAGGGAATGAACTCGTCGTGCCGCTTGGCGATACTGTCACATTCGCTTCCCAGCTCGCACCGCTTGCCAAGCGCACATTGCCAGTCGTCTTGCCCGCGTATTTGGCTCCTCGACGCAATGTACGAACATTGACCATTGTCGCTCCTGCCGGTTACGATTTTTCGGAATTGCCTCCGGGAGGCACGGAAAACGGTGGCGAGTTTGGCAAGGCCATTCTCGAAATGGCGCCTGGCGAACCTGGAACGGTGGTCGTCAAACGAACGGTCATTTTTGACCTCTCCACCATTTCCCTCGACAAATACCCGGCCTGGCGTGCATGGCTCCAACGCGTCGACGGTCTCATGAACCGCACTGTGCGTCTCGTACCCGGAAAAGCGGATTCAGCTTCACCTGACAAGAGCACCCAACCCTGAACCCAGCGCTGTGAGAAGCCCATGATTCGACTCAATGCTAGTTGGACCCGTCTTTTGCACAAATACCAAGATGACCATCGCGACCCGCGAAATCAAGCGTGTCACAAAATTGGTATCCCGCTCATTGCCTTGAGTTTCCCGGTCGGCGCAACCATCATTGGTTTGCCCCTGGCCGCTTCGATGTTCACCGTCGGCTGGGGATTTCAATTCGTTGGTCACGCCTTCGAAGGCAAAAAACCATCGTTCGTTGATGACAAACGCAGCTTCATCATTGGAGCCATGTGGTGCCTCGAAAAGTACGGCGTGCGTATTTACGAAGAATCACCTGCGGCCTGAAGGCCAGAACCCGCATCTTAGTCTAGCTCGAGGCATCATGGCGCATCGAATGCCCGTTTCCGAAAAACTCCGTCGTATCGGTTTTGCTTCCCTCACCTTGGCCCTCGTGGCTTGTGGAAGCCCACCTGCCGTTCCGAAACCGCCCCCCAGTGCAAAACTCGCAGAAACGTTTGTCGCGGCAATGGATCGAGAAATCGACGATCCTCTGGCCCCAGCACCGTACCTCGATGCGCTTGACCGTTCTCTGACAAACCATTCCGATCCAGAGTCTTTCGCGACAGCGATTGCCGCTCTCGATGCGCTCATTTGGCGGGACATTGGAAGCATGGGCATTCCTGGACACCAGGGTCTTGCGTACCGCACGCAAGACAACTTCCCGCTCGTCGTGGATCGATTGCGTCATAGCTACATGATAGCCGGGGAGAAACTCGACGGAACGACGCCCGCGGGGCATTTGCCATTTGTGCGAGGATTGATTGCTTCGGCATTGCACGAACTTGCGCTTCATGTTGGGCAGGATCAAGCGGCCATGGTTTGGGGCGAGCGGCGTGGTTGTGCAACCAAAGCGAGTATTGTTGCACCGCTCGATTGGGCAGCACTCAAAAGTTTGTCTGAGCCATCGCCGATTGCAGCGTCGGGTGCTTTCCCCGCTTCATTTGCCGGTCCAGCGCCATTTTGGGCCACGGTCACGCCGCTCATCGTACAAGCCAACGCGTGTCAAATCGACCCGAGCGATCCCATTTCGCTTTCCGGCATGCGTGCCGTCGTTGTGGATGTCGATAATCCTCGCGCCCAACGTCTTTATTTTGCATTTGCCTCTTCGTCGGCGGCTGTCGTCGAAATCGCGGGACAACGCATCATCGAACGGGGATTCGATTCTGGCGATAGTTACGTTACTCGTTTTGCCAAAGCAACCATTCCCAAAGGAAAAGCGCGAATCGTCGTCCGCGTCGGTTACATGAACGACGGCAATGATATCGAACTCAATGTCTGGGGCGAAGATGGTTTGCCCGTCGCGCTTCAAGCCCCGAATGCAGGGGATGTCGCTACGATTTCCGCGATTGCGAAAACTGCAAACGTCGAACAGGTGGAAATCACACCCGCGCGAAAGAATGAAGCGTCCTTGTCGGTCGCCATTGCTGCATTGCTTGGCCTAGGAGAAGGTCGTCGAGCCGAACACATGCTGGAAACGCACGTGCTGACCGAAGCCTTGACGCCGCGTTTGTCATTGCTTGCATCTCGAGCGACACTCCAAGCCGACGATTTGCCAAATACCAAACAAATCGAACGATTGCGAGCTTATACGGATTTGGCTTTCAAAGGATATCCGGCCGCGTGGGAAGCGCTGCTCATGCGCGCTGCACTCACGGAACGCCGTCGCGCTGCCGAAGGTTTGGCGGATGCCTTGGTGGAACTCGGTGTTTCGCCACCGGCGACG
>JBGAOI010000045.1:0-23559 GCA_044221885.1 Polyangium sp. (in: bacteria)
TTGCATCTGAGCGTTTGTCGCGGCTGCGACGGCGGGCTTGGCAGCTTCGACCTTGGCGGCGGGTTGCGCTGCGGTGCTCGGCGTGTTCACCCCACCGGGGTTGTAGAGCATCGTCTTGGCGCGTTGTGGTGCTCCCGCTCCGGCAGGAGCAGCTGCGGCTGCTACGGCTGCGGGCTGTGGTGTTTGTGCTCCCGTGGGTTTGGCCGCGGGCGCTTGCACGACTTTCGGCGTTTCTGGAGCCGGTTTGGCATCGGCACCTTTGGACGGCGAAGCCAAGAGCTTCTTGACCTTCTCCAGCATCTGCGTGCTGTCGTAAGGTTTGTCCATGTAGTCGTCAGCTTGTGCTGCCGAGCCTTTGCCCGTGTCGTACGGGTTCTGTTTCGACGACAAGATGAGCACTGCCGTCGAAGGCGAAGCCTGCTTGATCGCCTTGCACAGGTCGTAGCCGTTTTTGCCCTCGAGCGTCACGTCGGCAACGACGAGCGCTGGTTTGTCACTCTTGAGTTTGTCGAGGGCAGCATCGGCCCCAGGGACCGTGATACAGCGAAACTCGGGACCCGCAAACGTGATCTCGAGGACCTTGCGCATGGTCACGCTGTCGTCGACGGCGAGGATGGTGGTGGCCACTGAACGGTCTCCTCTGGGTGGTTTCGCCAAGTGGGCGAACGGTCGCGCTATCTTCGTTCTCGCGCGTGTAGGGTGTCAACAAACACGAACGAATTTTCGGCCTGTCGTTTCCTCCAGCCCGATTGCCGGATCGTTCGCGATCCGGGCTCCGAAAAGCGAACGCATGATAGCGCAACAAGAGGCCGCGAGGGAAATTCGGCGCACCTGATGCAAACATGCGGTAACGCAGCCCTGGCGCTCGGATTCCGTACCGTCCCGACGCACCCCACCCCATGTCCACCAAACGATCTTCGCCCTCCGCGGGCAAACCCGTTGCTCCCGCAACACCCAAAACGACCACCACAACGTCCATCGGCGCTCCCGATGCAACGTGGACCGTACCGGCGGATCTTGCGGGCAAATCCCTCGATAACGTCATCCGAACGCTCGCCAATGTGTCGTGGTCCCAAGCGCGCAAATGGATCGAGTCCGGCAAGATCGCTGTCGATGGCGAGTCATGGACGCAAACGACGAAGTACGTTCGTCTCGGCGCGACGATCACGCGTCATCCTCGAGCACCTTCCGCAAAAGCTGTACGCGTCGCGGAAGCTCGCGACGAACTCATCGAATACGTCGACGCTTCCGTGGTCGTCGTTCGCAAACCAGCCGGCATCTCCACCGTGCCGTTTGGCGACGAATCACCCGCCGATCGTGAACGCACGCTCGATGCCGTCGTGCGCGATCTACTCGCCAAGTCCGATCACATCCGTGGCCGCGCGCCGCTTGGCGTTGTGCAACGTCTCGACAAAATGACGAGTGGTCTCTTGGTGTTTGCCCGATCATTCGCCGCCAAAAAACACCTCGGACAACAACTCCGCGATCATTCGATGCGCCGTGTTTATCTCGCCGTCGCGCACGGTGATGTTCCAAGAAAAACCTTTCGTTCCCGGCTCATCGAAAACCGTGGCGACGGTCTTCGAGGGTCATTGCGCGAAGACGAACGCGCCGTCGAAGGGCAACTCGCCATCACGCACGTCGAACCTCTCGAACGACTCCAAGGCGCAACCTTGATCGCGTGTCGCCTCGAAACAGGTCGCACGCATCAGATCCGCATCCACCTATCCGAATCAGGACATCCGATCGTGGGAGAAACCGTCTACGTGCGAAACTTCGCCGGACCACTCATCAAGTCCCCACGCCTCTTGCTGCACGCCAAAGAACTCGGGTTTGTCCACCCCCGCTCGAACGAAACCATGGTCTTCGAGATGCCCCCGCCCGATGACTTTCAGTCGATCGTCAATCAACTGAGGTTGTCCTAACGAACGCTTGGCGTTGCGTTCGTCAAGACGAACGCTTTGCATTGAGCGCTTCGCTCATGGCAGCGGCGGTGGCGTCGACGAGCGGAAGGACTTTGGCGTAGTCCATTCGGGTTGGTCCAAGGACACCGACGGTGCCCGCAACGCGACCTCCTTCAGTGTAGGGCGCGACGACCAAACTGAGATCGCCTCCGCCAATTTCACCCGCTTCGCTTCCGACAAACACGGTGACCGCTCCGGCAGCGATGACCTTGTCGAGCAGTTCGAGGAGGTCTTCGCGATCGGCCAGCGTGTGAATGAGTTTCTTGAGGCGCGTGGGGTCGGCGTATTCGGGCAAGTCGAGCAGCCGACCTTGTCCTTCGATCACGACGTCGCTTCCGCCTTGCACATCTGCCGTTGCACGACTGCCAAGTTCGAATGCCCGACGGCGCAATGTGTCGAGCGCGACGCGTTCGTCCGTGAGTCTACGGGCAAACAGGTCGCGAGCTTCGCCAAGTGAACGACCTTCGATCACATCAGCGAGCAAGTTGTGGATGCGCGTCAGTTCCGAATCGTTCGGCGCTTCGTCGACGCTGATGAATCGATTTTCGACCGAGCCATCTGCAAAGACGAGGACCGCGAGCAATTGTTTTGGACGCGTAGGAATGAAGCGGAGTTGCGAAAGCGCGCGGAGTTCTTTACGCGGAGCGGCAACGACCGCGGCCGTTCCGGACAACTCGGAAAGGTACCGTCCTGCTTCACGCATCGGATCATTGGCGACTGCGTAGATTTCACTGAAGCGTTTGCCGAGTTTGGCTTGTTCTTCTGGAGCCAGTGCGCGGGCCTGGACGAGCGTCTCGATGAACAGACGCAAGGCCCGGTCGGTGGGAACTCGTCCTGCCGACGTATGCGGTTGCCGCAAGTAACCAGCTTCTTCCAAGTCCGCGAGGACATTGCGGACAGATGCTGCGGAAAGATCGAGGCCGTATTTCTTGGCCAACGTGCGACTTCCAACGGCCGTACCGGTCGAAATGAACTCGGTCACGACAGCCAGGAGAATTTTTCGAGAGCGGTTCGTCAGGTCACTCATCTGTGCGTCCCTGCCGTTCGATGTGTACTACCTCCGCCCACCTTCATTTCTAAGCCAATCGAGCGTGAGGGTCAAATCCGTCCGAGTCGAGAAGCAAAAGTGGCTGGCACCTTTCAGACGGGAGGTTGAGGCACCAAACGTGGTTGGCACCTTTTGAACAGGAAGGCTCGGTTCCGTCGTAGCTTTGCAGAACACGGCTCGTCTGACTTCGCTATGGTGATCTCCGTGCTTCGACGTATTCGCCGGTCGCGGCCTGCTTTCCCCGCAGGCGCGTTTTTGCTGCTCCTCGTGATTGTGTTCTCCTTTTCGATTGCCGGATGTCCGTGCACCGAAACTGTCGTGAACAACAATCCCCAACTGCGTTGGTGGCTCTTCTCGAACTTCGGAGCCAGCCGAATTTGCCCCGAAATGCTGAAAGTCGGCGTTGCGCTGAAACTCGATCCTCGCTCGCCATCGATCGGACGGTTTTTCCCGACGACGTGTAGCCACACGGTCGACGATGCCAATCAGGCCGTGATTCTTTCGTTCCAAGGAACGGGATATGGCTTCATTTCCGCGGCGAAACGCATTGGATTCTCGTGCAGTGCCACGATTGCGCTGAAACCTGATTTCCAGATCTCCGGCGACGACATCTACGTTTACGGAAAGATGGACCGACCTCTCCAAGGTCCAGATTTCCGCGTCGGATACATCGAAAATCCAGCGTTCAACATCGCCTCGAACATTCCGCCTTTTGGCAACATCGCCAATTTCTTCGGACAGCAAGTCCTCACGAGCGAACTCACGCGAGGCTTCACGGTCGTGGCGAATGAAGAACGTGGCAACGACTTCTCGCTCGGCATCCTGACGCCACCAGCCAAGCCGGTAAAACCGTTCCGCGTGATGAACGACGAGCGCTTCACGTTTGCCAACGAAACGATCGATGTGCACGGCAATCAGCGCGATTACCTGGGTCCGTTCGAAGTTTCGTCAGGACAAGCTCTGTACCTGACGCTCAACATCCAAGGCCCACAAGTCGATGTGATGGTCGTGGACAAACGCACCGGTGATTCGTGGCGCGAGATGTACCAAACGGGTTTGCCCCTTGGACCTCCGCCCGGACCCGTTGCCGCAGGCGGCCCAGCATTGCCAGGCCCTCAGCCGACGCAGCGCTACATGCTCAATCCAGGCTTGTATTACGTCGTCATCGACAACACGCCGTATGCAGGTCTCGTCGCTCCGCCTGCGCAGCCGCTCAATCCCCTCTTCGATCCGATCGCGCGCATCAGCTACGTCGCGCAAGTCGGCAAGTAAAGCGTCCCGCCCGCATCGTTCTAACCTGACAAACTGTTCGTCAAGACGAAGTCGCCGCCGAACACTTCGCGCACGTGCCGTACATCTCGTGCTTGTGCGACGTGACGTGAAAGCCGTATCGAGCTGCGATCTCGTCTTGCAACGTTTCGATACGTGGCTCTTCGAACTCGATGATCATGCCGCACGACACGCAGATCAGGTGGTCGTGGTGCGTCGACGCATCATCGGCCAATTCGTACCGACTCAAACCATCTCCGAAACGCCGTTCGGACGCGACGCCGCATTCAGCGAGCAACTTCAGCGTGCGATACACCGTCGCGTAACCGATGCCTTTGTCCCGCGTACGCACTTCACTGAGCAGATCTTCGATGGTCGTGTGGGACGCAATTTCGAAGAACGTGTCAACGATCAGACGTCGTTGAGCCGTCGAGCGCAGGCCCTTTTTCAGCATGTAGGTGTGAAGCCGAGCCCGCAGACGATCGAGGGCGATTTTGTCTTCCGTCACGGTGACGTTCCTCCCGCTTGTGACCATCGCGCCACCTGACATTACCGTACGTTATTTATCCCGATGGAGTTTGCCGGAGTCAAGGGGTGCCTTCGGAGTCGCCGAAGGGACTGACGCGGATTGCTGGGGATTCGCGGGTTCGATGGATGGCTCGAATGTGCAAAACGGCCATGGCTCCACCAAGCAACGAAGCGAGCGGAGCATACGCGGGGGGCAGGAGGCCAAACGCCACCGCGATGGCTCCGATCAGCGCCGGAATCGTGGCAACTGTCAGACCCAGACGCGCATCGAGACGTGATCGATGCGCCAAGGCGAGGGCAAGTGCGGCATCACGAACGTCGTCGGATGCGAGTGAGACCGAGAGGTCTCCAGATGAAGAACCAGCGGCATCGAGGGCGACGGCAACTTCCGCTGCACCAAGCGCGGACTCGTCCGTGCTCGTGTGTCCAAGGACCGCAACGGACATGCCGGCATCAACGAGACGACGAACTTCAGCGGCGCGATCGGCGGGAAGAATCTCGGGCCGAATGTGATCGACATCGAGGGATCGAGCGATGGCTTCGCATGTTTCGCGCGCATCACCGGACATGATCACGGGTTCGATTTGCGCATCGATCAGATGTTGCACAGCAGCACGGGCACCTGGGCGAAAGCCATCTTGAAGGCCCAGCATGCCAATGAGTCGCGTGCCCACCGCGACAAGCACGACGGTTCGTCCGAGCGCTTCGAGTTCCGCAATGCGGTGCTCCGCTGATGCGATCGAGATGCGGTTGGCGAGCAGCAGCGCGCGACTTCCGACGCAGAGATCTTCACCCGAGGAAGCTACAGCCGTGACGCCGAGACCTGGCACATGATGCGCGTTGCGTACGCCGTCTGGCCGGACAGACCTGGTCATCGCGGCGCGAACGATCGCACGGGCAATGGGATGTTCTTCACCTCGTTCAGCGCCTGCGGCGAGGGCCAAGACATCCAAGGGTTCGTGTTTGTCGCTGACCGCTTCGAGTTCGGCGAGTTCGGGTTCGCCGAGGAGCAACGTGCCTCGAGCGCAGAACACGGCGACGTTCACGTTGGCGGCGCGATCCCACGCACCTTCGTTCTTGTAGGCAATGCCGCGACGTTGCGCGAGCAGGATGCCGCGCACGATGTGCAAGCTCGCGATGCAGGCAAGCACCACGCTCGCAAACGCACCGTGTACGCCGATGGCCGTCATCGCGATCTCGATGGCTTTGCGTCCTCCAGCGATGAAAGCCGACAACGCTCCGATGGCTGCGGCGACGAGCGCCCAGCGTTCCGCGAGCGCTCGTGATGCGCGCGCAATGGGAGCAAGCGCGTCCGCGCGACGACGCGGATCGAGCAGCACGCGTGCAAACGGGCGGTCGTTCCCGACAAACGTGCAGGTTCCACGCAAGCGACCGCGAACGACGGTTGCTCCAGCAACGACCGCGTCTCCCGGGCGTTTGCGGATGGCAGTTGTCGCGCCAAACCACGGATACACGTCGATGTCTCCCGACGTGACGACCACGTCGACAGGAACGACTTCTCCGCGTTCGACCAGGATCTGCTCGCCAGGACGAATGTCGAAAGCTTTCTGTTTGATCTCTGTGGCCGTGGTGTCATCGGGCGCTCGACGACCCGGCAAGGCCAACGACATCGCCACGTATGCACGTTCTTCGGCGCCATCTCGGCGTGCACTTTCGAGGATCCAGGAGCCGATCGACGTCGTTGTCACGATGATGCCCGCGAGCGATGCAGCTTCTGATGCAAGCGCGTGGTCAGGTTGAAACGCGCTCCATGTCGCAACCACGAGCGACGCGATCGATGTTCCGAGCAGCGGCGCCGGATGTGGATCAGACGGCTCACGCGGCGTCGTTGCCGCTCGACCCACGAGCATGCCTGCACCCACGCCAGCAAGCACGATGCGAGCGCCGATCACGAGAAGCGTGTGTCCGGTCAAACCCAGCACGACCGCAAGAATTCCCGCGATGGTGGCGATTACGAGCAGCAGCGCACCGATGTCTTGGTGATCCGGTGTCTCGAGTTTTCCGGGTTCGTCCGTCAGAATCGGTCGACCAATGGGTTCGACCAACGTGCGGTCATCACCGAGCGCTGGAGGTTGCGGCAGCGTGGCCTCTAGAGACGCTGGTTCATGAAACGGAACGATGGGTGCGTCGAGACCAACTCGAAGCAAACTTGGTTCGGCAGGGGTGACGCTGCGTGGCGCGAAGATGCCGAGTGGCGTGGGTGAACGATGTTCCGTCGGTTCGCCGGGACGTTCACCCAAGAACGTCGCGCGACAAACCCTTCGATCACAAAAGAAATGGAACTTGTTGTCGAAGATGGCGACGTGACCCGCGCGCAACGGATCGAGCAGCTTGCTGCATCCGGAGCACGGAACGGGATCGGCAACAGGTCCAACAGGTCGCAAAGGCGATGCCTCAACGTGCCGAGTGGCGCGGGTTCGTCAGCAGTGACGGAGCGTGTCCAAATCCGGGACCAAGTGCGGCCCATTCCAGCAGAGCCTTGCTGGTGTGCAGACGAGCTTCGACGGCTTCCCACACGAAACTTCGCGGGCCTTCGAGCACATCGGCTTCGATCTCTTCGCCGCGATGCGCGGGCAAACAATGCAACACCACGACTTCTGGCGAAGCGAGACCCACGAGGTTGGCGTCGACTTTGTACGGCGTCAGCGCTGCCAATCGAGCGGCTCGTTCCTTCTCTTGGCCCATACTGATCCACACATCGGTAGCCAGTACATCCGCACCGCGAGCCGCCAGGATCGGATCGTCCGTTACCGTGATCGTTCCGCCACGACGAACAGCCTTCGTCACTTCTTCTTCTGGCGGGGCAAACCCTGGTGGTGTCGCGAGCACCATGTCGAGCTTCAACAGACCTGCGGCTTCGATCCACGATCGCGCCACGTTGCTCGCATCGCCCACCCACGCAACACGCAAGCCGGAAAGTTTTCCGCGCGCTTGTTGCACGGTCATCAAGTCCGCGAGCACTTGCATCGGATGAGCATCGTCCGTCAGCGCATTCAGCACGGGCACGACACACGCCTTGGCCATGGCTGCAAACCGTGTCGAAGTGTTTGTCCGGTACGTCACGGCCGAAACCATACGTCCCAGCACGCGCGCTGTGTCTTCCGTCGGTTCACCTCGTCCCATCTGCGACGAATCGGGCGTCACGATGATCGGATGTCCGCCCAGCTCGTAGGTGGCGACTTCGAGCGACAAACGCGTCCGCGTGGATGGTTTGTCAAACAGCAACGCTGTTGCATGACCGGCAAGAGGCTTCGGGTGTTCGGGTGTGCCTCGAACGCGGGCGAAATAAACCGAGCGATCCAGCATCGCTTGGATGCCGCCTTCGCCAAGATCTTCCAAGCACGCAAAGTCGCGTTTCTTCATGTAGCTACCTCGGCGACCGCTGCTTCGGTCAACGCCAGAGCTTCGTCGATCTCCCGCTCTTGCACCACAAGCGGAGGCGTAAAGCGCAACGTGTTCGTCCCGGCAACTGTCAGCAACAAGCCTCGTGTGCGAACTTTTCCAAGCACGGTTCGTCCGTCCATACCTTGTGCGAGACGCAGACCTTGCAAGAGTCCTCGACCTCGCTGCCCTGCACACACCGAGGGATACTTCTCCGCGATTGCCGACAAACCTTTGGCCAATCGTTCGCCTTTCGTCACGGCACCTTCGATGAGTTTTTCCTGGTCGAGCACCGCCAACACCGTTCGTGCGGCAACCGAGGCCAGCGCGTTACCTCCAAACGTCGAACCATGTGTGCCTGGAGGAAGCGCACTTTGGAGTTCTTCGCGCACCAAAAGCGCGCCGATGGGGAAGCCTCCACCGAGCCCTTTGGCGAGCGCGATGAGATCACCTTTCACGCCATCGTGTTCCGCCCCGAGAAACCTTCCTGTTCGTCCAATGCCCGTTTGCACTTCGTCGAGACAAAGCAGTGCGCCGTGTTCGTCACAAAGATTTCGCAAGGCTGGCAAGAACCCGGGCGGGGCAGGGATGACGCCGCCTTCACCTTGTACGGGCTCCACGAAGATCGCCGCGACATCGGGGCCCATTGCTGCGCGTACGGCATCGAGATCGCCGTACGGCACATGCGTTACGCCTTCGAGGGGCGGGCCAAACCCTTCCCGATATTTGGGGGTTCCCGTCAGCGCGACGGCGCCCATGGTTCGTCCGTGAAAGGCATTGTCGAACGCGATGATGCGATACCGCTGGGGTTGGTTTTTCGTATAGAACCAACGTCGCGCCAGCTTGAGCATCGCTTCGTTGGCTTCAGCGCCCGAGTTGCAGAAGAAGGCGCGATCCATCCCGGCTCGTTTGCAGAGCTCATCGGCGAGGCGGATGTTTTCGGCGTTGAAGAAGTAGTTCGACACGTGCATCAACTGAGCGGCTTGTGTCGCGATGGCTTGAGCCAGTCGTGGATGCGCATGCCCGAGCGAACACACGGCAACGCCCGCACAAAAGTCCAGGTATCGACGCCCTTCGGTGTGCGGATCTACGCCGGTCATCCGCGCGGCGCAAACATCCGCCCTCGTCTGTCACATCGTGCAACGTTCGAGGGGTCGAGCCGTTGCCATGCGATCTTGGAAGGTTATAGTGCGCCCGCGATGTCCGACCCTGACAACACCACCCAAGATTCCGCCCCGAATGGCGAGGCAGCGGCGAACGATACTGCTGCTCCGGCCGAAGCCGCTCCCGCCGAGCCGACAACCGAAGAGCGTTACGCGAACGCGCTCGCCGAAGTCGCGAAACTGCGCGATCAACTGCTGCGCACAGCGGCTGACTTCGACAACTATCGCAAGCGCACCCGTCGCGAAGTCGACGATGCGCAAAAACGCGGCAAAGAAAACACGGTCAAAGACATGCTGCCCGTGTTCGACAACTTCGAACGGGCCATCATCCACGCCGAAGGCACCGAAGCAGGCAAGGCCGTTGCCGAAGGTCTGCGGATCGTGCTCAAGCAATTCCTCGATACCCTGGAAAAAATGGGCATCCATCGCATCAATGCGGTGGGACAACCGTTCGATCCGTCACTCCACGAAGCCATCCAACACATCGAGTCCGCCGAACATCCGGCCGGTATCGTCGTGTACGACGTGCAGCCCGGCTACCGCCTCGGCGAGCACCTCGTACGGGCGTCGATGGTCGTCGTATCGAAGGGATCGCCCGCGGGAACATCGGCAGCGAACTGAGATCACTGGTTCGGGGCTGGTGCGTTCGTCCCAGCATGCGCCTTCTGTGCGAGCCCGATCCGATCGGGTTTGATATATCGTCACACCCATCATGGGTAAGATTGTCGGTATCGACCTCGGCACGACAAACTCGTGTGTCGCCGTCGTCGATGGCGTTGGGGCATCGTCTGCCGCTGACGTGAAAGTCATTCCCAATGCTGAAGGGGCGAGAACAACGCCGTCGGTTGTTGCATTTGCCGCCAATGGCGAACGTCTCGTCGGGCAAGTTGCGCGCCGTCAAGCCGTGACAAACGCGCCCGCAACTGTTTATGCCGTCAAACGCCTCATGGGCCGAAAGCGCCTCGCACCCGACGTCGAGCGAATGTCCACGTTTGTCCCGTACATGATTTCCGCATCGGACAACGGTGACGCGTGGGTCACTCTGCGCGACAAGGCGTATTCGCCGCCCGAGATCTCCGCGATGATCCTCGCGCAAATGAAGGAAATCGCCGAACGTTTTCTCGGCGAGCCCGTCACGGAAGCGGTGGTCACCGTGCCGGCCTATTTCGACGATGCGCAGCGTCAAGCGACGAAAGACGCCGGTCGCATCGCGGGCCTCGAAGTTCGCCGCATCATCAACGAACCCACTGCTGCCGCGCTAGCGTATGGCCTAGACAAACACGCTGCGGAAACCATCGCCGTTTACGACTTGGGCGGAGGCACCTTCGACATCTCCATCCTCGAGATCAGCGGCGGCGTCTTCAACGTTCGTGCAACGGGCGGCGACACGCACCTGGGTGGTGAAGACTTCGACCAACGCATCATCGATGTGCTCGTCGGTGAGTTTCAGCTCGAGCATGGAGTCGATCTTCGCAAGGATCGCATGGCCATGCAGCGTCTCAAGGAAGCTGCGGAAAAAGCCAAACACGAACTGAGTTCGTCTCTTGAAACGCAGATCAACTTGCCGTTCGTGGCTGTAGGCGCCAAAGGCAGCCCCTTGCATCTGGAACGGATGATCGAACGCAGCGAGCTCGAAGGGCTGACCTTCGATCTGCTCAAGCGCACCATCGATGTTTGTTCGGACGTACTTCGCGACGCGGGGATCAAGCCGCAAGACATCGGTACTGTGGTGCTCGTGGGAGGCATGACGCGGATGCCTGCGGTGTACGAAGCCGTGAAGAAACTCTTCGGACGCGACCCACACAAAGGCGTCAATCCGGACGAAGTCGTGGCCGTTGGAGCTGCGATTCAAGGCGCAGCGCTCGCGGGTCAAGGTCAGGACATCCTGTTGCTCGATGTAACGCCTCTATCGCTTGGTGTTCAAACGGGTGGCGGCATCATGACGAAACTGATCCCGCGCAACACCACCATCCCCACATCGCGGAGCGAGATCTTCACGACGAGCATCGACCATCAATCCTCGGTGCCCATCCACGTTCTTCAAGGCGAACGTGAAATGGCGGTGGATAACCAAAGCCTGGCCCGATTCGATTTGACAGGGATTCCTCCCGCTCCCGCGGGGCTTCCGCAAATCGAGGTCATCTTCAACATCGACGAAAATGGAATCTTGAACGTCGAAGCGACGGATCTCGCCACCAAACGTATGGAGAAGGTCGTCATCAAGCCGACGAGTGGTTTGTCCTCGGAAGATGTCGAGCGCCTCGTTCAAGAAGCGGAAACGTTCAAAGACGAAGACATCAAGCGTCGCGAAGAGGCTGAATTCAGGACCGCAGTCGATACGTTGCTGTTTTCAACCGAGCAGTCGCTCGAGGCCTACGGGGAATTGATCGAAGAGAAGATGCGTTTGGGGATTCGCGAATCAATGATGAGCTTGCGCAAGCTTGTCGAAACCGGCGCCGAATTGACCACCATCCGCAATGCCTACAAAGAGCTCGAGACCTTGGTGTTCGTTATGTCCGAGATGCTCTACGGGGGAGCCAAGTCGTAATCGTTGGTCATTACGGACCACGATCCATAAATTCGTTTGTCCGCGTAATGATGGCCAACGCTAACCGTCAGGCGCTTTCGCCAGCGAGTTTGCGTTCGAGCGCCTCGATGTGGGCGCGAACGTGCGGGTCCGTGTCGCGCTGGGCTTCGATCTTGCGCACTGCGCTCATCACGGTCGTGTGATCGCGATTGCCGAAGGCTCGTCCGATTTCCGGGAAAGACACCTTCAAACGCTGCTTGCACAAATACATCGCGACGTGTCGCGCAAACGCAATGCTCTTGTGCCGATCTTTTGAGGTCAAATCAATCGATCGCAGATGAAAATGATGGCAGACGGCGCGCTGTATGTCCTCGACGCTCATTGTTTGCGCCCGAGGTACAGCCGCTGTGATCTGCGCCCGCGCGAATGCGAGATCCACGGGGCAGTTCATGAGCGAAGACTTCGCTGCCAAACGAATCAACGTGCCTTCGAGTTCCCGCACGTTTGATCGAATCACTTGCGCCAAGAACAACGCGACATCGTCGGGCAAGTCGATCCCTTCAAGGGCTGCTTTGTTGCGAACGATCGCGACACGCGTTTCGAATTCGGGCGCTTGAATGTCGGCCACGAGTCCCCAGGAAAAACGCGAAACGAGCCGTTCTTCCATGCGTTCCAGGTTCTGCGGGTACTTGTCGCTCGTCACCACGATCTGCCGGTCGAGGCCGTGGAGAGCATTGAAGGTGTGGAAAAATTCCTCCTGCGTTTGCTCGCGTCCGGCCAAGAACTGAATGTCGTCTACGAGCAAAACATCGCAATTGACGCGATATCGCGCTCGGAACTCGTCCATGCGGTGGTGCTGAATGGCTGTGATGAAGTCGTTCGTAAAACGTTCTGCCGAGACGTAAATGATGCGTGCGCTCGGGCGGTCGTCGTGAATGCGATGCGCGATCGCGTGGACGAGGTGCGTCTTGCCAAGCCCTGTGCCGCCACAAATGAAGAGCGGGTTGTAACGTCGACCGGCTCCGCCTGCAGCTGCGATCGCGGCGGCATGAGCAAGCTGATTCGACGGGCCGACGACGAAGGTCCCGAACGTATGCTTTGTGTTCAAATCATCCGGAAATGCGGCTTTTCGAGGGGAATTGGACACAAGCGTTGGAGCTTGTGCCGGCGCATCGGCTGCGGGGGAAGACGATGGCGTCGTGGAAGGACGTACCGCAATGGCTCGCGGACGAATGGGAGATGCGGTGGGAACGTTGGTTATGGGATGTTGCAAGTGCTGATCGACGGTCCATGCGACCTGGACGCTCCAGCCTGTTGCTTCGCGGATTTTGTCGGTGATGGTTGGCAAGAAGTTTGTTTTGACCCACTCGAGAACGAATTCGTTTTGCACCCGTAACGACAAGACGCCGTCCGTCAGGTCGTCAAATTGCACCCCGCCAAACCATTGATCGAATGTCGCCGGGGAAAGTCCCCGCGTGTATTCGACGGCTCGGTCGAAGATTTCTCGTGCCTCGTCAATCGCCATCGTCATTTCTGCCAAAAATCCACTGCGAAACCATCCAACGTGGAAATCAACAGGGCTACCCCCATTTTCTCCACAACCCGTTTTGGTTCACCGGTCCGCTATCTCGTTGATTTCAAAAAGAAATTCCTCCTCGACCCACGCCATTCCAAATTTGTCCACAGATTGTCCACAGGATCCCGGGTTTTTCCCGAGCTACCCAATTACAGGACGACTGATTCGAAAACCGAATCCGTGACCAGGTCCCTCGTTTTTTTCGGACCAAGCACGTTTTCGGCCTAGATCTTCCAGAGACGCGAATTTTCCCGCAGCGTCTCGAGCCTTCTCGACAAATTCTATTTCAATGCCTCGTTACGGAACGCCTTGACAATCACGCCAGACCTTTGCTCACGGCTTTTGTGGTGATGAACACAAGTTATCGGCAAAGATCCCGAGCTCCGACAAGCGTTGCAACGGGCGACGGCAAAGACGGAACGGAGGTAGCACCGGGTCGGGTCGGGCGTCCATCCCGAACTGTGAAGATTTTGATAACTGATGGATATTCCAAATGTTTTTCGCCAACGACGAGGCTGCATAGCGACCTTCGCGCTCTCGACCGGTGGCGTGGCGGCGCGGCGACAGCAGGAAGTCATGCGTTTCCCAAGGTGGATCTTGCCTGAACGGCATCGAACCCCGTCACGAACGCCGATCCGTTCTCGTCAAGAGGGAAGATGTCTCGTTCTTTCCGGCACTTTGCAGCCATGACGTTTTGGATCGAAAAGGTCTTTGGTGCCCTTTCACAAGAAGTTGCCCTTCGCTTCGATTTGTGGCTATCCCCCATTTGATGCGGATTTCGAGCACAGCGGGCGCTCTTTTGATCTTCGTCGCGCTGGCGACGGGATCTTCCATGAAGAACGCTTGGGCCGACGACGCCAAGCTTCTTCCTCCATTCGCCTATGCCTATGGCGAGAATGAAACACCTCGAAGTTTGGCCATGGGTGGCGCGTTGCGAGCCCTTGGAAATGGCACCACCTCCATTTTCATGAACCCCGCCAACATGCCCCTCACGCGCCTCTACCACATCGAGGCCAATGGGCAGTTCACCCCCGAAGCAACGCGAGCCCTTGGATCTCTCGCCGCTGTCGACTCCATCACTTCATCGACACGTGTCGCCGGAGGTGCCTCGTTCACTGCCGGCGTGATGGATCCCGATGGACTCGATCGAACCTTCACCGACGCACGATCCACCATCGCGTATCCCGTGGGCGATCGCTTCTTCCTTGGCGCGGGCATCCGCTACCTACGCATGATCCAGGACGGCTTTGGACTGCTCGATGACCCGAGTTTAAAAACCTACAGCACTGCTTCTGGGGGACTTGTCACGAACAAACAGCGAGATCCCATCGTCGACACCTTTACCTTCGATGCCGGAGTGACCGTGCGTATTGGCCAGTCGCTGCATATCGGGGTCGTCGGACAAAACCTCACCCATCCCGGGCATTCGTTCCTTCCAACCACCATTGGCGGAGGCATCGGTTACGGCACCAAGGACTTCTCGATCGAGGTCGATGGCCTTGCCGACTTCGATTCCTGGACCGCAACGACCGCTCGGGTCATGGCCGGAGGCGAGTATCTCGTGGCCAACAAAGTCCCCATCCGCCTTGGCTATCGTTATGACCAGGGTGTGGACGTCCATTCGGTCTCGGGTGGCCTCGGTTATGTAAGTACGGAGATGAGCGCCGAGGTTGCCGTTCGCCGGACGCTGTCGACCTCCACCAGCTCGACGATGATCGGGATCAGCCTGACGTATCACCTCGAGTCGAGCAGCCTGCTCAACGGTCGAGCGAACAACGCGCTGTAGGTTCGAGCTTCAGCAGGACTGCTCCTCGCCCGCGACCCGTGCCATACATCGCCTTGCCGTGCTCTGTCTGACTCAACCAACCGATTCTCGATGGGCGGAGATCGCCGTCACCAACCTGCCTCTTCTTTTGCAGGACCATGCGCATTGCGAAATGAAGGCCGCCTCGAATGCGCTTTCGCTCGCTGCGCGCTTTCCCGAATACACCGATGCTGCGCGAGAACTCGCGTTATTGGCCGAAGAAGAATTGCGACACTTTCGCGCCGTCCGCCCGAAGATCCTTTCGTCGATCGCTTGCTCGTAGCGGCGATCATCGAGGCGCGATCGTGTGAACGTTTCAAGCTCGTGATGGATGCGTTACGAGTTCGTGGAGACGAACCAGCGTTGCTTCTTTTTTATGAAGACTTGTTTGCATCGGAGGCCCGGCACTATCGGACCTTTGTCGACCTGGCTGAAGCGGTGAAGGGCGATGCAGCCGTTGTGCGTCAGCGACTCGAAGGCATGGCGCGCGCGGAAGGCGAGCTCATTCAGCGCTTGGGTACTACCCCCACCATGCATGGGTGATGTCGATGGATCTTGCTCCGCACGATATCGATCAACGGATAACTCGAGCGTTTGAGCAGTGGCGTTCTGCCGCGCGAGCGTTGCGCAAAGATCCGGATGCGAGCCGGCGCAATGTGTTGGAAGAACATCGAGCGGTTACGACGCGATCGATGTGGATCGAGCTTGGCGAGCGAGTGAAGGATCCGATCCTCGCGGCTGCGCGCGTGTGGGCGTATGCGCTGGTGCTCGAACGCGTGGTGTGGCCTGCGCGAGTGCTCGCTGCCGATGCGTTGCATGAAGCCGTGATCGAAGTTCCCGATCTCGAACCGAGTCGTTTGTCTCCACGAACAGTGCTCGATCGGGTGTTGAACGATCCTGAAGCAGACCGTCGTCGCTTTTATGTTCGCGCGTTTGAACGCGGGTCGAGATCGCTTCGTGATGCTTTGTTTGTCATGGCGGAACGACGTGCCGAAGCAGTTCGGCGCTTGGGCGTCGACGACGCCGATGCGTACGAAGTGCCGCTCGATCCTTCTTCGGCGTTGATGCGAGTGGCCGAGCGCGTGCTCGAAGTGACTGAGCCGTATGTGACGCGTGGGTTTCGGCGTTGGGATGAAGTCGTGGCGTTTGGTTTGGCGCGTGATGCTGGTGAAGGTTGGCCGGCGCGTTTGTCACTCCGCTGGTTCACGCAACTTTTTGGTCCGACGGGCTTGCTCGATGGCCTCAACTTACCGGCGATGGAGCCTCCGCAGCTTCTTGGAGCGGTCTCGTTTGTCCGGGCACTGGCCTTGTTTGGTCGCGTGTATGCGGAAGCGGACGTCCCCCGGGCAGCACCTTTTGTGTTCAAACGATCGCCGTTTGATTTGCGTGTTGCGCGTCGAGCGGCTCTTTTTGGAACGTTGCCGTTCGATCCTGTGTTTGGTGTGCGCGTGCTTGGGCTTGGGCGAGCGCGAGCGATGGATCAGGCGCGTCGGATCGTGCGCTCGCTCGTCGTGTCGCTGCGTTTGGATGCGTTGCGTGTGCTTCTGCGCGGCAGCGTGCTTTTGTCGTCGCGGGCGAGGCACGAGCGATTCGAGGAGTTTTCAGCGCGGGCGCTGGGTGCTTCTTTGCCTGCGGACCTCGAGTTTGTCCTGCCTAACGTTGGTCCTTCCGATCCGACACGACTTCTCGGAACGTTGTTGGCGATTTCGGATCGCCGTTCGTTGATCGAGCGATTCGACGAGGATTGGTTTCGTAGTCCGCATGCGGCGCTTGCGATTCGTTCCGAGCAGGCGGAGTTGCCTTTGCGGAAGGGCACGACCTTGGACGCGCAGCCGGCGCTGTTGCCGTTTCGAGCAACGGACAAGGACCTGGACGCGGCGCTTGTGGATCTCGAACGATTGCTTTCGGCGCTTTTTGGTTGACGCGTCTCGGTGACGTTTGTCCGTCGATCCGCTAGGAATGAGAGTTGTGACGCAGAAGTACGGCATACCTCTCGAGGACTTGGCGGGGCATTGCTTGGACGCGGTGGATGCAGCGGAGCGTTCGCGAGCGCGTTCCGTGGTCACGCGCGATGGGCAACCTGTTGCCGCGATCGTTCCCATCTCGGATCTCGACAAGATCGAGCCTCCCGATCCGGCGCTTGGGGGTGTTGATCCTCTGCTCGCGTTGTGTGGCACGTGTCGGCATGATGAGTTTGTCGATTCGTTGTTTACGGATCTAGCTCGGACAAACCTTTGGGGGCGAGGTTAGTCATGGCGTATTTGTTTGACACGTCGTCGTTGGCCGAGGTGTTACGGGCGGTGCCATCGCCGCTGTTCGTGAAGCGTTTGTCGACGGTGCCGACGGGTGATCGTTGGACGACGTCGATCAACGTCAGTCAGATTTTGATTGCGGCTCGACGTACGGGAAAAACCCGGCTGATGCAGGACGTGATTCGCTTGGTTGCGGCGGTGAAGGTCGCGCCGTTCGACACGCAGGCGTCGCAATCGTTTGCGAAGTTCCGGTGCACGGTGGCCGCGGAGGCCGAGACGGATGACGTCATGATCGCGGCGATTGCCGTGACGCTCGACTTCACCTTGGTGACCCGCCGGGTGGAGACCTTCCGGGTGTATCCGCATTTACGTTGCGAGGACTGGGTGGGCTGAAATCGCGCATTCGTTGCGCGCTCACCACGACTTGCCCTGGGTGGAGGTGCCCTTGGGTGCCTCTTTCGTCGAAGAAGCTTTCCGTATTCCTGTCCCTGTGCTAGTTGGGCCCGCGCCGAACGAGAAGGGCACTTTGCTCCTCTCGCGTCGTGGAGACTCCGCGGAAGCAAACAGGAGCGATCCAAGCCTTGGCTTTTGCATCGCGCGGACCTATGGCGTGGGCACCTCTGGAGATTGTCGGATCCCGTGAACCATCTTCTCGCATCCAGACTTTTCGCCTCAACGATCAGCGTCGACTTTGATGCGACGTTCATCGCGCAGTTCATTCTTTTCACTGCGTTCATCCTCGTCTTGCGACCGCTCTTGTTCGACCCGCTTCTCAAGGTGTTTGCCGAACGAGAACGCCGAACGGAGGGAGCGCGTGGACGATCGCGTGACATCGACGCCCAAGTGATCGAGTTGTCGAAGAAGTACGACGCGGAACTCGACAAAGTGCGTGTCGAAGCGAATCAGGAGCGTGAGCGTCTTCGTCGCGAGGCGAAAGAGATCGAAGCCAAGATCATGGATGGTGCACGTACCGACGTGGCGCGGATTCTCGAAAACGGAAAAACGCGCATCACTG
The DNA here is from genome assembly GCA_044221885.1 of Polyangium sp. (in: bacteria). GTDB lineage: Bacteria > Myxococcota_A > Polyangia > Polyangiales > Polyangiaceae > Polyangium. The sequence goes on from JBGAOI010000045.1 coordinate 18,549, forward strand.
CGGAAGTCGAGCAGATGAAGAAGGACTTGGCCGAGGCACAACCGACGCATGCTGCGGACATTGCCTCGCGCGTATTGGGCAGGGAGGTCAGCCGATGACCTCGCGTTGGAACGTTTCTCGCGCCCGTAAGTTCATCGGTGGTGCGGGTTTGGCCGGGCTCATGGCCTTGTTTGGTGCAAGCGCGCTGGCCCAGACGCCGCCGAACCCGAATCAGGGTTTGCCCCCGGGTCACCCGCCGCTCGATACGCCCCCGCCGGTTCGTCGTGTAGAACCTGGTCAATTCGGCAATCAGCCCCAACAAGGGCGTCCTGGAATGCCGGGTGTGGGTCGCATTCAGCCGCAAGCTCGTCCCGCTGTGCATCACGAGGAAGAGCACGCGGGTGGAGGTCATGGGGCTGGGCATTGTCCAGGCCATGGTCCCGAAGACGCGCCGCACTTCGACCAGATCAACTGGTGGCACGGCATGATTGGCGTCGACAACGCCAAGTCACAATCGCCGAATGCCGTGGACAAACTCTTGTGGCGCTACCACAACGCCACGGACCCGTGCGATCCGAAGAACGAGCAAACGCCGCTTTTTGCAGCGTTTTTGAACCTCGCGATTCTTGGTTACGCCGTCTATCACTTTGGACGCAAACCAATTGGCGAAGCTCTCGTCAAGCGCAAGCAAGACATCATGCAAGAAATCGAGACGGCCACACGTCTCGAAAACGAAGCGCAAGCTCGTCTCGACGAACTCGAAGGCAAGTTCGACAAGATTCACGAGACGCTAAAGGCGTTGAAATCCGAATACGCTGCGCAGGCGGAAGTCGAGAAGAAGCACATCATTGCCGAGGCGGAGGAGCGTGGGGCGCGTATGCGTCGTGACGCCGAGTTCCGCGTCGACCAAGAGTTGCGCGCGACTCGGATCGCCTTGATGTAAGAAGCTGTGGCGAACGCGACGACAGCGGCGGAGGACATCATCCGCAAGCGAACCGCGCAGGCGGACATCGATCGGATGTCCGAGGAGTACCTCGCTTCGCTTCGTTCGGCATTGACCGTGGGCGCGGGAGGTAAGTCATGAGCGCCGAAGCGATTGCCCGTCGTTATGCCCGAGCCGTGTTCGAGCTTGGGAAGGAGCAAAAGAATTTGCCCGTGATCAGCCGTGAGCTTGCGGAATTCTCGTCCAGTTACGAGAACTCCGACGACTTGCGGATGGTCTTGGGAAACCCGCTCGTCAGTGAAACTCAGCGTGAGGCCGTGCTCGTCGAGATCGGCCAGAAGATGAGTATGTCGCCGACGGCATTGTCGACGTTGCGTCTTCTCGCGCAACGCCGACGTTTGTTCGCGTTGCCCGAAATGGTTCGTCAACTCGAGAAGCTCGTGGATGAAGACGCGGGAGTTCTCCGCGCCGAAGTCACGAGCGCAACGCCTCTCACTGAAAGTTTTCTCGCCAAACTTCGCGCCGAACTCGAGAGCGCGACCGGCAAGAAGGTCGTTGTTTCGCACAAGCAGGATCCGTCGCTCATTGCAGGAATCGTCACCCGCATTGGCGACCAGGTGATCGACGGAAGCGTCAAGGCTCGCCTCGATAGCTTCCGCGATTCTCTGCTTCGTACCTAAGCCCCCCCGGGTTTTGTCTATCGCCCCCGGATCGAGGACTCCCCATGCAGCTCAGAGCCGAAGAGATTTCCCAGATCATCAAGAAGCAGATCCAGAACATCGACAAAGCCGCTCTCGTTTCCGAGGTCGGAACGGTGCTCACCACCGGTGACGGTATCGCTCGCGTGTACGGGCTGAGCCGGGCGATGGCCGGTGAGCTCGTCGAGTTTGTCGGTGCGAACGGCCAAACCCTCGCCGGCCTCGTGCTCAACCTCGAAGCCGACAACGTTGGTTGCGCGATTTTCGGTGACGCGAGTGCCGTCAAAGAAGGCGACACGGTCAAGCGAACCGGCCGCATTCTCGACGTGCCCGTTGGCGAAGCCGTCATCGGTCGCGTCGTCAACGCGCTTGGTATGCCGATCGACGGCAAAGGCCCCATCGATGCCAAGGAACGTCGCCGCGTTGAAATCAAGGCGCCCGGTATCATCGAACGTCAAGGCGTCAAGGAGCCGCTCCAGACGGGTATCAAGGCCATCGACGCCATGATCCCGATCGGTCGTGGTCAGCGCGAGCTCATCATCGGCGACCGTCAGACGGGTAAAACCACCGTCGCGATCGACACGATCATCAACCAGAAGGGCAAAGGCGTTTACTGCTTCTACGTCGCCATCGGCCAGAAGCTGTCGACCATTCGTCAGGTCGTCGATCGGCTCGAGACCTACGGCGCGATGGAGTACACGACTGTCGTTGTCGCTTCGGCTTCGGAAACGGCGCCCTTGCAATACATCTCGCCATACACCGGCGTCACGATGGGCGAGTTTTTCCGGGACACCGGCCGCCACGCCCTCTGCATCTACGACGATCTCTCGAAGCAAGCCGTCTCGTACCGCCAGCTCTCGTTGCTCCTGCGTCGTCCGCCGGGCCGCGAAGCGTATCCGGGCGACGTCTTCTACCTCCACTCACGCCTTCTCGAACGCGCCGCCAAGATGGCCGACGTGTTCTGGGTTGTTCGCAAAGGAACCTCCGCGCCTCCGCCAGGTGATCGCACCTTCCGCGGCGTCGATGGCGAAATCCACATCGGCGAGCTCGGTAAAGACCATGCCAAGCACAGCCTGGAAAAACTCCAGAAGCAAGGCGGCGGCGAATACGAACTCATCAAGGATTCGTGGTCCGGTGGTTCGCTCACCGCGCTCCCCGTGATCGAAACGCAAGCCGGTGACGTGTCGGCGTACATCCCGACGAACGTCATCAGCATCACGGACGGGCAGATCTTCCTCGAGTCGGACTTGTTCTACTCAGGTGTTCGTCCGGCCATCAACGTCGGTATCTCCGTCAGCCGCGTCGGTGGTAACGCGCAGATCAAGGCGATGAAGGGCGTTGCCGGTACGCTTCGTCTCGACCTTGCGCAATACCGCGCCATGGCGGCCTTCGCGCAGTTTGCATCGGACCTCGATGCGAAGACGCGCAAGCAGCTCGAGCGTGGCGCCCGTCTTGTCGAATTGCTCAAGCAAGGCCAGTACGTGCCGCTCGCCGTCGAGAAGCAGATCCTCATCATCTACGCCGGTACCAACGGGTTTGTCGATGATCTCCCGGTCGATTGCCTCGCGCAGTTCGAGCAAGAACTCTTCGCGTTTGTCGAATCGAAACACAAGGCGATTTTGACGGACATCGTGGAGAAGAAAGCTCTCGACAACGACCTCAAGGAGCGCATGAACAAGGCGATCGAAGCGTTCAAGAAGAACTTCGTGCCTGGTGGCAAGTCCAAGGCCGTCGTCGAGGAGTCGGAAGAAGAAGCACCCGCGGAAAAACCCGCCCCGAAAGCCTCGAAGAAGGCCAAGAAAGCGAAGTAAGCCGTGCCTTCGCTCAAAGCGATTCGCAAGCGCATCACGAGCGTTCGTTCGACGCAGAAGATCACGCGCGCCATGAAGATGGTTGCTGGCGCGCGTCTCAACCGCGCTCAACAACGCATCACCGAACTGCGTCCTTACGCGATCAAAACGCAAGAGGCGCTTCGGGCCATCACGACGTCCATGCGGGCGTCGAGCGAAGGACCCGTTGCTTCGGAACCGTCCGAAGGCGCGCTCGATCAGTCGTTGCATCCGCTGCTCGTCGAGCGTGCCGAGAAGCGTGTGCTGCTCGTTGTGCTCACAAGCGATCGCGGTCTTTGCGGCGCGTTCAACACGAACATCAACAAGCGCGCCGAGCGCGAGTGGAAGACGCGTGTGGAGCAAGGCCAAGAAGTGCGCATGATGATCATCGGTCGCAAAGGCCGTGATTACATGACGCGGCGCAACGCTCCGGGCCTCGAGTTCTTGCCGGGCATCTGGGACAACCTGAAGCTCGAAACGGCCGAAAAAGTCGGCGCCAAGATGCTCGAACCCTTCAACAAGGGCGAAGTCGACAGCATTTATCTCGTCTACAACGAGTTCAAGAGCGCCATGAGTCAGCAAGTCGTTTGCGAACGCTTGATCCCGGTCGCTCAGAACGAAGTGCAGCCCGAGAAAAACGCAACGCTGGAAGCCACCGAGTTCACGTTCGAGCCCAACCCGACTGCGCTGCTCGAAGTGCTCGTACCGATGTACGTCAACATCTCGGTGCTTCGCGCGCTGTATGAATCGATGGCCAGCGAGCTCGGCGCTCGTATGACCGCGATGGATGCGGCCACGAAAAACGCGAAGGAAATGGTCGAAAGCCTCACGCTCCAGTACAACCGAGCGCGTCAAGCGGCGATCACCAAAGAACTCATGGAAATCATCGGCGGCAGCGAAGCGCTCAAAGACTGACGTTTCACTTCCGTACGATCGATCGCTTCGACAAACACTTTCCCATCACGCGCCCGGGGTTTGGGGCAAATCGATCGCCAATGGCGATTCGATGCCCCAAATGTTCAAGTTGGCGCCACAAGGACATCGTGGCCGTCCTGCTCCCCATCAATCCCGAACATCCCGAACCGCGGAAAATCAAACGCGTCGTGGAGATTCTCGAAAAAGGCGGCGTCATCGCGTACCCGACCGACACCGTCTACGGCCTCGGTTGCGACTTGCTGAACAAGCAAGCGATCGAAAGCCTCTACCAAATCAAGGGCATGCAGCGCGACAAGAACCTCGCGTTCATCTGCCCGGATCTCGCCGACATTGCCAAGTACGCCATCGTCGAGAACTCCGCGTATCGAGTCCTACGTCGGCTACTTCCGGGTCCGTATTGCTTTGTCCTCCAAGCAACGCGCGACGTGCCCAAGATGGTGCAGATGAACAAGAAGACCGTGGGCATTCGCGTGCCTGCGAATCCGGTTGCTCAAGCGATCGTGCGTGAACTTGGACGGCCGATCATCAGCACGACGGCAGCTCCGCCCGGAGCCGATCCGATCATCGATCCGTGGGAGATCAAAGAAACGTTCCCCGGCCTCGAGATCATCGTGGATGCCGGGGCA
>JBGAOI010000460.1:0-6249 GCA_044221885.1 Polyangium sp. (in: bacteria)
TTGGCTCGTCGCGATCATCGTTGCGGTTGCTCGATAATCGTTTCAGTAAGAAAAACCAACGCGTACGGATGGTCGCGCGCCTTGCTCCGTCAAGTCGATCGTTCCTTCGACCATCCACGGCAATGCCAGGCGTGCGCTCAGGACGGCCAGCCCTATGCCGGGTGATGAAATACCCACGCCAAACCGAAATACGTGTCCTTCGAACGCTGAGGGCGCTCGATAACTCGCCAGACCGTACGCATTAAAGAGCGACAAATATCCATTGGCGTCCGGGAAAAACGACACGCCTCCGCGCACTTGAGGACCAAATACCGGTACCGTGTGCGTATTGCCTACGGTGTCACGTTGCGACCGCAAATCCAATTCGAGCGCTGCCGAATAAAACGGAGACCAGGTTCCGCCAACGGGGTAATGCGATACGCCCAGCAGAAAGTTGCCATAAAGATCCGTATTTTTTCCTGGATCGATACCCACCGCCAGCGACGCTGTCGGCAAGAACTGAGGACTTTTGCGGTCGGTTTCGCCTTTGAAAAGATCCCAATCCGCTCGAGCGCTGGCGGTTTGCATCAAAAGTGCGGCAGCGAAAGTCGTGGCAAGCAAGGCGTGTTTCATGGTTCCCTCCACCTGAAATGGGCATTCTTGCACGGAATCCAGCTTTTCGCGAGCAAGATGTTTCTTGACGTTTCTTCGGGACGCGCGATGATACCAGCGCGTGAAGGACTTGGATTTTGCAGTGGGTGCGTCGGGCAAGTTTCAGGCGCTCTTGTGTGTCTTGCTGGCGGTCTTCATGGGCGCCATTGGTTTTGGCATTTTGACGGCGCCCATGAACATGAAACCCATTTTGGCACTTTTGCTCAAAGCATTCATTGGCCTGGTGTTTGGAGGCATTTCCGCATTCTGCATTTTGTATGCAATCCGAACGATGGGCGGCACTCCAAAGTTACCCTCGGAACTGTACGCTCGATGCCTCACCTGTGGCGAACGTTCTCCACACGAATTGGTTTGTCCTGTATGCGCCGAACCTCCGCAAAACCGTGTCTCGGCCATTCGTGTCAATTCCGACGATTTGCTTGGTCAGTTGTTTGGTGCGCTCATTTTGACCGGTGTTGGTTGTCTCGGCCTCTTTATTATGATTGGTCCTTACCTCGATGGCGAACGTCGTTGGTGGGCCTTGATTGCTTTTTTTGCGCTCGGGTTGCTCATGTTTGTCGTGGGCCTTGCCGGATTTTTCGGACTTTGTCTCGCCTTTTGGAATGGTGTCAAAACGTCGCGAACGTATTCTTTCGCTTGCCGCGGGCCGGATCGGTCTACCCAGGGAAATGGCCAACTCGCTTGGGGCAACATTCTTTTTATGCAAGGCAAAGGGCAAGTCTCGGCGCCTCTGACCGCTCGGGGTCGTCCTGAAGGCGGGTATCGCGTTTCTGCTGGCGATATGGGTTTGGCCGAAGCGATTGCCACGTTTGACGCCGCCGGGTTCCTCGAAATGGTGGATCTGACCATCTACGATTGGTGTGTTGGCGATGCGTCAGGAAAAACTCGTTCCTCGAATCGAGAATTCAAGCGCTCCGTGGACCGCCGTATCATCCTGAAGTTGTCTGCCACAGCGTTTGTTTATCAGAGCGATGACGAAGATGATTTCGATTTGGAACGAATGGAACGTGTTCCTTCCCCAGAAATGCGTAAAAATGGAGACGATGCCATTGATCGATATCTGATCAGGTATCTGTCCCAGCCTCAATCGTTGACCGAATTCAAAAATCGCATCGATGCTGATCCGGTGCATCGCTCGCAATTCGAAATGCACGCGCGTACGCTGCGGGATCGCGGCATTGCCGTATCCGGAGTGTTGGTGGAAGCGGTGATTGAAGCCTTGCTCCGCGAAACTCCACGCGCCGGTTAATTCGCCCCTACCGCTTCTCTTTCGTCAATTCAATCTCCGTCGTCACCCACGTATCCAGATCCTGCTCGGGGTCGAACATCCGGAAAATGAATTCACGCCCGTTGATTAAGACAAACGGCGTGCCGGTCAAACCAAGTTTGTCAGCTTCATCCATGTCGCGCTTGATTGCATTGGTCGCCGCATCGCTGTCCATGTCGGCTTTTACCCGGTCCATCTGCAAACCCAAGCTATCAGCAAATTCCAAGATCGTTTGTTCTCCAAGGTTCTGCTGGTTGTCGAACAAGAGCCGTTCCATCTCCCAATACTTGCCTTGGAGTTTTGCCGCAAACGCCGCGCGCGCGGCGATCTTCGCGTTCGTGTGCCGCGGCAACGGATAAAACTTGTGCACGAGGCGCACATCTTGCGCATGCGCTTCTTGGATTCGTTCGACAATCGGAACCACATGCTTGCAATGCGGACATTCGAAATCCGACCAGATGACGATGGTCACGGCCGCGTTTGTCGGGCCAATCGACGGTGAATCGGCCGCGTCGATCTGCTTGGCCTCACCAAAAAACCTGTGTTCGTACGACTTACGGATGCTGGGTTTGTCGTAACCAGCCTTCACCCGCGTGAGCAAAAAATTCGCCGCCGCACCGCACGCTTTACACGCGCGTTTTTCGTTGAGACACACATCGAGCGTCACGGCTTCCGTGGGACAAGGCGCAAGGGCTTCGTCCACCAATCGTTCGTAGGTGGCTCGTTCACGCGTCGACAAATCGCTGACATTCACTTGAGATTTGTCAGGCGTCGACGAGGAGCTCGAACCACAACCCGTCATCACGAAGGCCGAAAGAACCAGGGAAACGATTGTCCTGAACGTCACGGGGCGTATCCTACACGCCGCGTCCGAGATGTGCATCGCCTCTCGACGCCAAGCCCGATCTGATGCTATTCAGGCATCGACCGTGCTCGACCAACCGTCCACATCAACCGCGACCCCGACGCCGCGCCCCAAGAGCGTAGCCGCGACGGATTCTGCAAAAAAGCGGGTACGGTGTCACACGTGTCTCGAGATCGTGAACCCCGACGGCGAATTGTGTCCGGCCTGCGCCGAACCCGTCGTGGCCACGCGGAGTTTTTTCTTCCGCCCCGGGGTTTCGGGAGGCAAACCGCCGACCTGGTTGGCGCTCCACTGGCGACCGCTCGTCATCGCGACGCTCATGGCGCTGGTGTTTGGGACAGGGATTGCCCTGAGAAACCTTGCGCCGACGCCTTTTTCCATGCCGAAAGCCGCAGCTCGAGCATCCCTCCCGACGACGCCGGCGCCCACGTGCGCGCAGCCTTGTTGGAACGGAGAAGCGTGTCAGCTTGGCCAATGCACGTGGCAAAAGCCCAATGATGTTGGACACATCGGCAACCAACCTCTCGTCGCGGGGCCCTTCAACCTGCCCAAAGACGTGTCCGACGCCATGCCGCTCGATGGTGACCGCTTTGCCATCGCGCTCCTCACGGGCATGGAAGTACACGACGCACGCACGGGCGCGCCGCTGACGCTCGTGAGCGATGCGCCCCAACTACGCGCGCTATACCGCGTAGGCGAACGTCTCTACGGAACGTCGCCGCAACGCATTTACGTCATTGATCCCGCGACGACCGGACTTCTCAAGACCATCGACCTTGGGGCGCTCGTGGGCCAAGTGTCTGTCGGGGCAAACGGGCGTCGCGTGCTCGTGTCGCTGCCCAGTCAGCACGCGGTAGCGATTGTCGCAACCGAATACGATGCGGAAATCGATCGCATTCACTTCGGCGACGACGCGGTCGGCCCCATGGGCGTCGATGACACGGGTACGCGAGCTCTCACCACGACAGGACAAGTTCCGCTTCCCGGTTTGCCAAATCCCGCAGGCGGCGTTGTTTACGCCTTCGATCCAAGTCGCCTCGCTTCGCAACAAGATCGTGTTCGTACATCGATGCTCGGCAATCCCGTCAGCGTTCTCATGACGCCCGATGGAACGTGGAGCTACGTCGCTTTGCGTGCAGAAAATGCCTTGGTACCGCTCGAGTGGTTGCCATCGGGTGCGGTTCGTCGAAGCGAACGCATGCCCACGTGTCGCGAGCCGGAACAGATCGAGCTGGTTCGTCAGGGCCGTAGGGCGCTTGTGCGTTGTCACGAAGGCCGAGCGCTCGAAGTCTTCGATTTGCGCAAAAACGTGGTCATTCGTCGCGTCGCGTTTAACGGACGAGCGACGGATCTCGTGGTTTCGCCCGATGGCGAGATGGCGCTGGTGACCCTGACAAACGACGGCGTTGGAGGTTTGGCGATTGTCGATTTGCAGTCGTACGCCGTGACCGTGTTGCCTCTTTCGGCCGAGCCTACGCGTGTTCGATTGACGGCGGATGGTCGAGTGGCACTCGTGCTTTCCGATCGCGCCAAAGTTGTGTGGGTGGTTCGATGACCCAGCGGCGAGTGGCGTGTTCGACGTGCGGCAAGCCGCTCATCGAAGGTGCCCGCAAGTGTCCGCATTGTCGAACGTGGTTGGTTGAGCGGGAAGAATCGCATGCGCCGAAAGTCGTCTTGGCGGGCATTGCGATTGTCGGGACAATCTTCGCCGTCGCTGTGGGTGATCGTCGTTCGCCCGTGCAAGAAGCTCCGCCGCTGACGACGATGACCGTCGAAAGTGCGAAGCCGTCGGCTGCTCCGGCTGCTCCAGAAGCTCCAAAACCCGCGTCGATTGGTCCGGAAATCGAACCCGAGCCGGAATCACCGCCACCCGCGGATCCCAAGAAATTGTGGCGAGCGCGCGAGATTTCGATCGGTGACGTTCATCCGCTCGATGTCGTGTTTCATCCGAAAGGCACGAGCGTGTACGTCAGTGCCGACGATGCAACGTTGCGCGAATACAGCCTGAAAACAGGCGAAATGATCCACAAGGCTTCGATGCCGGCGCAAGGCGACGACATTCGTCTCATCTTCGATCGGTACGTCGCGGTGTTACGCCACCAAGATGCCGGGCGAATTCCCGTGATGGATACGAGCGCGTGGGATCGCGATCCGGTGCTGCTCGACATTGGCCGTTCACCGGGGGAAATCATTCCGTTGCCAGATGGTCGCACGGTTCTTGCGGCAACGATGGACGGCAAACGCCTCGTGCGGTTTGACCTTCCAACCGGCGACCGTATTGCGGACATGACGCTTCCGCATACGACAGGACAGCTTTTCATGGTGCGTGCGGAAGATCGTCCTTATGTCGCGGCGATGGGTGCGCTCTCGCATGGAGGCCGAGCGGCGGGCGCATGGGTGGACTTGTTTGATCCAACGGAAGAACCGTTTGGCGCGACGCGCCGAAGCATTTACGTGGGCCGTGAGCCTCGTCTCGGGGCCGTTTCACGCAAAGGCGAAGTGCTGTTTTTCCCGGACCGAGTTTCCAATCGAGCGGTGGCTTTGATCGTTGCTGGAACGACGACGTTGCGTTCGACAGCGGTCGGAGCAAGTCCCGAGCAAGGGTTTTTCATGAACGACGATCGTCATGGCGTAACGCTCGATAGCAAAGCGCGGACGGTGTCGGTGGTCGATTTGGCCAACATGAAGGTCGAAACCACACTGATGCTCGATGGTGTTCCTTCGACGGGAGCCGTTTCTCCGGACGGACGGACGCTTTTCGTTTCGTTGGGGGGCACGGAATGGCCGCCCAAAGGTCGCGGTCTCTCGGTGGTGTCTGGTGATCCGCCGCATGTCGTCACGACGCTCGAAACCGACGACGGCGTGAGCGCCGTCGATGTTTCCCGAGATAGTGCTCGTGCCGTTGTTGCGTCGTATTACGGCAAATCCATTTTCATCATCGAACGATAAACGAGTTTTTCCCGACTGACGCTCGAGGGGGTTCGGCACCTTCCTTGCTGGTGAGAGCGGCTGGAGGTCGTCGTGTTGTTCCTACGCACCAGCCTTGTCACTCTCGCCCTTGCTTCGACGTTGTTTGCCGGATGCAAGTTCCCCCAGACAAACAAATCGGATGAAGCCCGCGGCTCGCTGCCGGGGGTTGGGGCGAATCCACCGGCGATGGTATCGACCTATTTCATTGCGCGTCGCGATACGCGCCGTTGTGCTTTTCCCACATGCGGAGGTGTTTTCGTTGCAGCTGTGAATCAAGCGGTTACGCGTTGTGCTCGCGGATCCTACGCCAAAGAATGTTATGTGCCGACGCTTGATTATTCGTCTTTCGAGGCATCCGTCGACGCCGAGCCCCTTGTCAAGGGCGGATTGGATATCAATTACGAGACGACGCGAGTGGTTTTACTCGGAACGTTACAACCGACCATCCAGGGATTGGGGACGATGCGTGTGCAGATGGCGTGGATTGCGACCGAAC
>JBGAOI010000461.1:0-6245 GCA_044221885.1 Polyangium sp. (in: bacteria)
AGCCCCTCTCGCAACCCCAGACCGCCCCATCCGCGGCTCCGTCGACCGCTCCATCAACTGCGCCATCGACCACGCCATCGACCACGTCATCTGCCTCGAGTCTCCCGCTCCCCAACCCTGTATTCACAGCCGATCGTCCTGACGAACACACCTCACCACGACGAGTATTGGCGCGCGTGCAAACCAATCTCGAGCGGGTTGGGGCGGGGTTGGCGGTCAAGGCCGTTCCAGCAAGCGTGAAGGCGGATGAACTCGAAACGTTTGTCTCGGCATACCAAGCTTTCTTGGGGGGCGACGCGAGTGCAGCGGACAAACTCGCGCAGGTATCAAAACTTGCTGTGGCCCGGCTCGAGCGGAAGGTCGTCTCCGCCAAGCGTGAACGAGGGAACGGCATGGATTCGTTGCCGAAAGGGCACAAGATCGAAGACTACGTGAAGGTCGTCTCGGATTTGGCGGCAGCGCCTGTGAAGAGTGACGAAGATCTCGTCGTGCGGCTCGTGGCGACGATGCGTCTCGTCGACGCGACGCTTTTGATGGAGAGCGGTCATATCGTGTACGACGACGATTACGATTTGTTCGAGCGACGTGACGTGATGCTCATCAGCGAGCTGGATCATTTTCGCGATGCAACCTGGCTGCGATTGCCATGTAAAACGATTTTAAAACATCGCGCGGCCATTGAAGTTGCCGCCAAACGTCTGGGTTCTGCCGCAGGACAGCTTTTGTCGTGTCCAGTGCCCGCAAAACACGAACATGATTATGACCTCATGCAACGTTGGGCTACACAATCGGGAGAATTGGCTTCGTCGATCGCCAAGCCCCCAGCGGCCGCCGAAAAAAAGCGTGAACGAGGACCCGATCCGGTCGCACCCGAACCGCCGTGGAACATAAACGTAGCGCTCGTTTTCATGGCCGAAAATCCCGATGCCGCGGAAAAACCATTGGCGCAAGAAGCCGCGAAAAATACACTTGGAAAAATCGATTATGCCCTGTTCTTGCAGGCATTTCGTCCGCAATCCAAGGAACGCGACGCCAAAATCAAAAAATTGATGGATGCCGTGGACAAAGCCAGTATTGCGGCAGCGAAAAAAAGTGGCGACGAATTCTTGAGCCAAGACGAGTCCATTGATCGACGTGATTACGACGGCACGGATGAAAGTCTGGTCGGCTCGATTCGGCTCGTGTCTGCAAGTGGTTCGGCGACGACGGACTCGTCATTTTATACAATTCCATGTGCAATCCTGATGGCTCGACCCGCGTTGATCGAAGCAACACGACCGATTTTTGGCAGCAATCGTGATAATTTTCTCCCGCGGGCGGGATGCAGTTGGGGCCGAGGTTTTGTAAAAGGTTTTCCGGACGTCGAGCTCGATACCTGGCGCGAAGCGACCGAAGCCGCCGACGGGTATTTCTTGGCCAACTTCACCGGAACGATGCGATTTGGCTTGGGCAGTAGCAGCAATCTCGAAGCGGAAATGTTACGCGTGACGCCGGGGCAACTGTTAAAAGAGAATGCGCCTCCCATGGCTTGGCCGTACGAGACGTGGTCTTATATGACGCCCGAAAGTCGCGTGATTTACCAGCGGCTTTTTGGAATTGCCGAAACGTTCAAAAAGAAGCTCGTGACGCATTACAAGTCTCGAGGGTTTGGGGATCAAGATGCCGACCGTATTGCGCACGCCGCGTTATTCAAGGCCGTGTGGGGTGCGGATTGCGGCAAAGCGGCGCCGCCTCGTTCCTTGCGAAAACTCGTTGTCGATCGCGCTCCCATTGCCGAGATTCGCGAATTCATCAACAAACGTGAATACGAAGACGATAGCAAGCTTGAACCCTTTCGAGAATGCTCCAAGACGACGGGTATCGATCCGCTGATTCATGTGGCGGTTTTTTATCCAGAGGTTTTGCCCTTGCTTTGGGACTTGGGCGTAAAATCCGTCGAGGAAGCGAAAAAACTCGATATCGCGGTCGATCCCAATGCGCCGAATAAATTCGGCAAAACGCCGCTCATGGTTGCGGCACAACAGGATCAGGTTTCAGCGGCCAAACTGTTGCTCGACCGTGGCGCATCGATGGAACGAACGACGTTTCTAAAATCCGTCGATTCCAGCGAGCCCGTGCTCGCACACGACGCGCGCACACCGCTCATGTATGCTGCAGCGCGAGGATCGTTCGAGATGATCCAGCTTTTGCTCAATCGAGGCGCCGATAAATACGCGTCGGATACGAAGGGTCGACGAGCCTTGGATTATTTGCTTGGACTGGGTCCCGTCGCGACGAATCCGAAATTGTCGCCGGCCGACTTGGTCACTGCGGCGAAACTCCTCGACTGACTTGGCATCGCTCGCTCCGATGGACAAAAAAAAGAGAGTTCGCTCTACGGTGGGGGGGGCTGACCGGAGCAAACTCTCGTTGTGCAGATAATGCAAACAGTGGGCCAATGCCTGATCTTCGCCATTTCAAATACTTACGCGGTCGATCGCTCCAGGTGGATCGCAAATTTGCATGACGTCATCTTCAAAATTGCATCCAGCCCTAAAGGTCCTCAAACCCAACAGTGGCTTGACTTGGCATCTCCTGCGCCCTCACAATCCGTCGCATGGAACCGAGCAGCGCTTCTGCCGTGCGCAATGTTGACGGGCGACCCAAACCTCGGGCTCAGTTACACGCCCTCGAGGTTTGGCGCGAACCGTATTTCTTTTTTCGCGCTCTTACCAATTACATCGATGTCGATATGGCGCTGTTTCGGCGTTACGGGGACGTCGTGAAGGTGCGGCTTCCTGTGTCCGCGATGATGTTTTTTCGTCCGGATCACATCAAACACATTTTCCGGACAAACGTCCTGAATTACCCCAAGAGCTTTCAATACGATACGCTCAAACCCATTTTGGGAGACGGCATTTTTGTGAGCGAAGGGGACGTGTGGACGCGGCAGAGGCGGCTATTGGCTCCCGAATTTCGCGAAAATGCAGTCGCGCGATTCGTGCCCCCGATGGTCGAATGCGCTGAAAAGTTGTTTGCTCAATGGGATGCAAAGCAAAACGAAGGCCCCATTGACATTTCCGCGGACATGATGCGCCTGACCTTATGGATCATCGGACGCACGATGTTCAAAAGTGAATTTGTGCAAGAAACGGAAGTCATTGGTCATTCGCTCGAAGTATGTTTGGCCCACGCGACCACGCGTATGATGTCCATGGGCCTGTACAAAGAATGGTTGCCGACACGAGGCAATCGTGAAGCTCGCGAGGCCGAAAAAGCACTCAATGACGCCATTATGGATTTGATTCGTCGCGAACGCGAAGGTGTGGAGGGAACGCCCGATGTTTTGTCGCGAATGATGCGGGCTCGGGATGCCGAAACCGGCGCTGCCATGAGCGACAAACAATTGCTCGACGAAACGAAATCGCTCGTGTTGGCGGGTCATGAAACGACGAGCCTGGCATTGTCGTGGACGTTTTATTTGTTGTCGACGCATCCCGAAATCGAGGAACGACTCGTGGAAGAAGCGACGCGGGTTTTGGGCGATCGCCTGCCGACCGCGCAAGACGTTTCCAATCTCGTATATTCCCGCCAGGTTTTTCTGGAAGCCATGCGCCTTTATCCGCCTGTGCCAGGGGTTTCACGAAATACGCTGGCCGACGACATCATTGATGGAATTCCCGTGCCCGCGGGGCAACTCGTGGTTGTCGCCCCGTATGTCACGCATCGACATCCCGACTATTGGGAGGAGCCCGAACGATTCGATCCCGACCGGTTTTCGGAAAAACGCGCGGAAATGATTGAACCGTACAGTTATATGCCGTTTCTTTTGGGGCGCCGACAATGCTTGGGCGAACATTTCGCCATGCTGGAAGGTCCGCTGCTGTTATCGATGATTCTGCAGCGTTATGCCTTGAAGCGTGTATCCGCGGAACCCATCGGGATTCGCCCCATTATGACATTACGGTTGGCACAGCCGCTCGTCATGCACGTCCACAGGCGCGATACACGCAAGAATTGAGCGACGTACAAAAAGTTGAGAGCCTGCTCAACGGTGGGGGGGGCTGACCGGAGCAAGCTCTCGGAGGCTACGTTATGCAGCTTCTGTGCCAACGTGACGCAGTGTCATTTCAAGAGGTTACAGATGTCGACGTCGCTGCGTCAACGCGATCTTGCAAGGTCGAAGCGCAAGGATGCACGAGTCTTCGTGTCTTTCAGCTACTGTCTTTCGCCCCGTGCAACAATGCTTGGGCTCGGATCGAGTTGCCAACCGTTGCTAACAATCCGCCGCGCATCATGAGTTCTTTGCTCAGCTTGAGCCGATCGTCGGGTGTCTTGATTTCTTTCAAGCCCAGGATTGGCAGGATCTGTCCAAGCAGCGTTTTGGCTCGTTCAGGGCCAAGCATGTGCCGCAATTTCATGACCGCCGGATCCTCCGCTGTCGCCATCACCCGAGTTCTCCCGCTTTGGCTTCGATTCGACTTGCTGCTTCCCGTGAGATCATTTGAACCGTCTCGACGAATGACTTGTTCGTCATGCCCGAAACGAGGAACGTATTGCGGTATGCCCGATGTTGCGATTGCACGATGGCCGCAGAATCTTCTTCGGAAAAGGTTTGTCCTAGCGCTTCCGACAAGGTTTGCACATCGAGTTTCGCCTGAGCCACGAGCAACCCATCGAAAGCGTCGATGAGTCCCAAATAGTCGTCGAAACACGTGGCAATCATTTCCGCATTCGCGGCATCCAACAGTTTGTCGAGCTCCAACGCATCGAGACGTGCATGTTGCGATTCCTCCATCCAATGATGGCGCAGCAGATCGCAAAACAACGGATCCAATTGCTGATTCCCACGTACCGATTCGGTGTAATGCGCCTGCGTCATCAGTTCGAGATGCAACGTGACGAGCGTAACTGCAAGCGGGCTCTTTCCGAGAATCACGCCGGCGACTTCCGATGCGGCTTCCAAGAGGTGACACTTGTGGCCGAAATCTCGCTGAAACGTCGAGCAATATCGCCAAAAGAGCTGCTGATGTTTTGCCTCTTCCTCCGCAAACCGCGACAAGGCTCGCACGGCAACATGATCGCCAAACAGCTCCGCTTGCGCATGCTGCAAGGCCATTGCGGTGATGTACTCTTCGACAAACGCGAAAAGATTCAGGTACGAATTCCCCGAAATCTGATTCAACGTCAGTCGTTGCGTTGGCGTCAAACAGGTCAGCCGTTCAACAGAAAACAATCCCTCGGGCATAAAAGGCCGACTGAAGTCGATTTTGGTATCCGGTGGCATCACCGCGTCGATTTTCCAAGCCACCTTCTCCGACCCGCGAATGCAGGATGCGTAATCGTAGTTGAGCTGCAACATGTTTGTGCCGGTCCTCCTATCAGGAATGACCGTAACAGCATGTAAATCGGTTTGACAACCGATCTTTTTGACCCATTGTCGAAAATGCAGGTATCTCGGCGCGTTATGCGGCTCTTGGCCGCTCAGCATTGCTGAAAGTCAGAAATTCTTCAACATGCGTGAAATTGTCGCGCAGCGCAATCCATCGAATGCGCTCACGAATACGGTCAGCTCAATCTGTTCGTCCAACCGTTGACGCACTGCCCTCCGCATATGCCGCTTGTGCCGCAGCAAGACGGGCGACGGGAACGCGCATCGGCGAACACGAAACGTAATCGAGTTTGACCTTCTCGAAGAAGCGAATCGACGCGGGGTCACCGCCGTGCTCACCACAAACCCCGCATTCGATATCCGGCCGCGTTTTGCGCCCACGTTCACACGCCAACGCCACGAGTTCGCCAACACCTTCCGTGTCCAAGCTCGTGAATGGATCTTTGGGCAATATACCCATTTCAACGTACGTGCCCAAGAATTTCCCCGCATCATCACGCGAAATGCCCATCGTCGTTTGGGTCAAATCGTTTGTCCCGAAACTCATGAATTCGGCCTCTTGCGCCAATTCACCGGCACGCAATGCGGCCCGAGGCAATTCGATCATCGTGCCGAACATGTACGGCACAGACAAACCTTTCTCGGCAAACACTTCCGACGCGACTTTTTCAATCGTGGTTCGCGCAAGCTGAAGTTCACGACGCGTCATCGCGAGGGGGATCATGATCTCGAGCTTGGGCGGCGTACTCTTCTTCGCGACTTCACAAGCCGCCTCGAAGATCGCGCGAGCTTGCATCGCGTTGATTTCAGGGTACGTCACGCCCAACCGGCAACCACGATGTCCAAGCATTGGATTGAGCTCGTGCAGTTCGTC
>JBGAOI010000462.1:0-5920 GCA_044221885.1 Polyangium sp. (in: bacteria)
GTTTAGGTCTAGGCGGAGATTTGCTTTATCCCAACCACGACAAACGCGGAACGTTGGCCTTGGGAGAGTCTTGTATGGCCCAGGTACAATGTGCCAGCGGGTATTGCGATCGCGGGTATTATGGAAGCGGTTGCGGCATGTGCAAACGCGGGCGCGTCAAAGGCGAAAGTTGTACGGACGCGACAGACGTTTGCATCGAAGGAACGGCATGCTCGGACGGGATTTGCCAAGCACCGGGAATCAAACTCGGCGAGCCCTGTGGAGGAAAAGGCGCCCAATGCCAATCCGATTTGTATTGCGACACGAGCGCCCCTTCGTATTTGGATCACACCTGCGCCGCGTATCGAACGGCCGGAGCACCGTGCGACACGAACACGCAATGCGCGAACGAGCTTTTCTGTCAAAATGGAGCGTGTACACTACGCGCACCAGACGGGACAAACTGCACCGATGATTTCATGTGCGCCTCCTACTGGTGCAACAATGGCGTTTGTTCGGTACAACCATTACCTCCAGCCGACCTGACCGAAGGGCAAGATTGTTCGGTGGGATCTTGCCGCGAAGATCTTTATTGCTACAACGACGTCTGCATTGCGAAAACATATTTGGCGGAAGGTGCCGCGTGTACGCGCGACGCGTTTCCCATGTTCGCATGCAAAAACGGACTCTATTGCGACCAAACGTGTACTCCAAGCGGAGGTTGTCAGGGCACATGCCGGCCATTTCCCAAGCCCGGTGAACCTTGTACGAACTTCGCCGCTTGCGGCAAAGACGCCTATTGCACGGATTTTGGAACTGATGTCTCGAAAAGCCGCTGCGTGAAGCTGGGAACCGTGGGAGAACCTTGCCCATGCGGACACGGCCTCGCGTGT
The DNA here is from genome assembly GCA_044221885.1 of Polyangium sp. (in: bacteria). Lineage (GTDB taxonomy): Bacteria > Myxococcota_A > Polyangia > Polyangiales > Polyangiaceae > Polyangium. Next base: position 873 of record JBGAOI010000462.1, read on the forward strand.
TTGGCCGGTCAATGCGTCAAATACGGCATGTGCGAATGAAGTCGTAAACCAGCATCATCGTTCGTGATGCCAAACAGCGCCTTCGCGACGCCACATTGCGTATTCGTTCGCCGCACGTCCAAACACGTTGCGCACGTTCGGAACATGCGCCAACACGACGATCAACATGAGCCCCGCATACATGAAATACTCGAGGATGCTGCATACGGGCGAATAAACAACGCAGCCGTAATTCTTGATGAGCCGCGTATTCCACAATCCGTAAAAGGCCCATGCGCAAAGCAACATCGCTACACTCATGCGCCCAAGGAATGCACGTACATACGCGACAAACGAACGTTGATATCCACGCACGGAGCTCTTCTGTTTCTCCCGGTAGGTTTGGGGCTCCGTGGCGCTCGGCGCCCGAGGCCAATCGTTGAATGCGGGTCCCAATCGACTTCGACGACGTACATGCAAAACCGTCGGAATGACCAGGCCAAACAATAGCGGCAGCCAAATGTGCCAGGTTTCTCGCAAGTCAATCCACGTCCAATCCGTATGCGTTACGAGCCACGTTTCAGGAGCACAATCGTCTCGCTCGCATACCGCTGCACTTCCACGAAGAATGACGACCAATTCATGGACGAATGGCACTTCGAGAACCGCCACGGGATACATCACCACCGCGACCAATGAAGAGAGCCAACCGATCCAGGCGAGACGCAACAACAGAAACGCATTCGCAGGTTTGTCCAAGGGATGGTGAAGCGTCTGGGTATCGCGCATGTTGCTGCCTGGCTGTCGCAAACCGAGTTGCCGAAACGGCAACAGGGACACGCGCGCCACGAGGAAGTTCCGGATTTTGTGGCTGCCCTTTGACCCTGTGCAATAAACCCCCGGCGATTGCGGGCTGACACAGATGCATCCCTGGGCCACGCAATGAAAGATGACCTCGCGCCAAATCTGTGTTACCCTCGACTGATGCAAGACGCGCTCACTGCACTCACGAACGTTATTGCCGCGACGAACCCGGGTCAAATCTTGATCGTCACGGGCGCCGGGGTAAGCCTTGCCAGCGGCATTCCCACATTTCGCGGCAGCGATCCAGGAGCCGTTTGGAAACGGGACGTGATGGAGCTCGGGACCTATCGGTTTTTCCGCGAAGACCCCGCCGGTTCATGGCAATGGTATTTGTCTCGGTTTGACAAGGTACGCGACGCCAAACCCAATCCGGGACATTTCGCAATGGCCGCATTGGAACGATTTCAAATCGATCGCGGCGGCGAATTTTTGCTCGTCACGCAAAACATCGATACACTGCACGAACAAGCCGGTTCGCGAAACATGATCAAAGTCCACGGCTCGAGCAACCGCTTCCGATGCTCGATGGACGGCTGTTTGATCGGCGCTCCCATGGGCAAAATTCCCAGCAGCGAAGTCGACCTCAGCGAATTCCATAAAGATCCCGTTGAAAAGAATGTCCCCCGCTGCCCTCTTTGTGGTTCGTTTTTGCGTATGCATGTCCTCTGGTTCGACGAATCGTACACGGAGCACATGAGTTATGGCTGGAGTGAAGTTTGCGAAGCGGCCGAAGTCAAAGCCAAACTCGTGATATTTGCCGGAACCTCGTTTTCCGTGGGCGTCACGGATATGATTGTTCGCGCGGCGATCATGCGAAATGTGCCCGTCTTTAATATCGATCCCACCCCACGGGTCGAACACCCGGTCATTACAAACGTCGCGGCTGGAGCCGAAGTGGCGCTCGTTGAAGTATGCTCTAGACTTGGATTGAGCGTGTAGCACCTAAAGAGCGCAACGGTTTTCATCTCGACAACGTCCCCACCAACACGATTTCACTTCGGATCCGCCGAGAATGCGCGGCGAACGATTCCGCTGATCGGCACGCCACTTGCCAACGTGAGGGCAAGAACGGTCGTTGCGACCCACGGCGACGGCGTCACGAAATACCGTTGTGGCGAATGTCCCGGAAAAACCTCTTTCATCTCACGCAGGCGCGCAAGATATTCGATAGTCGCGCACTTCTGCTCCATCCATTGGACCTGTCGCGAAAGCCACGGCGAACATCCCTCCACATTCACATCGACCAACGGACAAAAACCCAGCGAGAATTGCTCGATCCCCTCCGCTTTCAGCATCGAACCAAGCATCGCAACAGCCGAATAATAAACGCCCCATAACCGCGTCGGTTCGCAACGAATGAGGTTCAATAAATATCCCTGGATACGACCCTTGTCGAAATACGGGTCGAGCACCACATAGCCGAATACGCGAGCCTCAGGCCCCTGCTGCAACACAAACATGCGCGCCAACCCGTCGTCATGAAACGACAGAGGACGATTGATAAAACGCATCTCGACTTGTACCGAACTTTTTTGCAGATAACTTCGCGTAATCGAGTTTATCCGCTCCCGCTCGTGCCCTCGAAGTTCAGACGGACGAACCTCCACCACGCGCAACTGCGCGCGTTGAGCCTTTTTCAGAGCTCCGCGTACCTTGGGATGCAATTCGAGCGGTGTCGCGTCGAGCGGCAATACTTTGTCCACGCCCATCCCGCTCATGAAAAATCGACTGCCCGCCAGACTCGCGACAAGATTCGCCACATCCCGGCGCACATAGAAAAAAATCGGGCGCCGATGTTGCCGCATAAAACGCTCGATCATCTCCGCGCGATCATTGTCCGCACAAATCGGAGGTCCAAGTGCCATTGCAAATCCCAAAACAGGCTGATACGCAACATATCCAAACGACGTCTCGAAATACGCAAGCCCGGGGTGGAGCGTCGAATAGGCAATGGGATCCGAGCCGTACGCCCGTATCAGGTCTTGCTTCACCGCGCCAAGATACTGCATTTTGAACTCGCCGTGGAGGAAATTTCTTGATAAGGTGCGCGTCGATGAACGGGCCGAACTTCGACTCCACAACGTCGTACAGCAAGGCAGAACCAGCCCTCGGTTCCGAGCATTATCTCGAACGGTTGTGCGAACTGGCAGCTCGAGATCAATGGAAACTCGACGACCTTGCTTGGGACACGCTCGATGTTCATACGCTCCCGGAAGTATTTCGACAAACCGCAGCCGAGTGTTTCGTTCAGCTTCGTCGAGGTGAACGAACGGCGGAACACACAGCCGCTCAGTTGCTGGAATTCTTGCCCGAAGGACCGGAACGGACGTTTGTCATGACGCAACGGATCGACGAAGCGCGACATGTCGCCTTTTTCGATCGGCTCATCCAGTTGCTCGGTTGTGAACCACCCGTGCGTGATTCGGTGGAGCAACTCATGACTGAAGTTGAAGCAGCGGATTCACCCGAGGCGCTCGTGCTGGGCATGCAAATCTTTATTGAAAGCGTAGGGCAATCGCTTTTTCTTGCAGGATCGCGCGCAATGAGTGCGCTCGAGGCAAACGGTGGCGTAGAATTGGACGGTGGGCCGATTTGGTCCCTAAAAACCGTGCTGCGAGATTGGATGCCTCGGCTGTTGGGTCGAGACGAGAGTCGTCATATTGCATTTGGACTGCATTTTTTGCGCCAACAAATTCCGCAACTCGAGCCGACTGCACGCCAAAAACTGGAAAACACGGTGGCGTATTGGGGACGAGCATTGATCGAACCGGTGCGCGACCCCGATCTTATCAATGCCATCGGCGGCGATGGCGAAGCGGTTTGTCGGCAACTCATCGACGATCTGAACCTTCGATTGGCTCAGGTCGGACTTGACACACGCATTGCTCCTTTGAAGGCGGCGACATGAATACGGAGCAACACATCCACGAGCGTCTCGGGTTTTTCCGGAAACATGGGTACATTGATCAATTTCCCACGCCTTGGCAATTCGCCGTGGGTTGGATGGCGATGTTGCCCATTACATTGAGCGAAAGCGAGCGCGAACGAGAGCGGAGTCGCAACACGCTCATGGGTCAGGTTCCCATTCGCGTTCCGCTGCAAATCTTGTACAATCCGCGGCAGCTCATTGTGGACACAGGGATCACGCAGCGTGCCGAGCAGATCGTACGACACGTATTGAGCGTATACCACGAAGACGCTTTTTTGGGATACGATCTGCAATTGCTGCAATCGCATCCGCGCGGTTTGGCGGTTTTACGAGACGAAGCCCGAAAGGTTGTCGAAGGTAAAACGGCGTGGGCGCCGTATCTGCGCACATTGGTGGGATGGCCGGGCTATCACGAGGGCCTCATTCGCCTCGCCGAGGCTGCTGAACGCTTCGAATATCCCGATCCACTGGATCTTGACCGACGTTTTACGTCGCTCGTGGGGTTTGCCCAGTATTGCTGTACGATGCCCAAATGGCCCGAAACCGGCTTTTATGATTTCGATGCCTCGAGGATCCGGTGGCCATGGACGTGAAACCTGGTGACCTCGACGCAATCGATTTGGATTTTCAGCGAGCCCACGCTGGTTGGCTCACGCACGCGGTGCATACGTATTTTCGAGCGGACGTGCAAGGCCTGAAGAATCTGCCCGAAGGGCCCTTTCTAGGTGTCGGAAACCATAGCGGCGCCGCATTGATCCCGGATACGCTGGTGTGGATTGGCGCGTATCACACGTCGGGTCGAAAGCCTCCATTGGTCACGCTGGCCCACGATGGAATGTTTGACCAGTACCCACAACGACTCGCGAGTGCGCTTGGCAAACTCGGCGCCGTGCGTGCGAAGCGGGAGAATGCACTCGAAGCATTTCGTCGAGGCTGGGCGGTGCAGGTGTACCCGGGAGGCGACGACGACGCGTGTCGAAGTTTTTCCCGGCGTAACGATATTGTTTTTGCCGGGCGCAAAGGTTATGTCGAATTGGCGCGGGAAGCTCGGGTTCCCATCGTGCCCGTGGTGTCCGTGGGTGGCCATGAAGCCTTGATCGTATTTTGGGAAGGAGCGTCGTTGGCCAAAAAACTCGGCTACGACAAACGTTTCCGATTGAAGCGATTTCCACTCTCGTGGAGTTTGCCTTGGGGTTTTTGGCTCGGTCCGCTCCCGGGTTATTGGCCATTGCCGACGAAAATCAGCGTGCGCGTATTGCCGCCGATTTCGGTTGAA
>JBGAOI010000462.1:5930-6232 GCA_044221885.1 Polyangium sp. (in: bacteria)
GGGAACATTGACGAGATCGATGCGCACGTGCGCAGAACGATGCAAGGCACAGTCGATGAATTGGCGAAAGGGAGACGTTTATGGCTTGGTTGAAGCGCTCGAGGTCCAACGAATCCCTGGACGTGAATACCGCGACCGAAGAAGAACTCGGTAATCGTCTGTCGGCGCTCTGGTCGCAAGAACCGACCCTCAGGCCGCGACCGGAACTGCACGATTATCAACTGCCGTATCCGCCTGCGGTTCAAATGGAGAAGCGCGAGGAATATCGGCACACGCCGACCAACGAGGAATACTTGCGCGAC
>JBGAOI010000463.1:0-6223 GCA_044221885.1 Polyangium sp. (in: bacteria)
TTGCAATTTCTCCTTCGATGAGGGCAAGGGATTTCGGTACTTGTCGCCAAGTTGTGCGAAGTTTGGATTGACGTGCGAAGTGGCGCCTGCACGCGCGATGTGTACCGGCTTGGGCGCCGCTTGCGACACAGAGTCATCGGATGATGTCATTGCAGATTATGGGATCGGCATTGTCTGCAACGATTCCAATATGTTACGCGCATGCGTCAACGGTCACGAGCAATTTGTAGACTGCTCGGCAATTGCAAAAGGATTTCAATGCATAGGCGGCTCTCGCCCCCATTGCGGCGCTGATTTTCAATGCAACTACGACCGTTCAAATCCGAAGCCAACATGTGATGGCACATTGCTTGAAGTATGCAACGGGGGCACACGTACTACGATTGACTGTGCAAAACTCGGGTTTGAGACGTGCGACGCAAAACGTGGCGTTTGCCAACCTCGAACAACAAACGAAGCACCATAGGGCGGACAACTTGGCATTTGTTTATTGGGACTTCGCCTTGTCGCTTTCGTTCTCGGCGCAGCACCACGTCGTGACCGTTTCCTCCACATCTCCATCTGGCTTGACTTGAGTCTTGATCGGAACGACTTCGCCGATCGGTTCGCCCCCTTTGGGCTCACAGCTCCCTGGAACGTACGTCAAATCGGTAAATTCTTTGCTCCCAAACGAATCGCCCGTCGGAGCAAGGTTGAGGCAGTTCGTCATATTAGAACCGACGGGATAGGACACAATCATCTCGTTTGTGCCGCACGCGTCGTCCTTGTACGTGCTCAGCGTGCCGAAACAAACACCGCCCGCTGCTCCACATTCGCACGCAGTACACTTGCGTGTGTCGATGAACCCGTCGTAGGCAATGTATTGCTTGACAAACCCTAGCCCTGGGACGTTGGTGGGGCACTCGTGGATTCCTTGCTTGCGCACGCAATAACGCCACTCGGGTTCGTTGGAAGGCAAGGACGGAAGGCACGTTTCTGAAGCGGTGCTATCGCATGCACCGTCCATGACGCTTGGACTGCACGACATAACGGTGTTTGTCCACCAAGGTTTGTCGCTCGTCGCTTTGGGAACGGGTACGGGGATCGGTTCGCATGCTTCAAAGGGGGGCGCGAGGGTTGCTGCATCGATCGACTGGGCGCACGAAATGCCGCTTGCCGGTGGGCACTCGGCACCCGCGGGCATCGCATTGAAGTTCGTGCATGAACCATCCCAACCATCGGGGCCTGAGAAATTGAACGTGCTCCCCGGTTGCAAGTCGCACGTACTCGCACGCAAGGTAATCGTCATTGGAGGCGTGCACGTGCCCTTGATCGAGCCACACACGCACGCGGGGCAGCCTGGCGACGGAACGTTCAAGCCGGAGTATTGAAAGCCGCCAGGTCCGCCAACTTCGGCAGGACAGCCAAACACATACTTCGCGCGCATGGCACCGATGTAGACAGGTTGCGGCGCGTCGAAGCCATCTGGTTTGTTTGGTACGCACGTCCCTGTGCATCGCAAAGACGAACCGCTCGACGACGAACCCGCGTCGGGACAGTTGTCTTCGGGGATCGCGTTACCCGATTCGCAGCGCCAATCCACGCAGCGGTCTCCGTGATAGTCGCTGTACTTGGGGTCATCGCACGGATACGCATCAGAGAGATCTCCGCCGAACTCGTAGTTCACGCCGCAAGCAGCGAACGTGCAAACAGCCGTAGCAATGCTCGCCGCGAACAGTAGAGCGCTACGAATGGTCAAACCTTTTGACTGCATAACGTTTCCTCACGGCTTGATTAGTGCGCGAATTCCGAGCGTTCCAGTGATCTGCGAGCTGATCCAGTCATCCTTCGATCCAGGTAGTTCAAATGCGAAACCGCGGGGGTGAAGCGTGACGTCGCCGATGACCTGCAAATTTAGCAGCCTGTGGGTTTCAAACTCCACACCACCGCGTACTCCGAGTCCAGGGAGAAGTCTACCTTTGGTGCCTTCCGTTCGTTGTACGCCGTCAAGTTGAAGTAGTCCGCAACCGAGTAGCCTTTTCCATCGACCGCAAGGCGCAACCATCGCGGACCATGTGACAAACTGCGTGGTTTGCGATCGTTCGTCCTTCACGAACGTCCACGCAACGCGCGCGTCCACGCCCACTTCCCACCACGAGCGCGATCGCCATGCCACGAAGGTGTGCGGACCAATCGCGGGCGATGGCGTAGCCTCGAAAACGAACCCTAAGCCAAGGCCGAAGACGAACGAGCCGTTTTTCCGTGGTGGGTTTGTCGGAGCCGTAGGTTTGTCTTCGACGACCACCACGGCAGGTTTGTCTTCGTGCTGCGGAGGATCCGCCGCCTTGCTTGCCGGTTCAGGTTCCGGCTCTTTTGCAGGCTCTTCCGGGGGTTTGACCGGACGTAAATCGATCTTGATCGGCAACAGACCGCCCTTGGGCGCGTCGATCTCGATGGTTTGGTCCTCGAAACCTTCGAGACTTGCGTGCAACGTGTGTTTGCCCGCTTTGACAAACGTCCAAGAGTCGTGCCGTCCTTCGAGCCGCGATTTCCCGTCGATCTCGAAGTTCACGCCCGTTTGCACGATGACGACTTCGAGCCGACACGTTTGCTTCTGGGCAACGAGGAATGCCTGGACAAACCTCGACCGTTCGGCATCATTGACCCCCGCGCCGCGTTCGACCGCACGCAAGAGCTGGATCGCGGCCACATCGTATTCGCGAAACTCCAGCACGACGAGACCCAGACGTCCTGAGACGAGCGGCTCATCGCGTATTTCGAGCGCCTTTGCGTACGCTTCGAGCGCGTCCGACCACTTGCCTGCGATCCTCGCCTGGTCGCCCTTTTTGACGAGCGCGTCAAATTCCGCAGCAATCGACGACGCGCTCGGCGCCGGACCTGGCGTTTGTCCCGTAGCTTCTCCAGCAAGCCCAAAGCACACAAGCGCCGAAAAAAGCGCCATCAAGTGACGTCCTCGTGTGCCGCGCACCATGCCGACGAACCCTACTACAACGCCTCAAAGAGCGTCGATGTTCTTTGCGAGTGTATCGACTCGACGCTTTTTGCCGCGTTTAGGGTTTGGCGCTGACGTGCAGGGAAGACCCCCCTCGGTCCAGCGTGGCGCTCACATCATGCGCGCGAGCGTGTTGCCTTGGCTGCCGCCTTCGCGGTTTCTTTGGCCGTTTTCACGAGTTCTCGCCGAAGTTTCGTGATTTCTTGCGCGGGCAATTTGCGAACCAGCTCCATCACCTGATCGCGATCGTCGTCCGGGGGCGATACCAACAGGTAAAGCGGAGGCAACGCCAACCCTTTCGACAAACGTGAAATGGTTTGGATTGTAATGGCAGCCAAACCGTATTCGATGCTGGAAAGGTGCCATTTGGATATATTCGCCGCATCCGCGAGATCACTGAGGGACATGTTGCGTTCGAGTCGTAGTTCGCGCAAACGAGCACCAATCTTGGCGGTCTGCGGATCGGGTTCAGTTCGTCGGGGCATGGTCGAGAGTCCTTTCCTTCTTCGTTTCTTCCGAGCTAAACGTTGGTGCGCGGCGCGGCATGAATGTTTGTCACTCCGGCGTCGTTCGTCCGGCCGAATCCTCTCCTACCACCCGCACGGAGAGAAACCAAGGCTTCTCTGGGTTTGTCGGCGAGGTGCGGCGCGTCGGCTTCGTCGTGCGTCGGCGAACGCGTGCGTCGAACCACATTTGGGCCAGTTCCAACACCCGCGCCTCAAGGCGTGTCGAGGTCGTTGGCGGGATCTTCAAACGCGCGCTGATCGAAGCTTGTACCGTTTGTCGAAGCGGCACATTTAGACGTCTAGACGTCTAGTTGTCCAATTTTTCTCAAATAGATCTGGCGCCGCGTTTGCGCTCCTTTCACGCTCAACGATGACGTAGTGCAAGGAGGTGTCTTCGTGAGCAAAAATTCGGAACCGACCCAGACCGTTCCCCCGTCGTCGAAGCATCCGCAATCTGTCCGCGCGCCTCAATCGCGAAACCTTCCCCCGCCGTCGAAGCATCCGCAGTCTGCCCGAGCGCCTCAATCACGACCGCCCGCGTCACGCCGGAGCACGTGGCCCGCTGCTGGACCCAAACGGCGCACGCGTGCACCGTCGAAAGCGACGAAAAAGCCCGCGCGAATTCCCGTGGTCAAGCGTTCCTTTGTGGTCGAGGTGCTCCCGCGTGAGAAATCATTCGCCGCAATTACCGCGCGAATTCTTCCGGCGGAAAACCCTGCAACCACCGCAGTCGAGAACGAATTTCGCTTGAGCGATTCTTTGTATGATGTTATCAGCGATTTACTCGTCAAACTCGCCCGGGAAGAAAAGGAGTAGAACGAATGACGTCCGTTTCGTCCACCTTGGAAAAACTGCCGCTCCAATCTTGGGCCGAGTCGTCTCCGCCCCCCGCGCGTTATTGGGCATTTTACGTGCGCGTGACGAGCGAGGAAAGCGTCAAAAAAGACCTCTCGATTCCAAATCAATGCCGTCGCGCGATCGAAATCGCCATGGGGCGCGGATGGCACGACTACCGCATCTACGTCGAACCCGTCAACGTGTCTGCGGAGTTATGGACGGACAAACGACCCGCGTTCAAACAATTACTCGACGATGTTGCCGCGGGTCACGTCATTGGCATTTGCGCGCGGCATACCGATCGCTTGTGGCGGAACAACGACGTCCTTGGAAAATTGATCAATGTGCTTCGTCCGCACGGCGTCGAACTTTGGGACTTCAATAGCCTGTACGAATACAAGAGCGCGCACGGCAAATTTTCATTGCAGGTTTTGGGTGCCGCGTCTGAACTCGAAGTCGGACTGACGGCCGAACGCATCCGCGAAATGAAACGCGGCAAAGCATTGAAGGGAAAAACGAGCGGCGGACCTCCACCGTTTGGGTATACGTCACAATCGCATCGGAAAAACGAACTTCTTGCGCAAGGCGTTTCGCCCGACGATGCGTATCGTCAAGCGTGTTTGGAATATCCCATCGGAAAAACCTGGTATGTGCACGAGGACGAAGCTCTCGTCGTGCGGCTCGTGTTCGAGCTGTATACCGGGCAAACTCGCTACGGCAGCAAACGGATCGCTCGACACTTGAACATGGCTGGTTATCAGCGACGAACTGCCGGACCATTTGTACACGTGGCGGTCATGCACATCCTGAACAATCCCGTTTATGCGGGGTATACCAGTTATGACGAGGCTGCGTACGAGCGTCGTTTGCCCTCGAAGCTGCCGCGACACAAGCAAACGTTTTACAAGGGCGAACACCGGCCGATCATCGATTCCGAGCTTTGGTACAAGGCGCAAGAAATCAAAGCGACCGAGAGCAAAATCAATCGCATGCGCAATGTGAGTGAAGGCGAAAGCGGGACGGCTGAAACGTTCTCCCTGACGGGCATTTTGAAATGCCCTAGCTGTGGAGGAGGCATGCACGGAAAGTGGACGAACCGCAGTATGAAGAATCGCGAAGGATATCGTTACTATTTTTGCGGCAATAGGCACGACGGAGGCCCCGAAGCTTGCGCGTTCCCAGCGATTCCCGCAATGCCATTGCAAGATGCCGCGTGGAATTGGTTGCATGAGATTCTTTCGTCGCCCGAGTTCGTCATGGAGCATGTCGAGCGCATGCAAAAGAAAATGAAGGCTGAACAGCCGGACGGAGCCAAACGACTTGCGGCACTCCGCAAACAACGGGATACGCTAAAAGGATCCATTGCCAAATATTTTCGAGTTTTCGAAGCGTGTCCTGATCCCGATGTTGCCGTCCTGGAACGCGTGCGAGAATTACGCTTGGAGCTTCAAAACGTCGAAGCAAAAATCACGAATCTCGAAGCACGCAACGCACCGTTCGAACGCGAAATCAATCCTGAGCGAGTTAAGTATTACTTGCAACAACTCCGTGAACGAATCGCCGATCGAACCGACGTGCAGCGCGTTGTCTTTCACGAATTGAAGCGCTCGCATGATTTCGAGGTACGCGCCTCGCCGACAGGACGCGAATTCACTTTGTCCTTGGCTTTACCGAGTGACGAAATGCTGGGAAGTGAACGAAGCGAAAAGAGACTCGTGTCGGTGCTCGCAATTCCCGGCGAAAAGCTTGATCGTCAAATTGTGCGAGAGGTAAGCGGATCATCGGATCCCCCGACGTAAAACCCGCAGAACGCATCAGCCGCAAGATAACCGTGACGCTGGGCTCGAGGGGGCATCCTGTCTCGCGCCCATACGGACGCGCCCTCGCC
>JBGAOI010000464.1:0-6222 GCA_044221885.1 Polyangium sp. (in: bacteria)
GCAGCGGCAATGTTTCTACTTTAGCGACGACGCTATTTTCGTCGGCAGCGCCAACACTGGGAGCTCGAGGAGACGAATCATTGTCGTCGTCCGTCGGTACGTTGGAAACCACTTCCAATGACACGTCGACGGCATCGCCCAGGTGAGATTCGGTTTTTGCTCCCGCAAGGCTCGCTTCTTCGGCCAATGAGCCAGCCACTTCACCGTGCGGCGCCAATTTCGAGCCGTTGTGCAATCCGTCTTCGGCAAGAGGCGCAAATTTACCCGCGCGCATGCCGTCATCAGCCAACGAGCCAACTATCGAGCCACCGCGTAATCCATCGTCGGCGAGCGATCCCAATTTGCTTCCGCCACGAAGCGCGTCATCGCTGACGGCTGCACCAGTCTTGAGTGCGACACGTCCGCAATCGTCCGCGGTTCGCGCAAAAAGTGCTCCAATGCCCGCGAGAGCTATCGCAATATGTCCACCAACGCTTGTTTTTCCCGTTGGTTCGTGGTTGTTGGAATCGTCGCTCATCGGCTCACCCAATGCGCCCTTCCACGCTTGGCAATGCGGTTGAAGTGTACGTCTTGCCAACCTCCATGCCTTCGGTGCGTTCGGCATCCATGACGATGTCGAAGGTGGCAATTTTGTTTTTTTCCCCTTTGAACTCGTAATCCCACGAGCAGGAAAGGAAGGGTGACCAGGACAATCCGTGACGCTGTGGATAGGTGTAACTCAGGAGTTCCGGCGCGTATGGAATTCCGTCTGTCACGTGAAACCCATCGACATGATGCAAAACGCGGCGCAACGTATCTTCATAAGGCTGGAGAGGAATGGGACCGTCGATGTATTCGACACGGAGACGAACCGAAGCCACTGGGCCTTTTCCACAACGAAAATACGTTGCGAATTTCGAGAGGTCCGACTTCTTCTGTCCAATGGCATTCATCACCGACGTTGCAACTTTCTCCGAAATCGTGTCCGTCGAACGACATGCTTTTTCAATGATGGCCATTTTTTCGGCGGGTGAAAGGCCCTTGGCCTCTTTCGCCAAACCCAGCACGCGCAACACTTTGTCCCAGAAATGGTCGGGCCACGACGCAATCACCGTCAGCCGCATCTCTTCAGCCGAGCGCTTTTCGAGCGACTCCACCGTAACCTCGAACGTTTTTCGCGGTGGAACTTTCGTTTCGAGGCGCTTGACGACTTCCGCGGTATCGGGGTGATCTTCCGAATACGCCCACGTATGCGCGAATCCGCGCGCAATCAGCTTTTCCACCAATTCGCTGAACGACGAGCCGCGGTGTTTCAAAAAGCCGTCGTTGTCCCAGTGGTGGAATGAAACGTTTTCCCCTTCGCCTTTCATGATGAGCCCCCAAGCTCCATCATTGCCGAAAAAGAAAAGAACCAGCGCGTTCGGATCGATTTCGCCTTCTTGGAAAAAATAATTGGGATATCGTTTGGCCACTTGGTGTGGCATGCGGTAGATATTCCGAAATGTATCGATCGTCTTGCGGCCGTCTTCTTCGAGCGCAATGAATTCGAGTCCGTTCCAGTTGTCCGGGGTATCGCTGAAGCTATAACAAAACTTCAAGCCATTCACGGCTTGATAAAATGCGAACATATCCGCAGGAAGCTTGCTTTGCCACTTGCTGAGCCGTTTACCGCTGGCACGCGGCGGACTCTGCTGCTGGACGATCACGTCGCTGCGTTCCGAGATTTGGCCGATTCGCACAAGAAGTCGTTGAGCAAGGGTCAGGTCGGACATAGGCGGTTGCTCATGCTACCAAAGATCTTGCTCGCGCGTCTAGATCGAATGCGCCTCATCTCCATTTGGCCTCACCGCCGACAGAATATCGAGAGATCAACGTAGCGTCACGTCGATCGACATAGGCTTGCCCGACCGTATGAGACGTACATCGAGTTTGTCCGCGGTAAGCAAGCGACTGTAAGCTTGCATCGCGATCATCGGATCACCCATCTCGAAACCATTGATTGTTTGCAGTTTGTCGCCGCTCATGAGGCCCAAGGTGCTCAAGAGTGAACCAGGCTTGATTCCCGAAAGCTTGAGACTCACGCCTTCGGAATCTCGTATCGGCATGAATCCCACGCCGCGAAAGAACTCACGATAACGCTTGGTTACGGTTTCAAGGATCGAGCGCTCCACTTCATAACGATTGTCTGCGACATGGCGAATATGTTCAGCAATTCCATCGAGCACACCTGGAGGCTGCGGCGATTGAGCAACAACGGGCTTGTTTACCGTACCCAATGGCAATTGACATCGCCGACCTTCTTTTACAAGCCATACACGATCCCATACCATCGCGAGCACGGTTTGGTCCCCCAAACCATCACCAATGCGCCGCAACATCGCCTTTTCACGACCAATCGCCATTGCAGCGAATGACCAGGAAGGTTCGTCCGCTGTCGTAATCAGCAAAACGCGGCCCGATTGGCAAATCGGATCAGCATAAGGATTCGCGTCGTTTTCATGGGCCTTGTCTCCGCCTTTCGGCTCGTCACTTTGCCCATCGAGTGGCCCAACTGTGGAATCGAAAGGATTGCGTGCCAAAATGGCGTCACCATGAAGATCTCGAGGCAGCGCGTCTCTGGATTGCGGAGAATGCACATTCCAGCGTTGCGGAATCGATTCCTGTCCAGTGTTCAACTTCGCCGCAAACAAATGGCTGAGTCCAAGTGCTTGCAAGTAAGCAATGCAAACGAGGGACATACCGACAAGGAGCGGAAACAGGGTCTTCGCGTGCACATCGATTCTCATACGCATCAACCGTAAGCGAAGACCGCGCCAACGTAGAATCGCCGTGAAATCCGCTCGATTGTAAGACGAACATAAGCAAGGCTGCCATTTTGACGGTCATAGCCGCGACTTGCTCGTGGGACGCGTCAGGTTGACATTCCATCAGCAAAGAAAGACGACGTTGGGCGTACTTTTGTTGTCGCGAGGCAAAAGATTGCGCTACCGTGCGCTCGTCCCTTTCGAGGAAACTCATGCCCACATTCGAAGAAATTTACGCGGCCCACGCTGACGATTACGATAACCTCGTCGAGCGCGAAGATCACGAAGGTCAAGTCTTGGCGGCCATTCAAAAAATTCACCCGCTCGAAGGCTCCGACGTCGTTGAATTGGGCGCAGGCACCGGCCGCATTACGCGACAACTCGTTCCGTTTGTCAAGACCATACGAGCTTTCGACGGCTCCGCCCACATGCTGAGCGTCGCCCGCCAGCGCCTCGAGAAAACGGGACACTCGAATTGGTTGCTCGATGTCGCCGACAACGTGGCATTGCCTGTTGCGGATGCGAGTGCCGACCTATCGGTTGCAGGCTGGTCGTTTGGTCATCAAACGGCCTGGGCCGAGGAGCAATGGCGACAAACCATTGGTGCTGCCGTGAATGAAATGCAGCGAGTTTTGCGCCCTGGTGGCTCCGCAATCATTCTCGAAACATTGGGCACGGGCGTGAGCGAGCCTGCGCCGCCCAACGAAGCTCTTGCCGCGTATTATCAGTGGCTCGAACAAGACCGAGGATTCCAGAAAACCTGGATCCGAACCGATTACGAATTTTCGTCCTTGGACGAAGCTGTGCGATTGTTCCGATTCTTTTTTGGCGAAGCTCGGGCGCAACGTGTTTTCGAACGCGGCTCCGTCATCGTGCCGGAATGCACGGGCGTTTGGTACTCCAAACGGATCTCGTAGGTTGGAGAGCGGCCGGTAAGATCGTTATGGCTTGACAAACTTGAGCACGAAACGATCGCTCGTGCCGCGCTTTTCTCCGGCGGCTCGTGGCGATGCGTTCCAGTCCCGAGTATCGGCAGGGTTTTTCATGAAATCGGCGCTACCTGCCAATTTGAATCCCGCTTTTTCGATTTCTTCCCGAACAACCTTTTCCTCGATGCGGTGCAGCGTTTGCGTTTCCGTCGTGCCAGATCCGTCTCGTCCACTGTGATCGATGATTCCGAACACGCCACCTGACTTCAACGCTGCAAAGATGGACCGATTCATCTTTTCACGATCCGTTTTTTGCCAAACCGTGTCGTGGTAAAACAGCACCATGATCACAGCGTCCAAATCGTGAACTTCCGGGGGCAAGGGTTCGTCGAATTCCCGATTGACGCGGATCACGTTCTTGTTGACCGGTTTGGTCAACCGTTCCGTCCAGCCTTTTTCCGAGAACTTTTCCAAGACAAACTTATTGTTTTGCCCGTACACTTTGCCATTCGGTCCTACGGCGCGGGCCAACAATTCCGTCGTGTAGCCGAATCCAGCCGCCAAATCGGCCACATTCATCCCGGATTTTACGCCGAAAAACGCCAGCATTTTGTCCGGATGTCGTCCCGCATCGAGCGCTTTGTCGTCGTCGCTTCGATCGGCCGCGGCAATGATTGCCGCAATTTCCGCGGGCACCTGCACCGTCGACGTAGCGTCCGTTGCAGCAGTTTTTTCAGGTTCCTTGGTGGTAGCGGCTTTGTCGGGCGTTGTCGTGTCCGGTGGTGGCGTCGAGCCACACGCTGCAACTCCAGCGACGAACGAAACAACCGCAATGGTTTGGAAAAAACGCATGGCGCGACCTTATCGCAGAAGTTTCAAAGCGCAAGCGATTTTTCAGCGCACGCCATGTCGGCACGTAAAACCCGCGCGAGGTCAGCGCGTTGCCACGACGATGACAATCACCGCAATCACAGCGATCACAATCCCCACGATGAGCGGCGTTTTCGATGTGTTCGCGCGCGCAGACGGTACCGGCCCCGCCACGAGCGTCGGAGCAATCGTCTCCGGCGTATTCACGTTCTGGAGTGCCGTTGGTGCATCGAGCTGCGTTTTGGCATCCATCGATACGACATGACGAACTTGCTCGGACACTGCTCCCAGCATCTCGTGGCGCAATTTCGTACCTTCGGGCAAGAGTGCAACGAGCGCTGCGTGTAATGCACTTGCGTCGGCATATCGATCGTCGACATTTTTCGCGCGCGCTTTGTCGACAACCACTGCGATATTTTCGGGAATCCACGGAGCCAATTGTCGTAATGGAACCGTTGGCGCATTCGATAACGTGTGCAGCAATTGCGCGACCGATTTGAGATTCGTATGCGGCGGCGAGCCCGCGAGCATTGCAAACAGCGTCACGCCCAGCGCATATACATCGCACCGCATATCGACATGTTTTGCCCCGCGAATTTGTTCGGGCGCCATGAACAACGGCGTTCCAATCACTTGCCCCGTTTGCGTCATAGGAGCGGCCGGTACGGTCAAACTCCCCGACATCGGCCCCGTTTCCCGAATCTTCGCAATGCCAAAATCCAGCACCTTCACAATGATTTCGTCATCGGCCCGAGCCAAGAACAAATTGTCCGGTTTGATGTCCCGGTGCACCACACCCGCTGCATGCGCCGCAGCTACACCCGCACTTGCTTGGGCCGCAATTCGTAACGCGGCGTCAGGTTCAATCGCTCCGAGTCTAGAAATCAAGCCGCTTACGGTTTCCCCTTCGAGCAATTCCATCACGTGAAATGGCACGTTTGTCTCGGGATCCCGCGCGAGCTCATACACCGTCACGACATTCGGCGAATCGAGCTTCCCCGCAATCCGAGCTTCCTGGGCAAACCGCATCAGCCCCGGATCATCCGCGGCAAACTCTTGCGCGTGCATCCACTTGAGCGCGACGTGGTGATTCGTCGGAATGTCGATCGCTTCGTAAACCGACCCCATCCCGCCGTTTCCTATCAGGCGAACAACTTCGTACTTGTTGAGAATCTTACGGCCAATCAAGCTCGCCGACACTAACGCGAGAACCCCGGTGTTGGCAATAGGTTCGTCCCCACACGCGAAAGTTTTCGTCACGTCTGCTCGGGAATCGGTTATCGTGGCGCACGAGAAGTCCGAACGCCGAGATCACCCATGTCCACCGAGGAACCCAAGCCTATCCTTCGCGTCTCGTTGCCCTCGCTAGGTGACGCCGAACCCGCGCCGATGTCCCGTCGCCGCGTTCCGGCAGCTCTCGCAACTCGTTATGAGGACATACGATTTTTGGGCGAAGGCGGTATGGGCACCGTGTATCGAGCGCGCGATCCGCGCCTCGGACGCATTGTCGCCGTCAAACTCGATGCCCTACTTGCAGCCCGCGGCGTTCGACGTCGACACGCGGCGCGAGATCAAGTCGGCCGACTGGAAGATCGGCGACCTGCGAGAAGCGATCACGACGGGGACCGGTGCCGAGGCTC